>CALVLF010000091.1 GCA_944336625.1 uncultured Clostridia bacterium
CGAAAATAGATAAAATTGATCTTGGGAAAACTGCGCGGCGAACGAATAAAAGCCCCTCCGAAGAGGGGCTTTGCATATACTATGGGTTTTATTTTTCCTCGGAATCCGTCAGGGCAGTAAAGCCGGAAAACAGATCTGCGAGGGAAGTGGTGGACTGCTGCACCGGGGGCAGATCATAATCCGCATCCTCCCGGCGGGGACGGCGCTCGCGGCGCTCGCCGCGGTCGCCACGGTCGGCCCGGTCGGAACGCTCGCCGCGCTCACTGCGCTCGCTGCGCTCCTGCTGCTGGCGGGCGCGGGCCTCGTTGGCAGCATTGCGCTGCTCTGCACGCTCCTGGGCAATGCGCTCCCGCTCTGCGCGCTCGGCAGCCAGCTGCTCGGCGATTTCGGGATTCTCTTCCAAAATCACTTCCCGGCGGCTCAGGCTGATGCGCTTGGCTTCGGGGTTTACATCCAGAACCTTGCAGCGGACCATATCGCCCACGTTGATTTCATCTTCTACCTTCTCGATGCGCTTTACGCCCACCTGGGAAATATGGATCAGGCCGTCGATGGTGGGCTCCAGGGCCACAAAGGCGCCGAAGGGAACGATGCGCACTACCTTGCCCTCTACAATGGAGCCGACGGGATATTTCTTATCCGCCAAAGTCCAGGGCTTGGGCTGGAGCTGCTTATAACCCAGGGATACCCGCTGGCGCTCCACGTCCACATCCCGGATGAGGACTTCGATTTCCTGGCCGATGGAGAGGACATCGGAAGGATGCTTTACGCGGCCCCAGGCCACGTCGGTTACATGCACCAGGCCATCGATGCCGCCAATATCTACAAAGGCGCCAAAGTCGGTAATCCGGCGAACAACGCCCTTTACCTTGGAGCCCACAACCAGCTGGCTCCAGAGTTCCTTGCGCTTTGCCTCGGCCTCTTCCAGCATAACGGCCTTATGGGAAGCTACGATACGCTTGCGGGACTTGTCTACCTCGATGACCTTGAGCTTTAAAGTCTGGCCAACGTAATCGCTGATATTTTCAACATACTTGGTGGAAAGCTGGGAAGCGGGAATGAAAGCGCGAATGCCCTCGATGGTGGCGATAAGGCCGCCCTTGACAACTTCCTTGCCCACGCCCTCGAAGACCTTGCTTTGGATATCCTCATCCTCCATCAGCCTATCCCAGAGCTTTTTGCTTTCTACATTTTTGCGGGAAAGGAGTACGTTGCCCTCGCCATCGTTTACCTTGAGGACTTCCACTTCGATTTCATCGCCCACCTTTACGGAATCCGCAGGATCAACATCGGGGTCAGTAGAGAATTCGCTACGCGGGATATAGCCATCCGCCTTATAGCCGATATCAATGCCAACTTCTCCATTCACGATTTGAAGCACAGTGCCCTTGATGATTTGACCATTCCGAATGCGCACCAGGGTCTTTTCGAATGCTTCTTCGAAGCTGGGCTCGGCCGCATCTTCAGCCACAGGCGCTTCTGCCACGTTCTCCGCTACAGCGGCCTCGGCCGGCACGGACGTCTCGACGGTAGCTGCTTCCTCCGCCTCTACCTTTTCCATTTCGGGGCTTTCAGCCATCGTCTTTTCCAGTTCGCTCATTCTTGTTATAACCTCCATTATTATCCAATTCGGCGTCGACGCGCCTCCAACAACCCCTATTATATCATTTGTAGCAATATTTTCAAGCAAAACTTCTTCAACTTTCTCAATGGATTGCACATGTTTACAGTTTTTTTTGCAAACGTTCGCTAACTTTTGTGTGTTCGAGCTTTCATGACCGCCAACCACCAGAATTTTTGTACATTTTTTACTCAATTCGGCCGCTTCTTCCTGTCTCTGGCGCGTTGTTGGACAAATTGTGCAATAACATTCAAGTTCTTCTATTTTTGCAAATAAAGCTGCCTGCAAAGCCTGAAAGCCTTCCAGCTGCGCTGTCGTTTGGGATACCAGGCAGGCCCGGGAGAGGGGCGGAAGCTCGCCCGCCTGCGCCGCATCCCGCAAGATAAAAACCTGCCCCCCTGGAACGTGGCCCGCTATGCCCTTTACCTCCGGGTGCTCCGCCGCCCCAAAGATGATAATGGCCCGGCCTTCCGCCGCCTGCTGGCTGACGATCCTGTGGATCCGGGCCACATGGGGGCAGGTAGCATCCAGCACTTCCCCGGCCCGGGCGGAAAGGGCCGCCCGGTCTGCCGGGGCAAGGCCGTGGGAGCGAATCACAACCCGGGCCCCTTGGGGGATAGCCGAAAGGGATTGGGCGGAATGAATGCCCTCTTCTTCCAGGCGGTTAAGGACCTCCGGATTATGGATCAACGGGCCATAGGTATAGACAGGGCCCTTCTTTGCCGCAGCCCGGGCGATGGAAATCGCCCGCTCCACCCCGAAACAAAAGCCTATGTTTTTGCCGGTCAGAATCTTCACAGAGCAGCCTCCAGCTTCGCTTTATTTTCCAGCAAGGCCGCCTCAAAGGCGGCGGTCAAAGCCTTGATCTTCTCTGCATGGGGCAGGCCCGCCACCAGTTCCGCCCCATAGATGGGCGTCCCAACGCAAATCTTGGGATGTGGCGTAAGATAGCTGCTGGGATGGATGTAAATAGGCACCACCGGCGCCCCGCTGCGCAGGGCCATAAAGGCAGCCCCATTCTCCAGCTCATCCAGCTCATAGGTTATGGAACGCTTTCCCTCCGGAAATACGCCAAAGACTTTTCCCTGCTTGAGCAGGGTCATAGCGTTTCGCAGGGAGGCCAGATCCGCCGTTTTCCGGTTGATGGGAAAGGCCAGGAGGGCGTTAAAAAAACATCTGCCCACAGTCCTTTTGAATATCTCTTTTTTGGCCATAAAATGGATAATCCTGGGGGAAACCAAGGCAAGGAGCACCGGATCCCACATGGAGATATGATTTGCAATAAAAATGGCAGGGCCTTTTATGCCCAGGCCTTCCCTGCCCATCACCTTGGGCCGCCAGAATAGCAGGGCCACATACCCTAAGACATACTTGGCAAAATAATACAGCATGCCTAATTCCCTCCTTTCCCTGCAGGGAGATGCCGGAGCACGGCTTCCACTGCCTCCGGGATGGTCAGATCCGTAGTATCCACCAGGATGGCCTCCGGCAGCTGCACCAGGGGGGCAAAAGCGCGGTGGGCATCATTATAATCCCGCTGCGCGATCTCCTGCTCTATCAGCTCCAGGCTCCGCCCTTCTCCCTGGCCCCTGTCCTGCAGCTCCCGGAGCCGCCGGCCGGCCCGGGTAGGCAGGGAGGCGGTGATATAGAATTTATAGGGCGTTTCCGGAAGAACATAGGACCCAATCTCCCGGCCATCCATCACCACGTCATTCTCCCGGGCCACATTCCGCTGGGCTTCCGCCAGTTTCATGCGCACCGCCGGGATAGCGCTAATATCGGAAGCCGCCTGGGCCACCTCCTGGGTACGGATCCCCTCGGAAACATCCTCGCCATCCAGATAGGTATGCTGCGTTCCCTCGATATTTCTGGCAAAAATCTCCGTCCCCTCCAGCAGGGGCAGGACGGAAGCCGGATCCGAAGGGCAGATGCCGTTTCGCAGGGCCTTGAGAGCCATGGCCCGGTACATAGCGCCCGTATCCAGATACAGAATGCCTAGAGCGCTGGCCACCGCCTTCGCGATGGTACTCTTCCCCGCCCCCGCCGGGCCGTCAATGGCAATGTTCAGCCGCATAGATCATTTTTCCCTTTCTCATTCATCAAAGCCTCCACAGCGGATGCTGCGGCCGGCAAGCGCGCCGGTTGAAAAGGCGATTTGCAGGTTAAAGCCGCCGGTATATGCATCCACATCCAGGATCTCCCCCGCGAAATACAGCCCCGGGACCAGTCTGGATTCCATGGTGGAAGGATCCACCTCCCGCAAGGATATGCCCCCCCGGGTGATGACCGCCTCCTGAATATCCCGGGCCCCGGCTACCGTCAAAGGCAGGGCTTTCAACAGGCGGCAAAAGGCCTGCCTTTGCCCTCTCGTTATGCTGTTTACGCTCTGCTCCCCCGGTATGCCCGAAAGAGCGACCAGAATAGGGATCAGCTTAGCAGGCAGCAGCTCCCCTAAAGAATTGCTGAACTGGCGCCGGCTGTTCTTTTCAAAATCCCGCAATACACGCCTGTCCAATGCTTCCATATCCAACCCCGGCTTCAGATCGATCAGCAGCTTTACTCCCTCTGGAGCATCCGCGATGCGGCTGCTGGCAGAGAGGACCAGGGGCCCGGATACGCCAAAGTGGGTAAAGAGCATTTCCCCCAGCTCCTGAAATACCACCTTCCCCTTGCGCAGGGCCTTTAGGGTAACATTCCGCAAGGAAAGGCCCATGGCCTGCTTGGGCCATTCTTCCTCCGTAACCAGGGGTATGAGGGAAGGTTTGCAGGGAACGATGCTGTGCCCCAGGCCTTGGGCGAAACCATATCCTTCCCCATCGGATCCTGTGGAAGGATAGCTCAGCCCACCCGTGCAGAGAACCACGGCGTCAAAGGCCTCTTCCCTTCCATTAACCGTAACCATAAGGCTACCGTCCCTGCGCCCCAGGGCTTCCACATGGCTGTGAAGCCGCAGTTCTACCCCCCGGGCAGCTATATAAGCATTGAGGGCCTTAAGGACATCGCTGGAATGGTCCGAGCGGGGAAATACCCTCTGGCCCCGCTCTACCTTCGTAGGGACGCCCATGCCTTCAATCAGGTCTATGATATCCCGGTTTGTAAAGCCGTATAAGGCGCTGTACAAAAACTTGGGATTTCTGGGAATATTTTCGAACATCTCTTCCACAGGGCAGGCGTTTGTCAGGTTACAGCGGCCTTTGCCCGTGAGAAAGAGCTTCTTTCCCGTCTTTTCGTTGCGTTCAAACAGGACTACCCGGTGGCCCCGGCCGGCAGCCTCCCCGGCGGCCAGCATACCCGCAGGGCCCCCGCCAATGACAGCCACGCGGCTCATCGCTCCCGCTCCGATCCACCTGCCCCGCCATGGGCGGACATATAAACCTTTTGCCGCTTCCATAGCCGTTCCAGTTGATCCAGCCGCTCATATACGTCATCCTGCCGGCGCAGGCTGGCCGCTACGATCAGGGCGTTGATCAGGCTCAGGGGAGCCGTCAGGGAATCGGCAAAGGATGCCATGTCGCTATGGGCCAGCAGGACGAAATCCGCCAGCTCCGCAATAGGGGAAAGCATTCCGTCCGTAATGGCCGTTACCTTGGCGCCCATGCTCTTGGCAAAGGAAAGGGCTTCCACGGTACGGGTAGAATACCGGGGAAAGCTGATGCCAATGCAGATATCCTTCGGGCCAATGCGGATCATGCTTTCATAGGCATCCCCGAAAGAGGCATTGACTACCACTACATTATCCAATACAAAGCCCAGGTAATAGCCCAGAAACTGGGCCAGGAGGGAAGCGCTCTTCATGCCCACGATATAGACCTTTTCCGCGGTAAACAGGGCGTCTACCACCCGGTTGAAGGTGGCATTATCCGCGGCATCGATGGTAGAGCGCAAATTGGCCACGTCGCTCTTGAGAATATTGGTCAGGATCTCGTCCTTTTCCAGGTCCGAGGTGAGGCGGATCCGCTGCACGGCGGTAAGCCGGTTGCGGATAAGCTCCTGCAGGGAGCGCTGCAGTTCCGGATATCCATCATAGCCCAGGGCATAGGCAAAGCGCACTACCGTGGATTCGCTTACCCCCACCGTATGGCCCATGCGGGAGGCCGTGATGAAGGCTGCCTTGTCGTAATTTTCCATGATATAATTGGCAAGCAGCTTCTGCCCTTTGCTGAAGCTGTTGTAATTTTGATTGATCCGTACCAAGAGATCCGCGTTTTCCATTTGTTATCCTTTCGTCTGCTGCCGGCTGAGCGCCTTCATGTCCGTCATATCAGGGGTCAGCGGCGTAACGGAAGCGTAGCCTTCCTGTACCCAGCGAATATCGCAATCCGTATCCGGCCCATGGGCAAAGGTAACGTCTATCGGTGCCCAGTAGTACCTATTGCCTCGCGGATCTGCCCGTTCAATGTATTTCCCATTATAAACCTGGTGGGCCAGCGGGGTAAAGCGTATGCCCTTTACCTTATGCTCCGGCAGGGCGGGAACGTTCAGGTTCCAAAGCCGGTCCCCGCTGGCCATGAATTCCGGCAAGAGGGACAGGGCCGTATCCGCCGCCAATTCAAAATCCAGCTGGCGGCCTTCCAGCCGGAAGCCGGAATCCATCGTCGCCAGGGAAACTGCCATGCTGGGAATGCCCAAAAGCGCCCCTTCCGTGGCGGCGGACACCGTGCCGGAATAGATCGTATCCGCCCCCAGGTTCTGTCCGTGGTTGATACCGGAAAGAAGGCAATCCGGCGGGCTATCCAAAAGGTTGCTGACAGCCAGCTTTACGCAGTCCACCGGCGTTCCGCTTACAGCATATACCGTAATATCGGAAAGGCCCGCCAGCTCCATCCTGCGGCCCCGCAGGGGCACGGCATACGTAAAGGCATGGCTTACGCCGCTTCGTTCCTGATCCGGCGCCGCAATGGTAACCCTATGCCCCCCTTTTCCCTGAAGGACATGGGCCAGGATCTGAATTCCCTGGGCAAAGACACCATCGTCGTTCGTCAGTAAGATATGCATAAAATGGCTCGCCTCCTTCTCAAATTTATGACGCAAGGCTTGCGCACGCTTGCATCATTGTAACAAAATACGGAAAAAAGCGCAACGTATATTCCAAAAAGATGCAAGTCCTGCAAAAAATATAAGCAAATGCAATAAACCAGCGATCTGTTTAAGCCGCTGGTTATAGGTCGGTCCATAACTGCCTATACACCCGCAAAAGAGACCGTGCAGAGCAGCCTGAAGCCGCCTTTTATCTCTTTGAAACCGCGCGCCAGTCTTTTCGGTATAATAGAGCTATGGGAGGCTATCGTGTGGTTTTCTCGATATAAAAAGCGGCGGGCATTCGCCAGCCGCTTTCAAAAATCCTTAGATATAATTCTGTCAGATGGACAGATCCTCCACATACAGCATGGTTACGCCCGCTGGGGCCGCGGAAGCTGGCGCGGCTTTGGCGGCCGGAGCCGCAGGTGCAGGCGCCGGTGCGGCCGCAGGCGCAGAAGCAGGGGCCTTGCCCTCTGCCGCAGCTTTGCGGGCCTCGAAAAACTTCATAGCCACCTGCGGGAAGAGGGCATAGCTAAGCACATCCTCTTCCTGGATCATATAATCCTTGATCTCTTCCCGGTACTTATCCAGCTCCGGAGCCAGCAGATCGGCCGGGCGGCAGGTGATGGGTTCCTTGTCGCCGATAGCCATCTTGCGGACTTCTTCGTTCACTGGGCCGGGCAGGGCGCCATATTCGCCGCCCAGAAGGGCCTTGGATTCCTTGGGGAAGGTCTTATACCGGCCCATGAGCACGTTGAACACGGCCTGGGTGCCCACGATCTGGCTGGTAGGAGTTACCAGGGGAGGATAGCCGAAATCCTTGCGGACGACGGGAACTTCCGCCAGCACTTCTTCGTATTTATCCTCTTTCCCTGCCTGCTTAAGCTGGGAAATCAGATTGCTAAGCATGCCGCCGGGCACCTGATAGATGAGGGTATTGGTATCCACGTTCAAAACCTTGGGATCCAGGAAGCCCTCGTCCTTCAGCTTCTTAGCAACGCCCCGGAAATGCTTGGCGGCTTCCGCCAACTTGCCAAGGTCATAGCCTGTATCATACTCGGTGCCCTTCAGGGTTGCCACCAGGGACTCCGTAGCGGGCTGGGAGGTGCCGTTTGCCAGGGGGGAGAGGGCACAGTCCACGATATCCACCCCGGCCTGTACAGCCATAAGGTGGGTCATATCGCCGGTGCCGGTAGTATTGTGAGTATGGAGATGGATGGGCACATCCACTTCGCTCTTGAGCCGCTTTATCAGGGAATAAGCGTCATAGGGCAGGAGCAGGTTTGCCATATCCTTAATGCAGATATTATCCGCGCCCATCTGCACCAGCTCCTTGGCCAGCTTTACGAAATAGTCCTCATTATGGACGGGGCTGATGGTATAGCTGATGGCAGGCTCACAAATGCCGCCATATTTCTTCGTATATTTGATAGCAGCTTCCAGGTTGCGCACGTCATTCAGGGCGTCAAAAATACGGATGACGTCGATGCCGTTCTCAATGGCTTTGCGGCAGAACTGCTCCACCACATCGTCCGCATAATGCTTATAGCCCAGGATGTTCTGGCCGCGGAAGAGCATCTGCAGCTTGGTGTTGGGAAGTGCCTTGCGCAGCTTGCGCAGCCGGTCCCAGGGGTCTTCATTAAGGAAGCGCAGGCAGCTGTCGAAGGTAGCGCCGCCCCAGCATTCCAGGGAATAATAGCCGATGCTGTCCAGAATTTCGCAGGCGGGGAGCATATCCTCGATCCGCATGCGGGTCGCCGCCTGAGACTGGTGCGCATCGCGCAGGATTGTATCGGTGATCATGAGTTTATGTGCCATTCAATAAACCTCCTAAAAGACGGTAGCAGGCACGGACATTAGAGGAACAGCGCCAGGAACACGCCCGCAGCAATAGCGCTGCCAATAACGCCGGCCACATTGGGGCCCATGGCGTGCATGAGCAGGAAGTTTCCAGGGTTCTCCTTCTGGCCCACCACCTGTGATACCCGGGCGGCCATGGGCACGGCAGACACCCCCGCCGAGCCGATGAGAGGATTGATCTTATCCTTGGAAAACAGGTTCATTAGTTTTGCCAGGAGTACGCCCCCTGCCGTGCCAAAGGCAAAGGCGATAACGCCCATAGCAAAAATTCCCAGGGTTTGGCCATTAAGGAAAGCATCGGCCGTAGCCGTTGCGCCCACGGATACCCCCAAAAAGATGGTGACAATATTGATCAGTTCATTCTGGGCGGTCTTGCTCAACCGGTCCACTACGCCGCTTTCCCGGAACAGATTACCCAGCATTAGCATACCGATCAGGGGGGCGGCGGAAGGCAACAACAGCGATACAAAGATAGTGACCATAATTGGGAACACGATCTTTTCCGTTCTGGAAACGGGGCGAAGCTGCTTCATCACGATTTTACGCTCGCTTCTGGTGGTGAGCAGATTCATAATAGGCGGCTGGATCACGGGAACCAGGGCCATATAGCTATAGGCAGCAACGGCAATGGGGCCTAATAGGGCCGGCGCCAGCCGGGATGTAACATAGATGGCAGTAGGCCCGTCCGCGCCGCCAATTATGCCGATGGAGGCTGCTTCCTTAAAACCAAAGCCGATTTGGGGAAAGAGGCTGGTAAGGGCCAGCGCTCCCAGAAAAGCTACAAATATGCCCAGCTGGGCAGCAGCGCCCAAAAGCAGGCTCCGTGGATTGGCAATCAGGGGGCCAAAGTCCGTCATAGCGCCCACACCCAGGAAGATCAGGGAGGGGTAGATGCCCAACTTGACCCCCAGGTACAGGTAATCGATAAGGCCGGCATCCTGGCTGAAGCGGGCCCAGTCCACATGCCCGCCTTCGTAAAGGTAGGCATGATACATTTCTGCCCCCGGCAGGTTGGTAAGCAACATACCAAAGGCAATGGTCAGGAGCAGCATGGGTTCATATTTCTTCGCGATGGCCAAATACATCAGCAGGCAGGCTATGGCGATCATAACCAGGCACCACGGATTTTCGGCCAGGGCTGCGAACCCAGTGGATTGTAAGAAATCCGAAAGCGGTTGTATTAAATTCTGCATGTTAACTCCTTAGGTCAATTGGCATGGCCGTTTCCGCAGCCATGCTGTGGCCCCTTGCCGCTGGTCAGGCGGCATAAGGGAATAAATTCTGCCCAGAGCGCTTGGTCAGGCGCCCCAGGCAGCCATTGGCTCAACCCTTAACCAAGGATTACCAGTACATCGCCAGAATTGACGGTAGCACCCTTGCCTACGTTTACGGCAACGACCTTGCCATCCCGCGGGGCCATGATCTCGTTTTCCATCTTCATAGCCTCCAGAATTGCCAGCACATCGCCGCTCTTCACTGCGTCTCCCGGCTTTACGCGAACATCCAAAATCGTGCCAGGCATGGGGCATTCGATGGCTTCCTGCCCAGCAGCAGCCTGCGCAGGCGCGGCCGCGGCAGCGGGGGCGGGAGCGGGGGCAGGGGCGGGAGCGGGCGCAGGGGCCGCAGCCATAGGCGCGGGGGCAGCCACAGGAGCAGCGCCGGCCGCGATTTCTTCAACCTCTACCTCATAGGAAGCACCGTTTACATTGACGATGAATTTACGCATGATATATCCTCCTGATGCATTTAAATGATAATGATTTGGTTAGATGCGTTTGATGCTGTGAATGCGCAGGCCCTGGGGGGTTGTCTCCATGGTGGACGCAACCGCAGCGGACACGGCCGCCACAAACTGGCCGCGATCGCCGGCCGCCCCGGGCGACAGGCATTTTACGGAATGGATCCGAAGGCCCTGCGGTTCCGTTCCCATCGCGCAGGCGATGGCAGAAGCAATGATGGCATCCAATAGCCTGCGGTCTCCTACGTTCAGCGCGGCGGGAGCTGCTGCCGGCGCCGGAGCGGGCACGCTGGGAGCCTTTTGCGGGGCCGGTGCCTCCTGGTTCTTGTTTTTCTCCAGAATAGCGCTCATCAGTTTGGTCAGCAGGATCAAGCAAATGAGCCCGATGAATACGGTAACCATGCCCAGAACAAGCACAAACCACGGACTGATGTTTTGCATGATAATATTCCTCCCTTCTTAATATTTTTTGCCAAATGCGAGTAGTTATAAGGATTAGTTATAATATGGTAATTTTGCGGCCTCGCCCGCAAAACCCGATTACTCTTATTGTACAAAATCTAAGACGTATGTGCAAGGAGAATTGCCAATTTTGCCAAGTATATTTTCAGGAGTCGGGTTTCAGCTATATTTTTTCCTAATGGCCCAGAAGAACGGCCAGGGCCGCTTCCTCTGCCTTGGTAAGCCTGCGATACTGGCCTGCAGGCAGATCCCCCAGGCGCAAAGGGCCCAGTGCTACGCGCCGGAGCATGAGGGTTTCATGGCCCACCGCCGCCAGCATGCGGCGCACCTGCCGGTTTCGCCCTTCGTGAATCGTAATATTAAAGGTAGTATTCCCATTGCGAAGGCGGTAAACCTCCTCCACCCGGGCCGGGCTGGTAAGCCCATCCTCCAGACGGATGCCCTGCTCCAGAAGCCGGCGCTGCTCCTTCGTTAAAACGCCATCGCAAATGGCGGAGTAGGTTTTGTCCATCTGAAACTTTGGATGCATAAGCCGGTAGGCCAGCTCCCCATCATTGGTCATTACCAGCAGGCCCTCGGAATCATAGTCCAGACGGCCTACATTATAGAGACGCTGGGGAAAGTCCTGGATAAGGTCCATCACGGTTGCCCGCCCCTGCGGATCCTTTGCAGTGCATACCATGCCCCTGGGCTTATGCAGGATGAGCACGATCTTCTCTTCTTTTCCTTCCAGGGGCGCGCCATCCAGGGTAACCCGGTCCTTCCCCGGTTCTACGGACATACCCAGGGATGCTGGCTTTCCATTTACCTGCACACGGCCCGCCACAATGATTTCCTCACATTTACGCCGGGAGGCCACGCCTGCATCCGCCATATATTTTTGCAGCCTTACCATAATTTTCCCACCTTTCTTGGAAAATACCGCCTCTTACCAGCAAAGCCGCCCGGTAAGGCGGCTCACGGCAGAACCGGAAAGCCCTGCAAAAAATTCCGCAAGGCAACCCGATCAATGCATGATGCGCAAAAGTTTATCGATATAGTAGCGGACCGTAGCTTCATCTACAGCCTCCTGGGCCACCAGGGGGAAGGCGGTGCGCAGGGCGCCATCCTCCTCCAAAACCTCCACATATCCGCAGGCTTCCCCCGCATCCAGCGGCGCCTCTATGGAATCGGGAAGGATTACCCGCGTGCGGTAGGTGCTGCTTCCATCCTTTTCCACTGGTACCATTATATCCGCCGGCGCACAAAGTGCCAACCGTTTTTTCATACCGCCGGACACATATACGTTGGCAATCCGGTCCCCCGCCTGCACCAAGGGGCGCATTTCATAATTGTCCATCCCATAATCCAGAAGCGCCATAGCATCCTCGAACATATTGGGGCAGGAAAGCACTACTCCCACCAGTTGCATGCCTTCCCGTTCCGCTGCAAATACCAGGCAGCGGCCCGCAGCCTGCGTATAGCCGGTTTTAATGCCGTTGCCGCCTTCATACTTCCAGAGGATCTGGTTTTTATTTTTAAAGGTTCGCGCTACAGCACCCGTCTCCGTTCGGTAATACTGGGTGGAAACAATCTCACGGAAGGTTTCGTTTTTCATGGCTTCCGCAGCGATCAGGGCCAGGTCATAGGCAGTGGTATAATGATTCTCGTCCGGCAGGCCGTTGGGGGTAACGAAATTGGTGTTTACTGCGCCAATCTCCCGGGCCCTTTCGTTCATTCGGGCAGCAAACTGCTCAACCCCATTGGCGATATGCACGGCAATGGCCACCGCCGCATCGTTTCCAGAGGCCAGCATCAGCCCATAAAGCAGATCCCGCAGGCTAATGGTCTCCTCCAGCTGTAAATATATGCTGGAGCCTTCTACGCCATAGGCGCTGGCATCCGTGGTGACCATTTCCTCCAAATCCCCCTCCTCTATGGCCAGCAATGCCGTCATAATCTTGGTAGTGCTGGCCATGGGGAGCTGGGCCTGGGCATTTTGCGCAAATAAAACTTTCCCTGTGGAAGCCTCCAGCAGCACAGCCGCCTTGGCGCCAATCTGGGGCGGATCGGAAAGGGCCTTTGCCGGTAACCAGGGCAGGAAAAGGAGCAGGGCAATAAACCCTGCGCCCCAGCTTCTTAGCCGCCTGTTCAGCATTTCTCCCCACCCGCTCCTTTTTTAGCTCCACACAGGCCCCGAATCGCCTGTTCTAAGGTCATTATGGATTCCGGCAGCAGCTCAATGGCCCGATCCAGGGCTGTGGCGCTGGAGGCCGGCAGGACTTTTACATTTCCCCCGCTTACAGATAAGAACGCCAGAGGCGTCAGGCTCATACCTGCAACGGATGCGCCTGCAAAAGGATACTTTCCTTCCTCCCCTTCCCCATCCAGCTCCTGCCCCAGCTGGGTAATCGGGTACTTCCCCTCTTTTTTCAGCCACTGGCCATATTCCCCGCCGCCGGAGAAGAAGCCAATGCTCACCTTGGATACGGGCAGGATCATGGTTTCCGCGCCAGTCAAAATAGGGGTTCCTACAATGGTATTTACGTCCACCATCTCCTTGATCTGCTCCATGGTGGATTTCATGATGTTTTCAATGGGGTGCGCCATATTTTTTTACCTCGCCTGATGGATATTTGCTGCCGGATAGCAACAGCTATAATTTGCCATGGCCGAATGATTCCTATGCCTTCCATATTCAGGCAAAAGCAGCGCAACCCAAAGACAGGAAAAACCTGTATGCAAAGCGTTTCCGGCGTGAACAGGGGAGAAAGCAGCTCCTGCAGGAAGATTGTAATCCCGCCTGCCCACCAGATAGCCCCCGTAGCATCCCCGCTCCGGCCGATAGTCCCTCCTATGGTCAGGTAGGGAATTGCCAGCCAGCTCCTCCAGCCTTGCAGGATCGCCTTCATGAGGAGACTGCTGGACTTTTTTTGCCGGGCGGGGAACTTCCGTGCCCGGCCGCCTATATAAAGCTGGAAGGGAAAAAAGGAAAGCCTGACCCGAAAGCGGCGCCGCAAAAGTCCCAGAAAGAGCCAAATGGTCACCTCCGCCGTAATCCACTCCTTTTCCAGGGTAAGGCAAACATGCACCCGCACCCGATATAAAAGCGCCCAGATGATAAAGGCGCCCAATAGAAAAAAGACCATGCGCTCCTCCATAAAAAGGCAGTGGTCTTACTATTTCCCAGTTGTTATGGTTTTATGTTTCCTTCATGAACAAGGGGAATCCCCCTGCGCCACCCCATCCAGCGGCATCTCCTCCGGGGAGGAAAGGGATGCAGGCGGTTCCGTGCCCTCCGGCTGGCCGCTTTCCTCGCTCTCCACGGAAAAAGTCTCATAGCTGGGCAGCTCTTCCAGCGCATGCAGCCCAAACTGCCGCAGGAAAGCATCCGTCGTGCCGAAAAGCATGGGCCGCCCCACAGCGTCCTTCCTGCCCAGCTCCTGGATCAGCCCCATCTTCAGAAGCTGGCTGACGGAATAATCGCACCGCACCCCCCGAATGGCTTCGATATCATTTCGGGTAACCGGCTGCTTATAGGCCACAATGGAAAGGGTTTCCAGCATGGCCTGGGAAAAGCTCTTGGTTTGGACGGGCTGGAGAAATTCCTCCACATATTTTGCATATCGGCGGTTGGATACGAGCTGCACGGTATCCGCCGTCTGGTAGAGCTGAATCCCTCGGGCGCTTTCCACATACTGTTTTTCCATCCGGGCCAGAATGCCCCGAAGCTCCAGCTCCGTCACATCCAGCGCCCGCTGAAGGGCGGGGAGGCTGACCGGCTCGCCGGAAACGAACAGAATGCTTTCGATAATGCCGGAATATTCGGCATCCGTCTGTGGCTTGGTATGCATGCGGTCTTCCATTGCTTTTATTCTTCATCCATATAAGTAAAGGCCTGGTCATCCTCGCAAAGGTCTCCCCGCAGGACCAGAATCGGGGCATAGGGCCGGCTTTGCCGGAGATGAATCTCCCCCCGGGCCAGCATGTCCAGCAGGGCCATAAAGGTAACGATCATTTCCATCTTGGGCGCATCCGGCGCAAAGAAATCCAGGAAATCCATTTGCTGCCTTCTGCGGAGCAGGGAGCGTATCTTACCCAGCTGCTGCCGGACCGTATAGGCATCCCCCTGGACCTCCTGCCGGGCGGGGGGCTGGTCCTCCGCCTCCCGGCGGTGCAGCATGTCCAAAAAAGCCCCGAAAAGGCTTTCTGCCGACCCCTCCTCCAGGATTACTGCCTGGGGCGGGAGCAAGAATTCCTCCGGGAGCTTGGTAAAAAGGCCCTGGGCTGCCTGGCGCAGCTCCTCCAAATAAACCCCTGCGGCCTTGATCGCTTTATATTCCCGCAGCTGGCGGATGAGGGTTTCCGCCGGGTCTTCCCCCCCCTCTTCCGGCTCCTTGGGGGGCCGGGGCAGCAGGGAGCGGGATTTGATATAAACCAGCGTAGCGGCCATGGCCAGAAACTCGCTGGCCATATCCATATCTAGGCTATCCACCTGGCGCATATAGGCCAGGTATTGGTCCGTAATTTCGGAGATGAAGATATCTTTAATATCCACCTCCGCCTGCTCGATCAGGTGCAGAAGCAGGTCCAGCGGGCCGGAGAACTGCTTGAGGTGTACTTCGTAGGCCGCCATATTTACCCGATCCCCAGCAAGCTGAACAGACCGGAATACAGCAGGTTGATGCCCGATACGATGCCGTTTACAAGCGGGGTCATGAGGGAGCTCAAAATGCCCGTAAACAGGAGCACAAGAAGGATAATATAGCCATACTGATTCAAAAAGGAAAATACCTTATAGCTCTTGGGCCCCCGGAGAAACAGGCACTGGGCAATATGGGAGCCATCCAGGGGCGGGATGGGCAAAAGGTTGAAAACGCAGAGGCTGATATTCAAAAAGAAGAAGTTATAAAACAGCTCCAGCCCTACCTGATTGACCCCGGTTGTGAAAAGGAAAATATAGAACACCCCCATGCTCACAATGGCCAGGAGCAGGTTGGCCGTAACCCCGGCGATGGATACGATCAGCTCGTCCTTGCGGGGGTTTTTAAAATACCGGGTGCTTACGGGCACGGGTTTTGCCCAGCCAAAGCGGAAGAGGATCAGCGTCAGCAAGCCTATGGGATCAATATGGGCCAGGGGATTGATGGTCATCCGCCCCATGTTCCGGGCCGTAGGGTCCCCCAGCCGGTAGGCTGCATAAGCATGGGCCCACTCATGAAAGGACAGGGCTACCAGAATCGCCGGCAGGCGATACAGCAGCTCCATCAGAAAGCCAGCAGGATTATAAAACAACGATGACAAACCACTCAACAATCTTATCTTACCTCAATCTCAATAGATGAGGATATTATACGCTATAGCCCGGGCCCTTGGCAAGCTTTAGCCCCGGTTTTAGCCATGAACCCAGGTCAGCAGGGCCTTCCCGGCATAATCCCATATTCCGGAACGTTCCACCTCCGCCAAAGGGAATAGCTCCAGCGTGCAGAGCTCCGCCCCTTCCCCGTCTACGTACCTTACCTTTCCTACGGCTACATCCCGGTATAAGGGGGCGGCCAGGGTTTCCGGCAGCTCCCATTGGGCGGTATAGCTCGCACCCCGGGGCAGAAGCAGGGCGGCATTTTCCTGCGTCCCCAAAGAGACAGATTCCATTTTTCCGCCGGATACTGGCACGGTTTCAATCAATGCCTGGCCGGCCTTTGCCAGCAGCACGCTTTCATAAGCGCTGAATCCATATTCGATCAGGTCGCTGGCAAGGGCGGTTCGGGCCGCAGCATCTGGCGCGCCAATGAGGGCGCAAAGCCAGGTCGTTTCATTGCGGGTTACGCTATAGATGCCACAATAACCCGCCTCCCCCGAAGATCCTGTGGCAACGCCGTTGCAGCCTACGGTATTTTTCAGCAGCCGGTTGGAGCTGGCCAGCTCCGTTTCCCGCCCATCCGGATGGGTAATCGCATCATAAAAAATGCTGCTGAAGCTGGTAAACGTCCCGCTATCCATCAGCGCCTGCCCCAGCAGGAGCAGGTCCTGGGCGCTCAGAAGAACATCCGCATCCATGATGTTTGCATAGCTCACGTCAATTCCCAGCTGCGCAAGCCGGCGGTTCATCTGGGCCAGGCAGGCATCTGCAGAGCCATAAGCCGCCTCTGCCAGCGCATAGATGGCATCCCCTGCTGTAATCATCACAGCCGCCTTCATAAGGGCTGCCGCTGCGATGCTCTCTCCAGCGGATACGAAGGCCGTTGGGCCCGAAATACCTGCGGCTTCTTTGCTAACGAGCACCTCGCTTTCCATGGTAAGCGAGCCCTGGTCTGCCGCCTCGCATACGGCCAGCAAGGCAGGCAGGCGGGTGAGCCCCCCTACTTCCATTTTCGTTTCCGCATCTTGCGCAGCTACGATCTGCCCGCTTCCCCGCTCCAGCAGGATCGCCGCCTTCGCTCCTCCCATATCCACCGGCAGGGCTTCCGTCCCCAGGGCCCTTGCTCCTGGAAACAGCAAAAAAAGGGCCAGCACCATGGACAGGATGTTTTTTCGCATATAAAACCCCCCATGCTTTTCACGTATTAATAAATACTTATGAAGCAAGGGGGGATTCCATACGTTTTTTGTCTTTATAGACATCCCAGCTGTTTATAAAAAGAGGTTCCGCTCTTCCAGGGGCTGCCGGTGATATGTTCAAAGGCGGTGCTGCCAATATCGGCAAAGGTGGCCCGGGTCCCCAGGTCTATGCCCGTCTCCAATGCCTTATGCCAGGCGATAACCGGCACATATTCCCGGGTGTGATCCGTTCCGGGCCAGGTGGGGTCGCAGCCATGGTCCGCCGTAATGAGAAGCAGGTCTTCCGGCCCCATGGCCGCCAGCAGCTCTGGAAGCCGGCTGTCGAAATATTCCAGAGCCCGGCCATATCCTTCCACATCATTCCGGTGTCCATAGAGCATATCCGTATCCACCAGGTTTGTAAAGATCAGATCCGCGCTCCCTGCCTCCCGGATATAGCGGATGGTGGCCTCGATTCCGTCGTGGTTGTTTTTCGTATGGTCTACCCGGGCGATGCCCCGGCGGCAGAAAATATCCTCGATCTTTCCAACGCCCAATGTGGTATAGCCCAGGGCCGTCAACCCATCCAGGATTGTATCCTTAACGGGAGGTATGGCGAAATCCCGCCGGTTCTCCGTCCGGGTATATACTCCGTTCCCCCCGATAAAAGGCCGTGCTATCACCCGCCCTACAAGATCCGGCCCTACCAGGATGGCGCGGGCTGCCTCGCATATTTTATACAGCTCCTCCGGCGGGATAACGGCTTCATGGGCAGCTACCTGAAACACGCTATCTGCGGAAGTATAGACGATGGGCTTGCCGGTGCGCACATGTTCATCCCCCAGTTCCTGGATAATGACCGTGCCGGAAGCCACCCGGTTCCCCAGGATGCCCCGGCCGATCTTCTTTTCAAATGCGTCTATGATATGCCGGGGGAATCCCTGCGGATAGGTTTGAAAGGGGGTTTCCATAATGACCCCTGCCAGCTCCCAATGGCCGCAGGTAGTATCCTTCGCATGGGTCATCTCCGCCGCGCGGCCATATGCCCCCCGGATCTGGCCTGCATAGGGCGGCAGGCTATGGGCGCCCTCTATGCGGGAAAGGCCCATGGAATACAGATTTGGCAACTCAAGAACGCCCCGCTTCTCGTAAATATGGCAGATGGTATTGGCGCCATCGTCCCCAAAATCCGCCGCATCCGGCAGGCTGCCGATCCCAGCGCTATCCAGGACAATCAGGATTGCCCGCTTGTTTTTTACCATTGTAATCCCTCTTTCTCGCTGCCAGGGGCTGGCTTTGCATTTGCCATTATTTTATCATCTCTCCCAGGGGGCGTCAAATCACCGGGGCCAGAAACGAAGGATAGCGGGAGCGGCAGCGCTTTCTAAAATAATGCAAAAAATAAGGCAAGCCACGGACCGCGGCCCCAGCCCTCTATTGTCCACGCCTACTTCCCCAAGCAGGCGGAGGGTTATAGCCGCCCCGCACAGCAAGCCCGGCGCCAGGCAAAGGGGAACGCCCCAGGCAAGGCCCTTGGCCCCCAGGGAATGAAATAGAAAATACAGCGCCGTGCCCATAAAGGCGCCCTTTAGCCCTATGGATAGGCCGCCAGCCACAAAAAGAGGCCGCCAGAGCCTGGGCAGATAGGCGGCGCAATACAGCAAGAGATTTAATGCTGCCGAATGGAGAAGGGCCGGAAGAAGTTGATAGCTTTCTGCCTGGGCAGCGGAAAGAAATAGCTCCGGTACAGCGCCCGCAAGCTGCGCCTCCGCAGTTTTCGCCAGGGATATCCCCGCAGCGGTGCCCGCAATAAAATAAAACAGCAGCAGTAAAATTAGATAAGGATGCCTGAAAAAGGCCTGGAGAAGATCTTCTGAATTTTTAAAATAGCCTGTCTGTTGAATACCCATGCTCATATGTACGCCGGCAGGGGTAAGCATATGCATGGGAAAATTATGGCAGTTTCATCAAGCGGCGGCTAACCTGCTCGGAAATGTTGAAGATAAATTCCTTGTTGGTGGGGCGGGTTTTGTCCTCTTCAACCGTGTTTCCGAAGACTTTATGCTGTGCTTTCAGGTTCCCGCGGGTCCAGCTTACTTCAATAAAGTTGCGTATATTGCGCTCGATCTGCTTTGAATTTACACCGTGGACTTTGGCCGCATAAGGATATGCATCTTTGGAGAGGCAGATGCCCCGGCCAATGTTTCTTATGCAAAAGGCGATCACCGTCTTTGCCTGATAATAGCCTGCCAGGCTCACCGGGCAGCCCATAAAGCGGAAGAGCTTGGTAATGTATTCATCGATCTGAAGGTTTATTTCATTTTCCCGCATACGGGAGCGAAGCAGCTTTAAGGAGTTATCCTGATCTGGGGCAAAATCCATCATCCGGCTAAAGATCAGGCTTTCATCCGTGGGCATTTGGATATGGTAGGTAACGCCCAGGCTTTCCCCCAGCTGGATGGCTTCCTCGCCCTTCATGGACGATAGGGCGAAAATGCGCGTATTTTTACAAAGTTCCTGCGCGCGAAGCTGCCGTAAAACAGCAATTCCGTCCATTTTGGGCATGAGCATATCCAGCAGCATCATATCCGGATTATAAAGCTGGGCATGCACAACGCCAGCCGCCCCATCAATTGCAGAGGGGAGCAGCGTAATAATGGGGATTTTAGAAAAATAATTTTCTAGTCGCTCACGCAAAGTAACATTATCTGTTACAATAAGTAAAGAATATGTTTTCATAGGATGCTCTCAAAAGGCTGGATTGGGATAATGTTATATGCAAGGAATTTCTTGGTAACAATAGTATAACAGAATCTACAGCAATATGCAATCCTTATGTATGTTTTTTAATTACATCTTTGCGTAAACCCGCATCCCGGCAAAAATAAATGCCTAGCAGGCGGCAATGCGGCCCTATACAAAAAATTCGGCAAAGCCGGCCAGGGTTTTCCTGGCCACGCCCTATGCAGCTTGATCTTTCTTTTGCAAAAGCAAAGCCCTATGCTTCTGCCTGGAAAGGCAGGCATAAACATTTTCCGGCCCTCCTTTCCCATAGGGCCGGAAAATCCTTCAGCACATTTCATACATCCAAAGGGCATATATGCAATATCCCCGCAAGGGGTCGTTAACGAATACATGCGTGACCGCGCCAATCAGCTTTCCATCCTGGATGATGGGGCTGCCGCTCATGCCCTGAACGATGCCCCCCGTCTTTTCGATCAGGTCTGGATCAGTAATCTGCACTACCATTCCCTTTCCCGCCGCTTCTGTTTGGGGATATACCTTGATAATCTGGCAGTCATAAGCCTGTACGCCCGCTTCATCTACTGTGGCCAGGAGCTGTGCCGGCCCAGTATGGACCTCTTCTGGGTAGGCCAGAAGCATGCCCTGGGGATACAAGGGGTTTTGCACAGGCGCATAAAGCTCGCCATAGATCCCTAGATCGCTATTGGTATCTATGGTGCCCAGATGCTGGCTCACGGCGCTGAAAGTGCCCTGTAATTCCCCAGGAAGGCCGCTACTTCCCTGCGATACGCCTAAAACGCTAGAGTGCAGAATCTCCCCTTCCTTAACCGAGAGGAGTGCGCCGGTATCCACATCCGTAATTGGATGGCCCAAAGCACCATAGCGTAGGCTGTCCATGGCATAAAATGACAGGGTTCCGATTCCCGCTGTACTATCCCTTACCCACATGCCCATCTTATAGACCCCGTCTGTGGCGTCCTGGGCCGGCTGCAAGGTTACTTCCAGCTCTTCCCCGGATCTTTCCAGGCGCAGGCAAATTTTCCCCTTCGTTTCGTTGCACAGGCTGGTCAGATGGGCTGCATCCTTCACCCCGGTGCCTTCCACTGCCAGAATCACATCCCCCACCCGAATTCCGCTTTCCCGCGCTGGGCAGACAGCCTCTCCCGATGGATTTTCAAAGCTGCCCAGGCCTACGACCAGGGCGCCCTGGGTATGCAGGGTAACGCCTACGGACTGGCCGCCGGGCATCACCCAGATCTCGTCCCGGGCTCGAAATGATATCTCCTTTACGGGTATGAAGTCGAAAAGCTGAATCTGAACCGTATAGCCCTTTTCGTTTCCCAACCCCTGGCTTAAATCCTGGCTGACAGCCTGGTCACCTTCCCCATAATCTACGGAAAAGGGCCCGGAAATATAGGCTAATTCCTTCTCGCTTTCCGATCCCAGATAGGCGTAATCCGGCAATTCGCGGATCCGCTGGGCCTCTTCCCCGTAATTAAAGCTCATCAGCAGCAGGCACAGCACCACGCCCAAACTGCGCATAAACATCCGCGCCCCGCCTTTTTTCACGCCACCACTCCTCAAAAAACTAAAAACTGCGGAATCCAATCCGCAGTTTTATTGTCGCCCTAGGGCCGGGCAGTTATTCGATGTTTATTATTTTACCAGTTTTCAAAAAACTGGCAGTGGGCGCCTGAATTTTTTATTTTTGCCGCCGTTTGGCTTTTTCCGCTTCACAGCGCAGTATGAGCTCCTTCGCATGTTCCAGAGCGGCCATGCTTTCCTGATTGCCGCTCATCATAGCTGCCACCTGAACACAGCGCTCCTCCATAGAAAGCTGCCGCACATAGGTATGGGTGGCGCCCCCTTCCTCGCGCTTTTCCACCAAATAGTGGGCATCCGCTAAGGCAGCAATCTGGGGGAGATGAGTCACGCACAGCACCTGATGGGAATCGGCAATGGTAACCATTTTTTCCCCTACCACCGCAGCAATGCGGCCGCTGATCCCCGTATCGATCTCATCGAATACCAGGGTGGGGACGGCGTCCCCTTTTGCAAACATGGCCTTGAGAGCCAGCATGATCCGGCTCATCTCACCGCCGGAAGCCACCTTTTCCAAAGGCTTCAAAGGCTCCCCTGCATTGGCGCTGAGCAGGAACTCGGCCCGCTCAGCTCCCAAAGGGGAAATGCCGCTGGCAGGCTGAAGCAGGACGGAAAAATCCCCATGGGCAAATCCCAGATCCATCAGTTCCTGGCGCATTCCCTTTTCCAGCGCCTCTGCGGCCTTTTTGCGGGCCTGGCTAAGCTTCGCCGCTTTCTTTTCGTATTCCGCCGCGATTTGCGCCCCTTCCTTCTCCAATGCTGCGCGCCGCTCCGCCGCCCCCTCCAGGTCGCTGAGCCGCTGGAATGCTTCCGCGTAATAGGCCATAATGGCATTGTAATCCGGGCCGTATTTCCGCTTCAGGCTGCCGTAAAGCGTTAACCTTTCCTCGATCTGATCGATCCTGTGGGGATCGTACTCAAAGCCATCCCGCATTTCCCGCAGGCTGTAACCTGCATCCTCCAGCCCATAGTAGAGCTCTTCCAGCCGGCTGGCCAGGGATGCATACGCCTCGGAAAGGCTGGAAATGCCCTGCATTTGCCGCAAGGCATCATGGAGGAGGGATAATGCCCCTCCGTCCCCGGAAAGGGCTTTGCTGCTGCCTTCCAGGGCGGCAAGGATCTGCTCTGCATTATGCACCAGAGTGCGCTCCGCCAGGAGCTCTTCTTCCTCCCCCGAGCGCAGGCCTGCCTTATCAATTTCATCCAGCTGATAATGGAGAATATCGATTTCCCGCGCCCGTTCATCCTCCGAACCAAAGCCATCCAACAGGGCCTGTTGAATGGCTTTATATCTTTGGGCTGCCTGGGCCACTTCCCGCTTGCAGGCTTCCAGTTCCGGGCCGCCAAAGGCATCCAGGTAGTCCATATGCCTGGATTTTTCCAGAAGGGACTGGTGGGCATGCTGGCCATGAACATCCACCAGCCGCTCCGTGATCCCCTGGAGGACGGAAAGCGTAACGAGGGTTCCATTTACCCGGCAGATATTCTTGCCGGAAGCGGATAACTCCCGGGAGAGGAGCAGCTCCCCATCCTCACATGGCAGCCCCTGGTCTTCCAGGCTGCTTAAAAGGGCAGGGTCGTTTTTTAAATCAAACACAGCCTCTACCCGGGCTTTGTTTTCCCCATGCTTAATCCGCTCCCGGCTGGCCCGCTCGCCCAGAACCAGGTTTACGGAATCGATTACGATGGATTTGCCCGCCCCCGTTTCGCCGGTCATCACATTGAAGCCGGGCGCAAAGGAAATATCCAGCTCTTCAATAAGCGCTACATTTTTTACAAAAAGCCGCTGCAGCATCTTTTCTATACCTTTAATAGCGTTTGAAAGCGCTCAATCAGCGCCTTGGCGTCTTCTCCCTCTTTTACGGCGATAAAGATGGTGTTGTCCCCCGCGATCGTACCGGAGATTTCATCCCAGCGCAGGGAATCGATGGCTTCCGTAGCGGCGCCGGCCGTTCCGGATATGGTTTTGACAATCACCAGATGGCCCGTGGCCGTCATAGATAGGACGGAATGGGCAAAAATGCTGATAAACCGGTCTTTCAGCCCCGCTTCCGCTTTATCCACCGTGGCATATTTATAATTTCCATCCTCGGAGAGTACCTTAATCAGACGCAGCTCCTTGATATCCCGAGAAACGGTGGCTTGGGTAACATGAACCCCCTGCTCTCGCAGCCGGGCGGCCAGGTCTTCCTGCGTATTCACATTGCAGCGGTCAATAATGTCCAGAATAAGGGCATGGCGTGCCGATTTCACGTAGATTGGTCCTCCCCATGATTTTTATATTATGTCAACTTCGTATGGATCAGTTCAAAAACGTTCCGCCGCGCAAACTGGATAAATTTAATGAAGCGTTGGCTTCTGGTGACTGTAATGGTATCCTGCTCATTAATATCCTGTGTATAAATTCCATCCACAGCCAGATAGCCATCGCTTTTCATTTGCAGCAGAATGGTTTCTTCCGCCCTGGCGACGATGGGCCGGAAGCTCAGGGTATGGGGGCAGATCGGCGTAATGATGGAAACATCCAGCCCCGGCGCCACCACCGGCCCGCCAGCGGAAATGGAATAACCCGTGGCGCCATTGGGCGTACTGATGATAATTCCATCGCAAAAAACGCTGCCCGCATCCAAGCCGCCGATATTCACGCGGATATTGGCCACGCCGGAAAAGCGCCGCTTATACAGCAGGGCTTCGTTGATGCAATCCCGGGGTTCTCCGCCGTTTATAGAGCAGGAGAGAAGCATGCGCTTATCTTCCATATAATCCCCGGCCTTGAGCCTGCGGAGGGCTTCCGGGATCTGGTTTGCACAGATGCCGCTCATAAATCCTACCCGGCCAAAGTCAACGCCCAATACCGGCACCTCTAAAGGCACAGCCAAAGCGGCGGCCCGCAGAATCGTACCATCGCCGCCCAAAGCCAAAATGGCCTCCGGCGGCATATCCGCAAAAGTTGGGAAGGCTGAAAAGGCTGGCAATATCTGAAGTGAACCATCCACGGCGCAGGAGAAGGATACGATTTTTGCAGCTTCTATGATTTGCTGAACAGCGCGCAGCGCCTTAGGATTATTGGGGTTTGCAAAAATGCCGATATTCCGCATAAGACCACCTGAACGATCTTTGTTTATTCATTATATGCGCATAAATCCTCTTTTTCAAGGTATTTTTTTACCAGCCAAGCATGATTATGCACTAATGCAGGGATTCATGTGCTTCATTTACAACATTCCTAATTTTTTCTTCGAAATTAATTTCTCTTTCCAGCCCGCCGCCCTCCTTCTCCAGCAGCAGCAGAAACTCAATATTCCCCTTAGGCCCGGTGACCGGCGAATAATCTATCCCGCCGATCCGGAATCCCGCCTCCTGGCCATAGCGCAGGCTATCCCGTAAAACGGCCATATGGACCTGCGGGTCCCGCACAACTCCGTTTTTCCCCACCTTTTCCCGGCCAGCCTCAAATTGGGGCTTCACCAGGCTGACCGCCTTCGCCCCCGGCCCCAGGCAGGCATAAAGGGCCGGCAGAATAAACCGGATGGAAATAAAGCTCACATCCATGCCGGCAAAATCCAGGGGTTGGGAAAACCAGCCCGGCTCCATATTCCTGGCATTGCTCCGTTCCATCACCACAACCCTGGGGTCGTTCCTTAAGCGCCAATCCAGCTGGCCATAGCCTACATCGATGGCGTAGACTTGCCGCGCTCCATTCTGCAGCATGCAGTCCGTAAAGCCTCCTGTGGAAGCCCCTACATCCGCTGCGACGCAGCCTTCCAACTTCAGGCCAAAGCTGCGAATAGCCTTATCCAACTTGAGCCCGCCGCGGCTCACAAAAGGAATTGGATCCTCCCGTACCGTAAGGGCCTGCTCCGGTTCCAGGCACTGGCCTGCCTTTTCCACCCGCTGTTCGCCAGCGAATACCACCCCTGCCATGATGAGGGAGCGGGCCTTTTCTCTAGATTCCGCCAGGCCCAGCTCCACAAGCCGCAGATCCGCTCTAATACCTTTCATCGGCCCTCCGCCTCCAGTTCTTCTTTCAGCAATTCTCGCAAGGTGTCCGCATCCATGCCGCAGCTTCTGAATTGCGCCTGGGCTGAGGCCTGGGCAACGGGAACATCGCCTACGCCAATCCGCAGGATCCGCACGCCCGTTCCCTGCAGGGCCTCGCACAGCCTGCTTCCCAGGCCCCCTGTTCTAAGCCCATCCTCCAGGCTCAGGACCGTACGGCAGGTTTCTGCCAAAGCGCCTACCATCTCCATATCCATAGGGCGTATACACCAAGCATTCACCAGGCCTGCATCCAGGCCGGAAAGGGCCTCCAGGCCAATCTGCACCATCTTTCCAGCGGCGACGATGGTCACCGGGCGCAGCGGCCGCAGAAGCTCCCACTTCCCCCGAAGGAGGGGGGCATTCCGCGGCCTGGACATAAGGCTTCCCCGGGGATAGCGCAGGGCAGCAGGCCGGCCCCCTGCCAGGGCCAGGGCCAACGCGGCAGAGAGCTCCTCCTGGCTGGAGGGCGCAAAGATATCCAGCCCCGGTATGGTTTGCAAATAGGCCAGATCATACACCCCCTGATGGGTTTCTCCATCCTCCCCAACCAGGCCCGCCCTATCTATGGCAAAAACCACGGGCAGCCCCTGTAGACCCACATCATGCAGAACCTGGTCGTAGGCCCGCTGCAAAAAGCTGGAATAGATGGCCACCACCGGCCGCAGCCCCTGGGCCGCCATCCCGGCGGCTAGGGTCACCGCATGCTGCTCCGCAATGCCCACATCGAAAAACCGGCGCGGATAGCGGCAGGAAAATTCCTGCAGGCCCGTACCGTCCCGCATGGCCGCCGTAATGGCCACGATCCGGCTATCCGCCTCTGCCAATTTGCACAGGGTTGCCCCAAAAACGTCGGAATTCGTCCGGGTAGATCCAGCGCGGGCAGATCCCGTTTCCGGGTCGAAAGCACCAACGCCATGGAATTTATCCGGGCTGGATTCTGCGGGCAGATATCCCTTTCCCTTCTTTGTTACCGCATGGATCACTACAGGGCCGCGCAGCTCCCTAGCATTTTCCAGCACTCGAATCAGGGTATCCAGATCATGGCCGTCGATAGGGCCCAGATAGGTAAACCCCATTTCTTCAAAGAGGACATTGGGCAGCAGAAAGTACTTAACTCGCTCCTTAAAGCGAGATATAGAGCCATACAAGCCCCGGCCGATCCCCGGTATGTGCTCCAAAAAACGGATAGTGCTCCGCTTTATGTCGTTATACCGTTTGCTGGCCCGCACCTTGCTCAGGTGCAGGGCCATGGCACCCACGTTTTTCGCGATGGACATGCCGTTATCATTCAAAAGGACAATCAACGGCAAGCCGCTCTGGCCGCCGTCATTCAGGGCTTCAAAGGCCAGGCCCCCCGTCAGGGCCCCGTCGCCAATCAGGGCCACGGCATGATGCTGGCAATCACCACAAAGGGCCATGGCCCGAAGCATACCCAGCGCAGCAGAGATGGACGTGCTTGCATGGCCCGTATTGAAAGCGTCATGGATGCTCTCTTCCCGTTTTGGAAAACCCGAAAGCCCCCCTTCCCTCCGAAGCGTAGGGAAAACCTCATCCCGGCCAGTGAGCAGCTTATGCACATAAGACTGGTGCCCTACGTCGAACACCAGCTTATCCGCCGGGCTGTCGAACACCCAGTCCAGGGCCATGGTCAGCTCCACCGCCCCCAGGTTTGAGGCCAGATGCCCCCCGTTTTTAGATACCA
Organism: uncultured Clostridia bacterium; assembly: GCA_944336625.1. Lineage (GTDB taxonomy): Bacteria > Bacillota > Clostridia > Christensenellales > CAG-138 > Pelethousia. The sequence continues at coordinate 27,307 of CALVLF010000091.1, forward strand.
CATCCACCAGGCGGGCCCGAATCTCCTGGGCAAGGGGATATAGCTCCTCCCGCTTCAGCGCCTTATAGTCCTCCAGGGAATGGATACGGCGCAGAATGGGCGTTTCCCACTGCGATTCCATCAATGTTTACGCTCCAATGTATAATCCGTCAGTTCTTCCAGGAAGGCGGCTCGACTCTGGAAGATCTTCAGGGCGGCCTTTGCCTTTTCGGCCGTCTCCCGCGCCATGGTTTTGGAGGCCTCCAGCCCAAAAAGGTTTACATAGGTAAGCTTATTGGCATCTTTATCCTTGCCCAGGGTCTTCCCCATGCCTGCAAAGCTCCCCTCCACATCCAGAATATCGTCGGTAATCTGGAACAGCAGACCATATAAGGAACCAAACTCCCCAATCGCATCCACCTGCTCCGCCCTCGCGCCGGCGATATAAGCACCCGAAAGGACCGCTGCCTTTATAATGGCTCCGGTTTTCCGGGCATGAGTATAACGCAGCCGCTCTGCGCCGCCGGATAGATCCCCTTCGGATTCCAGATCCACTGCCTGGCCGGCTACCATCCCGCAAACCCCGGCGCCGCCGGCAACAGCCTGAATGGCTTTCAGATAGCCAGGATTTCCACTATAGCGCCCTAGGGCTTCTAGCATGATCTCAAAGGCATAGGACAAAAGGCCATCCCCGGCCAGAATAGCCATCCCCTCTCCGTACACCTTATGATTGGAGGGTTTTCCCCGCCGGAAATCGTCATTATCCATGGCAGGCAGATCATCGTGTATGAGGGAATATGTATGGATCATCTCCAGAGCGCAGGCAACGGGCAGCGCAGCAGCCAGATCCCCTTCCAGCATTTCACAGCTTGCCAGGGTCAGGCAGGGGCGCAGCCGCTTCCCTCCGTTATGGACGCTATAGGCCATAGCGGTAAGAAGGCGCTGGGGTATTTGAGGATTTTGCAGATATTTTTCCAGGGCGCTGGCCGTCATTTCCCGGTAACGGGCCCCATCTTCCCGGTAGCTCACGCTTCTTCCACCTCCTCCACCTGCAGGGCGGCATCCACCTGCATCAGGCGGCCCTCATAAGCATCCAGCAGCTTTTTACAATAGGCGGTTAAGCTGGCCCCCTGCTCATAAAGCTTCACCATCTCATCCAGGGGCAGGCTGCCCGCCCCCAGCTTTTCCGCGATGGCATCCAGCTGCGCCTTCGCTTCTTCAAATGTGGGTTCTTTCTTCTTTGCTGCTGCCATATTCGCCTGTCTCCTCCACTCGTTCAATCAGAATATCTGCCTGCCCATCCTGCAGGATCAGCTGGGCATGGGCGCCCTGGCGCAGATCCCGGGCGCTGCCCACATAGCCCTGGGGCAGTTTTACCATAGCATAGCCCCGCTGCAGCACCCGGCGGGGATTCATTTCCTCCAGCCGGGCGCAAAGGCCCTCCAGGCTGCCGTAAGCCCCCAGAAGCTCTCCCTTGGCGCAGCCTTGCATGAATGTTTGCAGCCGCTCCACTTCCCCGCGCAGCAGGTCAATGCGGTGCTTAGGCAGGGAAAAGGCCCCGGATGCAGCCAGGGCATCCAACTCCTGCTTTAATCCCAGCAGCCGGTTGTGGGCGCTAGCGCGTATGGACTGCTCCGCTCCCAGTATTTCCCCCTTCAACCGGGCATATTCCGGCACGCAGAGCTCCGCCGCCGCGCTGGGGGTAGGCGCCCGCAGGTCCGCCACGAAGTCTGCAATAGAAAAGTCCGTTTCATGGCCTACCGCGCTCACCGTAGGGATTTTGCAGGCATAAATGGCCCGGGCCACGCATTCTTCATTGAAGGCCCAAAGATCCTCCAGGCTGCCGCCCCCCCGGCCAATGATCAGCACATCCGCCCGGCCCAGCCGGTCCATATCCCGGATGCCCTGGGTGATCTCCTCCGCCGCCCCTTCCCCCTGGACCCGCACGGGGTAAAGGAGAATGTTCATCCTGGGGAACCTGCGCCGGGCGATATGGAGGATATCCTGAATCGCCGCCCCCGTGGGGGAGGTAATCACCCCCAGGCACCGGGGCAGCAGGGGCAGCTTTTGCTTATGCTCCTGGGCGAAAAGGCCTTCCGCTTCCAGCGCCTCCTTGCTCTCCAGAAAGCGGCGGTACAGATCTCCCCGGCCTTCCCGCTGCAGACGGGTAACATAGAACTGGTACTGGCCATCCTTCACATAAAGGGAAACGCTGCCAGAGACCGTTACCTGCTCCCCATCCTTGGGCAGGGCCGAGAGGGAAACCGCATTCTGCCGGAACATAACGCAGCGCACCAAGGCCCCTGCATCCTTGATGGAAAAATAAAGATGGCCCGAGCTATGGCGTTTGAAGCCGCTCACTTCCCCCCGGACCTGCAGCCCCTGCAGGAGCACATCCCGGCGCAATAGGCCGTTTACATATTCATTGAGCTGGGTAACGCTCAATACATAGCCCGTATCCCTCCGCATTGCTATCATGCATTCCGGGAGGCTGCTTCCGCTGCCTCTACCGTATTTTCCATGAGCATGGCGATAGTCATGGGGCCTACGCCCCCCGGAACGGGGGTAATATACGCAGCCTTTTCCAGAACGGGGGCATAATCCACATCCCCCTGCCATTTCCCTTCCAGCCGGACCTGGCCTACGTCAATCACTACAGCGCCGGGCTTAACCATATCCGCCGTGATCAGCTTGGCCCGGCCCACGGCGCTGATGAGGATATCCGCCTCCCGGGTGATGCTGCCAAGATCCTGGCTGCGGGAATGGCAGATGGTAACCGTAGCATCCTCCCGGAGCATGAGCAGGGCTACCGGCTTGCCAACGATATTGCTCCTGCCTACCACGACACACCGTTTCCCAGCGATTTCCACGCCGGTGCTTTTCACAAGGTGCACGATGCCCTTGGGGGTACAGGGCAGAAAGCCCGGCCGGCCCGTCAGCAGGGCGCCGGCATTATATAGATGAAAGCCATCCACGTCCTTTTCCGGCAGGATGCGCTCCAAAACACTGCCCGTATCCAAATGCGCAGGCAGAGGCAGCTGCACCAGGATGCCATGAACGCCCGGATCCTGATTCAGTTCGTCAATCTTACTCAAAAGGGCATCCTGCGAAAGGCCAGCATCGAAGGTATATTGCCGGGCGTCGATACCCAGCTCCGCCGCTTTTTTCCCCTTGGAACGGACGTAGAGCTGCGAGGCGGGGTCTTCTCCCACCAGGATGACAGCCAGGGTGGGAACCACGCCTATATTCCGCAGGGCTTCTACCCGCGCCTTTATGCCCTTACAGGCCTCCTGAGCCAGGGCTTTTCCATCCAATATATTTCCCATTTAAAGTTCCTCCTTCTGGATATGATCCCGGGCAATAAGGGCTACGCCCACGGCATTGTCCGAGCTCAGTTCCGGCTGGCCAAAATAGAGCTGAAGGCCGCTGCCCTGCAGCCGTTGGGCCAGCATCTGGCGCAGTATTTGGCTGGAGGCCACTCCCCCGGCCAGCAGGGCCCGGTCTATGCCGGTTTTTTCTGCAGCCCGCAGGAGCATTTTGGCAAAGGTACGGGCCAAGCAGTCATATACCGCCAGAGCCAGCTCCCCATCCTGGGCCTTCCCCACCAGGGAACGGGCCGCCGTTTCCACCCCGGAAAAGGAGCAGCGCAGATCCTTCACGCTGGCGGGCAGCTTAATATTGGTGCCGCTTGCTTCCCGAGCCAGCCTTTCTAGGCTAGGCCCCGCAGGAAAGGGCAGGCGCAGGGCCACGCCCAGCCTATCCACCAGCTGTCCCGCATGTAAATCCTCCGTTCCGCCTAAAAGCCGGATGGACAGCCCCTCCCCCACGGTAAAAATTTCCGTCGTTCCGCCGGAAAGATGCATGCCGAGGAAGGGCAGCGACTCCGCCAAAGCTTCATTCCCCAGAAGGGCCGCCCGCACATGGCCCTGCTGATGGGAGGTATAAAGGGGCTTAAGCCCCAGCGCCGCCCCGCAGGCGCAGGCCGCCATCCGGCCCGCCAGAAACACGGGCATATAGGAATCCGCCTCGGGGCGGGGGCGGCTGCTCACTGCCAGCCCGGCAATATCCTGCCGGCTGATCTGTTCAAACATGCGAGGCACCATGGCCTCCAGATTGCGGACATGCTGAAACAGGCCTTCGCTCTGGCGCAGGCCTCTTTCTCCCATCTTTACAGAAAGCACCGTCCGTTTATCATAGACGATGCCCTTTTCATCTACACAAGCCACCGAAGTAGTATAACAGCTGGTATCCAAGCCAACGTAGAGGGGCATCAGCAGGCGCCTCCACTTTCCAGCTGCTTTGCCAAGGTGCCCAGCATGCCGTTGATGTAGCTAGGGGAACGTTCTCCGCCAAACATCTTGGCCAGCTCCACTGCTTCATTGATGGATACGCTGTAAGGAATGTCTTCCCTATACAGCATCTCAAAAATCGCCACGCGCAGGATAGACAGATCCACCTTGGGCATACGGCCAATCCGCCAGCCTACAGCCAGTGCTTCGATAGTTTGATCGATTTCCTCCCCGTGATCTTCGATTCCCTGAAGCACTGCCTGGGAAAAACGTACATCCTCCGGAGAAGGGATTTCATTGATGCCGGACTTGTCCAGCACCGCGTCATAAGTATCCTCGCCGCCAAACAGGCTTGCAAAGGCAAGTTTCATGGCCACCTCGCGGGCCGTCTTTCTGCTCATGGTCTGCAGGTCTCCATTTTATTTTCTGCTGAAAATTCGGGAAAAAAATTCTGCCACGCCGCTCCATCCGCCTTCATCCAGCAACCGGCCGATAAAATAAAGCCCGCCCACTACAAGGAACAATAGCAGGGTGCGCCAGAAGTTGATCGTAAAAATCAGGATGCAGAAAATCACTCCGCCTAATACACCCAAAACACGCCATTTATGCGTCTTAAAAAAAGCAAGCCATTCATCCATTTGCCAATTCCCTCTTTCCTGTGCCGCTCTTAGCCAGCTGCTGGGCCGGTGCCGTAACAACCATCATGCTGATATTCTCGGCTTTGATCCCCGTCAGCCCTTCCAGGTATTCTTTCAGGCTGGCCCGAAGCTTGGAGGTGGTTTCCGGCACGTTTGTTTCATTGAGCAGAACCAGCTTCAGCTCTATGGCAATACTCCCATCTTCCTGAAGTTTAATCACGCTGGAGGCTTCTCGCACCTGGTTATTTGCCCGGCAATGCCGCTGTACCATGGCGTCAATCGCTGCAAGGGTGATTCTGGTAGTGCCAAACTCCTCCTGGGCGATAAGGGCGGTGGTCGCCGGCGGGGGCGTGGATGCCCGATTTCCCTTTTTGTTGAAGCCGATCATCAGCCGCAGGCATACCAGGAAAAAAATGACGCCGATGCCGCCCAATACCAGCCCGAAATTGAAACTGCCCAGCTGCATGCCAAAGGCCTGGACTATATTATAAATGGCTTCCAGAGAGAATATCCCAAAGGCCAGCAAAATGAACACGATGCCCACCGACATGCCCAGCAAAGAAAACAGGATCAGCAGCAGCCTGTCAAAAAAGCTCGGTTTCATAATATACCCTTTCTATCTTGCCAATTCTATTTTATGCCAAAACCAGAACGGCGATCAGGCTCGGCCCGGTCGCCGCTTTGGCCGCAGCGCCCTGGAGGCGCCTTTATTTCGGGATAATTATGCCTCTGTGTTTTCTTCAGAAACGGCGGCCTCCGGCATGGCCTTGGCGGGCTTTTCAAAGCTGATGGACTGCACAGCAATATTTACGCTGGAAACCCGGATGCCAGTCATCGTTTCAATGGTGCTCTTGACTTTGGTCTGAATATTCCGGCAAACTTCATGGATCTTATAGCCGTATTTTACCACCACGCTGATATCAATAACAGCTGCTTCCCCGCTCATATCCACTTTGATGCCCTTGGTCAGGCTCTTTTTTCCGCCCAGCATGCCGCTAATGCTTTCCGCCACCGTGCCGCTCAGATTTTCTACGCCCTCCACCTCGCTTGCTGCCAGGTTGGCGATTGTAGCGATTACATCGGGAGAAAATATGATCTTACCGCCCTCGATGACGGTGACATCCGTGCTGATTGTCTGCTCAGGTGCCATGTTGATGCCTCCTTACTTTTATCTTACGCATATTATATCAGATTTTACCAAACCTGCAAACACAAATGGCGCCTTTGCTATTTTATTTTCATTCTGTACACTTTTCATTCCCCTTCCGATACAATCTTGATATTATCTGCGCTCTCTCCGGTTTCCCGTTTAACGATATCCAATATCTGGGCCACCTGCTCCGAACTTAGGGCCGGGGAATCCACCACCACGTTGACAGAACCTTTATGGAAGGTAACGGCTGCATCTGCAAACCCCTTGGCCCGCAGGAGGTTCTCGATGGTAAACTCCGCCTCCATATTTTCCACAAGGGTCATCTTCTGGGCCTGGGCATCCGCCAGCGTCTCTGCATCGCTGTAGGATACGGCGATCACCTCATCCAGGTATTCGATCTCTGTGGCCCGCACCGCATCCCGTTCGGTGCGGAAAGTTTCAAAGTAATCGTCCCCGGCAGCGGATACTTCCGGAGATTCTACCGCTGCTTCCTGTGCCTCCTGGGCCAGGGCAGAGCTGGGGACCGCTTCCGCCTCCTCCCCATTCAGCCGCAGGTTCGCGTAAATCGCCCCCACTAGCAGAAGCCCCGCAGCCAGGAGCAGGCCGTATTTCTTAAAAAATCCTTTTTTCATGGGTTCCCTCCTTGTATTATTGTGCATCGATACTGGATAAGCCCATTTCAAACACTTCAATGCAGTTGGCATCCACCCCCAGTACCGTTTCCACCGCCCTTTCCAGGCGCAGTTTTACGGCGATATCCGCCGCCCCCTCCGCGATAACAATAACCCCCCGAACCTCCGGCGCCTTTTCCGTAAGAACCAGGGCCTCCTCCTGCAAGGAAGCCGGCCGGGTAGATTCCGTCCGGTTCTCATTTACGGTCGTTCCTCCTTCCGATGTGCTTTGCGAAGTGCTGCTTTGCACATCCGTGCTCATGGCGGGAACGATCTGGGTTCCTGTTTCATAGGTGATCATCACCTGCACCCTGCCTGCGCCCCGAATGCAGGATAGGGTCTCGGCAAGTCTTTCCTCAACAGAGCTTTCCGCAAAGGCCTCTGCCCCAGTGCCGGATTGCGCGGGCGGGCCTTCCGTTTCCCGCCCGCAAGAAGCGGAATATATCAGAATCCCCAACACAGCCAGCAGGGCATATATCCCCAGTTCCAGCCGCTTATCCTTTTTCATGGCCGCTGCCAGCTTTTGCAGCGGCACCAGAATTCCCTTCATCCCCGTCATAGGACCTCCTGCCAGGCGGAAGCCACCGCCTCCGCCAATATCCAGAATATAATCAGATCCAGCGCCCGCTCTGCGCTCTTGCCCATAGCCCCGCCCGGCAACAGGAACCCCAACACGCACCGCAGGATGGCCGCGGCACTGATCTTAATGACAAGCGCATATAGCCAGCCCATGTTTATACCCCGCTCCCCAGGGCTGCCACCAGGCCCATGGTCAGCACATACATGAGGGTTACCAGCCCTACGCAGCCGAACATATACCGGCAGATATCCGCCAGGCCATCCAGCATCCGGGGCATCCGCCCATCGGAAACCTGGGCGCAGAGGGCCCCCGTCAGCCGCAAAGCCAGGCTCATGCCCCCAAGCTGCAGTAGGGGGGTGAGCACCATGCCCAGGCCCAGGAGCACCGCCGCGATGCCCGCAGCGTTTTTAATCAGGATGGTGCAGCCCCGCACGCTGTCCAGGCTCCCTGCCACCACCCCTCCCACCAACGGCAGGGATTTATCCAGCGTATATTTCATGGTGCGAAAGCTCAGGCTATCCACCCCCCCGGCACTCATCCCGCGGATCGTCATGATTCCCAGGAAAATAGTAGTCAGCCCGCCCATGGCCCATTTTACAAAGGACTTTATGGCGGCGGAGAGGCGGCCGATTCGCTCCTGCCCCGTAAGCGCCCCTACGATCTGCAAAACCCCGGCGCTCATGACCGCCGGCAGCAGCCCCTCCTGCACCGCCTTTGCCACCGTGCCGCTGAGCAAGACGAAAACGGGCTGCACCATTCCGGCGGAGGACGTGGCCCCTACTGCCGCCAGCAAAGCCACCAGCAAGGGCGTCAATGCCTCTAAAAGACCGCAAATATCCCCCACCGCCTGGGCCGCTAGAGAAAGCTGCCCGGCCATCATGGCGCTCAGGATCATGACGCACACGCCATAGCATAGGAAGTTCGCCATCTCCTTCACCCCGTTCTGCCCCCGGCCCAAGATCGCTTCCAGCAGGCCGCATATCAGCGTAATCGCCAGGATTGCCCCCAGGCTTTTCATGCTGGCGGCTACGGCCGCAAGCCCCTGCCGCCATAGCCCCGTTAGCAGCCCTCCATCCGCCTGCTCCTCCCCCAGGGCATAGCCGGCAATGAGGGAGCGCACATCCCCATAGCCCCACAGCTCCCGTATTTCCTGCGGCAGCTGGCTGTAGCTTTCCTGCCAGGCTCCCAGGTCATAGCTTGCGAGAACGCCTTCCAGGGTAGATTCCAGCTCCGCCTCCAGCGCCCGGCAGGGAAGGGGGCATAAAAGCAGGGCAAGAAAAAACCAAGGGATGAACCGTTTCATACGCCCCCCAAAAGCCCCGAAAGCAGATCCAATACGGAAAAGACAGCGGGCAGGGCCGCTGCAACGATCATCACCCGGCCTACCAGCTCTACCTTGGAAGCGATGGCGCTCTCCCCGGCGTCCCGGCAGGCTTCCGCCGCGAACTGGGCAACGTAGGCCATGCCGAACACCTTGAAGATAAGCTTGATTTGCTGGCTTCCCAAGCCATACCGCCCCGTTATTCCCTCGATAACCTGCTGCACTGCGCCGATTTCCGTCAAAGCATAGGCAAAAAGCACCACGCCGGTTCCCAGGCTGAGCTGCAGGGCCATTTCCGGCCGGTAGGCCCGAAGCAATATGACACCCCCAAGGGCCAGAACGGCCAGGCCAGCTATCTTGAATATTTCCATTTTTCTCAATACAGGCTAAAGATCCGGCGAACCTGCTCGAAAAGGGTTCCGATCTCCCCCAAGACCATTCCCAGGACGATTACCAGCCCCATCAGGGCGGCCAGCATGGCGATGTCATCCCTGCCGGTTTGCTTGAGGAGCTGGCAGGCCACTGCTACCAACATACCGATCCCCGCGATCTTTAAAACGATCTCGATTTCCATCTCGCTTCCCCTTTGTGCTTTCTATATTTATATAATCAGTATGGCAGCGCCTAACCCCCACAGCAGCCCCAGGGTGCCATATAACGCGCTCTTTTTCTCCCGCTCCTTTTCCGCCTCCGCCCGCTGCCTATGGAGCTCCTCCAGCAGCCCATTAGCCGTTTCCCGGCGGCCCGCATCATCCGTGCAGGCCAGCGCACTTCCCAATCCCCGGAGAATAGCCCGGTCCTGGGGCTGCAGGCCGTAAGGGCTTTGGGCCTCCAGGGCATCTTCCCAAGCCCGCTCCACCCCCAGGCACTCCAGTTTTTCGCCAAAAGTTTGCCAAAATGCGGCCAGATCGCCTGGCTTTTCCCCCATCTCCTCCACCAGGGCGCCCAGGGGAAGGATGCGGTACTCCATCTTGTGCAGGAGCTGGGGAATATCCCGCTCAAAAGCTACCAGCCCCGCCTGGCGGGCGGTAAGCGCATAACCCTTTCCGTAGCCATATAGAGCGCTGACGCACAGGGCTGCCAGGGCCAGAAACAGCCTCATGCTTCCTCCTCCGCTTGAAAAATGGTGCGCAACTGTAACCCTTTGCCCCGCTCTCTGGATAGGGAGATCACCCGCTGGAAGCAGCCTTCCTGCACCAGTTCATAAAGGGCTTTACGCCGCCTGAGATCTTCCATGCCGCACCCATGGGCGCTAGCCAGAATCCGTACGCCGCAGCCTGCCGCCTCCAGCACGGCC
>CALVLF010000092.1 GCA_944336625.1 uncultured Clostridia bacterium
TCGCTCCTGCGCCGCGAACTGGGCGCAAAGCAGACCTGCTCAGGTCAAAGAGTTTTGGCGGTCTGGGCCGCCGGAGAGCAAGGCGTGGCCCCGCAGCCATAGTGGACCCTATTGCAAGGGGCCACAAGGAAGCTATCTGGTGGCCCAGACCGCTAAAACCGTGTATGCCCTTGTCCGTTAAGGGTAAACAAACAGGGATATTCCTTTTTATGTATTTGTATTTTAGAAGGAGGAAAGGGCAGTATGTTCCGCATTGCCGTTTGTGATGACGACCCAGGGGACCGCCATATAGCGGACGCCTTACTGGCGGAATATTTTGCGGCCCATCCTTCCCGGGCTGCCCGGCGCAGCCTTTTCCCCAGCGGCGAAGCCCTGCTCAGGGCGATAGAGGAAGGGCAGAAATTCCACCTGTTTCTGCTGGATATCCTCATGCCGGGGCTGGGGGGCATCGCCACGGGCCTTGCCCTGCGGGAGCGGGGCCAAAGGGGAGAGATCCTGTACCTAACCACCTCTGCGGAATTCGGGGTGGAAAGCTACCAGGCCCGGGCTATGGACTATCTGCTCAAGCCCGTGGATAAGGGCCGGCTTTTTCAGGATCTGGATGCCGTCCTGGCCCGCTGGGACCGCCGCCGCTCCGCCCATATCCTCATCCATAGCAGCGAGGGCCTCCACCGCCTGCCCATCCGGCAGATCCTGTATGCGGAGCGGATGGACAGAGCTGTGCTCTATCATTGTGACGATGGCTCCCGGATAAAAAGCCGTACCCTCCAGGGCTCCTTTGCAGAAGGGGTCCGGCCCCTGCTGGCCCACCGGCAGTTCTGGCTCTGCGGGCCCAGCTTCCTCTTCAATCTGGAGCGGATTACCGCCGTGGAAAAGCAGCGGGCCCTGCTGGATGGGGGCATGCAGGTGCCCGTGCCCCGGGCCCAAACCGGCGCCCTGCGGGAAGCCTGGTATAAATTCTGGATGGGGGAGGGGCCTTACGGTGGTTATAACCTTTGAGGAAAGCAACCCATATCTCATCCTCCGCGCCCTCTTTACCGTGGTTGCTTCCCTGGCCATGATGGCATCCCTGACGGAATTCCGCTTCCCCCGGAAAAAGCTCCTGAAGGTACTGGCCCTGTATCTTTGCTGGGTAGTGCTTTCCAATGCGGTTCTATTGCCCCTTTTGGGCATTGCCCGGGTGCTGCAGATATTTCTTTTTACCGTAACCATCCCGGCGGTGCTGCTGACCTATTGGGCTGCCAAGGACAGCCCTGCCCAGGCCATCTTTAACTATGCTTCCCAGTGCGTCTTTTCCCTGCTGCTGGCGGCAGCCATCCATCTGGTGGTGGCCCGCTTCGGCCTGCCCATGTGGGCGGATATGCTGCTGCGCTGCGGCCTATATCTGCCCCTGATCTATTTGGAATGGCGCTTTTTGCGGGGGCCCTTCCGCCGGCTCATCGCCATTCTGCCAGACCGGTGGGATATCCTCATGCCCATCCCCTGCGCATTCTGCTTCTATCTTGTGTTCATCGGGGTCTGGCCCCAAACCTGGGTGCAGAATTCGGCCCAGGCCGCTTACCTTTTCCTGGGCCTGGGGGTCATGGCGGTGGTATATTTCAGCCTGTTCCGCAGCCTCATGAACCAGTACCGCTTCCAGCAGGCCCAGCAGAACGCCGCCCTTTTGGCAGCCCAGGTCAGCGCCCTGCGGCAGCGGCTCCAGGCAGCCCAGGCGGCGGAGGATGCCCTGCGCATTGCCCGGCATGATATGCGCCATAGCTTTGCCGCTGCCGCGGCCCTGGTGGAGCAGGGGGACATCCCCGCCGCCTTGCAGCTTCTGGGCCGGGGGCAGCAGAGCCTGGCGGATGCCCAAATAAACCACTGGTGCCAGGACCCGGTGCTGGATGCGGTGCTGGCCCTGTATTTCCAGCGGGCAGAGGAGCAGGGCATTGCCCTGGAAACGGAGCTGTCCTTTCCCCCAGAGATCCCGGTAGATACCAGCGAGCTGGGCATGGTTTTTGCCAATGCTCTGGAAAATGCCATAGAGGCCTGCCTGGCCCTACCCCTTTCCCAGCGGCGCATCCGCTGCAAGGTAATCCACCACCCCCGGTTCATGCTGCAGATCGCCAACCCCTTCTCTGGCCAGATCTCCTTCGATGCAGAAGGCCTGCCCCTGCCCCAGCGGCCGGGCCACGGCACGGGGGTGCTTTCCATCGCCAGCTTTTGCCGCAAAAACGGCGCCAGCTGCTATTTTACAGCGGAAAACGGCTGGTTCATCCTGCGGATGATCCTGGGCGCCTCTTGAGAAACGGCCAGTTTATGCTATAATGAACCGGTGGAGGCAGGCCCTTTTTCCGGGCCCGCCCACAGGCCCCTTCCCCCGGGGAATGGCGCCCGCAAATCCAGGAGCAATAAGGAGAATAAAGCTATGAAACTAGGCGTTGTCGGCCTTCCCAACGTAGGCAAAAGCACTCTTTTCAACGCCATTACCCAGGCCGGGGCCCAGGCTGCCAACTATCCCTTCTGCACCATTGAGCCCAATGTGGGGGTGGTGGCCGTGCCGGATCACCGGCTGGACGTTCTGGCCCAGATGTATAACCCGGAAAAGATCACCCCCACCACCATCGAATTCGTGGATATTGCCGGCCTGGTCCGGGGGGCCTACAAGGGGGAGGGCCTGGGCAACAAGTTCCTTTCCCATATCCGGGAGGTGGATGCCATCGTCCACGTGGTCCGCTGCTTTGAGGATGCGGACATCGTCCATGTGGATGGCTCTGTAAACCCCGTGCGGGACATGGAAACCATCAATCTGGAGCTGATCTTCGCAGATCTGGAGACCCTGGATCGCCGCATCGACCGGGCCCAGAAAAACAGCAAGGGCGGGGATAAGAAATTCCTCCAGGAGGCGGATTTCCTCAAATCCCTCAAGGCCCACCTGGAGGCGGGCAAGCCCATAAGGAGCATGGACCTGGCCCCGGCGGAGCGGGAGGAGGTAAAATCCCTTTTCCTGCTGACGGATAAGCCGGTGATCTACGTAGCCAACATTGCCGAGGCGGAGCTGGGCCAAAGCCTGCCTGCCGTAGAAGCCCTGCAGGCCCAGGCCGCCGCCGAGGGGGCGGGGGCATTGACCATCTGCGCCCGCACGGAGGAGGAGATCGCCCAGCTTCCCCCGGAGGAAAAGAAGGAATTTTTAGAAGCCCTGGGCATAGGGGAAAGCGGGCTGGACAGGCTGGTTAAGGAATGCTACAGCCTGCTGGGCCTGATCAGTTACCTGACAGCCGGGCCCAAGGAGGTACGGGCCTGGACCATTCAGCGGGGCACCAAGGCCCCCCAGGCCGCCGGCAAGATCCATACGGACTTTGAAAAGGGCTTCATCCGGGCGGAGATCGTCCCCTATGACACCCTGGTGGAGCTGGGCTCCATGGCCGCCTGCAAGGAAAAGGGCCTGGTGCGCAGCGAAGGCAAGGATTATGTCATGCAGGATGGGGACGTGGTGCTTTTCCGGTTCAATGTATAAGCTTTGCCGCTAAGCGCACGGGTCCTGCGCGGACGGGTCCTACGCGGACGGCGATATTCGCGCGCAGAGGTTGGCGGGAAGCATTGGTTTGTGCCCGCGTCTTTCCTTAAGAGCCGCCCGGCCCCGTAGATCATGGGGCCGGGCTTTCTCTTTCCTCGCCCAGGTGGAAAGGCCCCCCTTTCTAGTCGCCTTTCCTGCCGCCGGGGGCCTGGATTATGGCCCCCGGCTTTATCTATAGGTGAGGCGAAAAGAATCGTTGGCGGAAATACGCGGGGGCGGCGGCGCTTCGCATACAGGGCTCCGGGATGCAAGCATCCCGGAGCCCTTTTGCGAAGGGGAGGGGCCGGCAAAGCCGGCCCCTCCTGGAGCGCTTCGCGCTCCCCGCCGCCGCCCCCTCCGCCGGAGTTTTTGCAAACCTTCCTTTTGGGCCGCTTGGCTCCGCCCCCCCTTGTATAAACTGCACTGGCCAGGACAAAAAACGCGCCCGGATGGGGCTGTCATCCGGGCGAAAGGGCAGGGCGCAAGTGCGCCCGTTATTCATACCGCAGGGCTTCGATGGGATCCAGGTTGGCGGCCTTGTTGGCAGGGTAGTAGCCAAAGAATACGCCGATGGCCATGGAAAAGCCGAAAGCCAGCAGGATGGAGCCCAGGGTAGGCCCGCTGGGGGTGCCCAGCAGATAGCTGCCAAAGTAGCCCAGACAGGCCCCCATCAGGATGCCGATCAAGCCCCCCACCAGGCAGATGATCACGCTCTCCACCACGAACTGCAGCCGGATATTCCCGTTGGTGGCCCCCAGGGCTTTTCGGGTGCCGATCTCCCGGGTGCGCTCGGTGACGGATACCAGCATGATATTCATCACCCCAATGCCCCCTACCAGCAGGGAAATGCCTGCAATGACGGAAATGGCGATGGAAAGGGTATCCATCATGGAGGAAACCATATCCGTCATGGTCTCCATGGCCATAACCCCTACCTGGTAATCCGGGTTATTCACATAATACCGGTTTAAAAAATCCTGAATCAGGCTGGCCACAGCCTGGCTGTCCGTGCTCAGGGAGGAGATGGTCAGGTATTGATACCGGCCAATCATGCTCCCCGTAAGGCGCTTTACCGTATTCAGGGGAATATACAGCTCCGTGGAAATATCCCGCTCCGAGGCGGTGGAGATGGCGCTCATCATGGCATTCTGGGTATATTCATAAACCCCTACCACCGTATAGGCATAGGTTTCGCCGTTGATATTGGTCAGCACCTCCTGCCCCAGGGCCCCCTGCACATCCCCGCCGAAGATATTATTCACCAGCTTATCGGAAACCACGGCCACGTTCCGGGCCCCTTCGTTGTCCTGGGCCCGCAGGTTCCGGCCGGCGATGATTTCGATATTGTAAACGGGCAGGTAGTTTTCATTTACGCCATAAACGTATACGTTGGCATAATCCCGCCCCTTGGTCACCTGACCGCTGCCCAGGCCCTCATCCACGGCGATGGGGCCCACCTGCTCCGGGTATTGGGCCTGAAGGGCCTCCAGCATTTCATCGGAAAAGCCGTCCTCTTCCTCCATCCAGACGGAGGTCATGGAGGAAAGGAGGTTGCCGGCGTCCTCTTCATCCGGGCGCTCCTGAAAATATACGGATATATTCTGGGCCCCCAGGGCAGCCATTTCCCCGGTAATATTGGCGGAAAGGCCTTCGCCTACCGTAAGGATGCCGATGACGGAGCCGATGCCGATGATGATGCCCAGCATGGTAAGAAGGGCCCGCATCTTATTGGCCCGGAGCCCTTCCAGGGCCATGCGGACGTTTTCCCTAAGATCCAGTCCCATTCAGCAGCCCTCCTCGTAGAGCATACCATCCCGCATGGTAACCACGCGGCTGGTTTCCTGGGCCAGCTCCCCATTGTGGGTGATGAGCACTACGGTCTTCCCCTGGTCCCGGTTGAGCCGGTGGAAAAGATCCATAACCAGGCGGCCGGTTTTGGAATCCAGGGCGCCTGTGGGCTCATCCGCCAGGATGATGGCCGGGTCATTGGCCATGGCCCGGGCAATGGCCACCCGCTGCTTCTGGCCGCCGGAAAGCTCGTTGGGCTGGTGATACATCCTGTCCTCCATTTCCACCATGGCTAAAAGCTCCATGGCCCGCTGGGTGCGCCGGCGGGGGGATACGCCGGCATACATCATGGGCAGCTCCACATTCTTCAGGGCATTGGTGCGAGGGATGAGGTTGAAATTCTGAAAAACGAAGCCCACCTTTTTGCAGCGGATGGCGGAAAGGCTAAGGTCATCTGCCTGGCCCACATCCTCCCCATCCAGGAAGTAAGAGCCCTCTGTGGGCCGGTCCAGTGCGCCGATGAGGTTCATGAGGGTGGATTTGCCGCTGCCCGACGCCCCTACGATGGAGAGGAACTCCCCCGCTGCCACATCCAGGTCGATGCCATGGAGGATTTCCAGCTCATTGGGCTGGCCGATATAAAAGCGCTTTATGATGCCGCGCATGGCGATAATGCTTTCCATGCCGCCCCCTGTTATACCAGGCTTACCACTTCTCCGGGGGCGTGGCTGCTGGGGTCGTTGAGAATATACAGGCCCGCCTCAATACCCTGGCCGGATATGGCGATTTCATAATCGTTCTCAATGCCGGTGGTCACGGGGATTTCCACCAGCTCATACTGGCCATCCTCCCGGGGCTGGGCCCCCAGGACGCAGCTCTGGCCGGCGGCGTTGGTATAGATGGCGTCATAGGGCACGGCCAGCACCCCTTCTGCAGAATCCAGAATATAGTTGAGCCGCACGCTCATGCCGATGCGCAGGCCCGTATCCTGGCTGGTAACGGCTACTTCCGTTTCGAATACCTCGTTGGTGCTGTCCGTATCCCCGGCGGCGTTTTTCATGCTGGCCGGGGCGATGGCGGTGATGACCCCGTCGAAGGCCGCATCCCCCGTAGCGTCGCTGCGGATGCTGACGGCCATGCCCTCCTGTACCGTAGCGATATCATAGCTGCGCACGGAGGTATTCACAATCAGATCCTCCGTATCCTCGATGACGAACAGCAGGCCCGAGCCCGCGCCCCCTACCGTAGCATATACGGCGGTAATGGTGCCGCTGGCCGGGGCGGTGACCACCGTATCCGCCAGGGATTCATTCAGATGCTCCAGGGTAAGGTCCCGGGTATCCCGGGCGCTTTCGGCGGTAATCTTGGCCGCATCCAGCTGGTTCTCGCTGGACTGGAGGGAGGTTTCCACGGAAGCGATGGCCGCATCCAGGCTCTTGAGGGCGGTTTGATAATTGTTATAGGCCGTATCGATAGCCAGGGAAAGGCTGTAGCCCTGGCCCGCAAGGCTGTCATAGGCGGATTGGGCGGCAGCCTGCTCCTGCTCAGCAGCTGCCAGAGCCGTTTGGAGGGCGGTTAAATCCATGCCCGCATAATCGGCTGCGCTATTGCTTGCCCCGGAGGCGGCAGGGGCGCTGCCGGTTACCAGTCCCGTCTCCCCCTGGCCAGCCGCCGGGGTAGGCTGGGCATTCTCCTGCCCAGGCGTGCTTTGCACGGGGGTGGCCGGAGGGGTACCCTGGGCCGGATTCTGAACCGAGTCCTGGCCGCTCCCTTGATCCGTGCCCTCGCTCCCCTGGTTGGGGTTTGGGGTGGCAACCGGAACCTGCTGCTCACCCTGGCCGGCATCCTGGGAAGGGCTGGGTAATGCGGTTGGGGTGGGAGTCGGCGTAGGCTTGCTATCTATAGCCGCCTGAATATCCTGCACCTTCTGTCTGGCCGCCGCCAGGTCGGAAGAGGCGCTGGAGAGGTTGCTCTGATGCTGCCAGTAATTATCCACGGCGGAAAGGTAGCTGTTATAGGCGTTGGTCACCTGGCTTTCGGCGTTGATGAGGGTGGCGTTGGTACCGTCCTTTACGGCGGCCATGGCAGCCTCGTAGCTATCCCGAACGGTTTTCACCTGCTGCTCCGCCGCCCGGACGTTCTGATCCAGGCTCAGCTCGTTGGTTTCGATCTGGTCCTGGATGGCGCTGTCATCCAGGATGCAGAGCACGTCCCCGGCTTCCACCCGGTCGCCTACTTCCACAGGCACCTCCATCACCGTATAGCCCGTTGCAGCGGGGTAGACATAGTGCTTATCCGCGCTTTCCACCGTGCCCGTGGCGCTGATGGTGCTGGTGATATCCTTGGGGGTGAGCTGGGTTACTGCCAGGGTGGAAACCTGGTTCATGGCGGCATTGGCCGCTATGACCGGGGCCGCAACGCAGGAGTAAACCAGGAATACCGCCAGCAGAACCACAACCACCAGGAAGATGATCCGCTTGGCCGTCCAGGGCTTCCTGGGCTTTTTGGCTTTTTTCGGCTTTTGGGGCTTTTCCTGGCCACCAGGGGCTTTGGATACATGCTGGGCGGAGGTTTCCTGCTGGGCAGGGGCAGCCTGCCGGGTTTCATTCTGTTCCATATATTTCTCCTCAAGATTTATCGGGAGCCGGGCCCTGCCAGCGGCAGGCCCTGCCCCGCGTCTTTTTGCAGCAATAAGCGGATTGCCTTCCCTGTAAGGATAGCAGAAAAACCGCAATGGAACCTCAATTCAGCCTCAACAATTGTTGAACTTGGCCGGAGGCCAGAGGGGCTCCGTCATGAAAATTATAGGTGCAGGCCCATTTTCCGTCCATAGGCGGCAGCGGGGGAAAACGTACATTTTTGTCACATTGGGAGCCGCCCTTTGCCGGCAGGCGGGAAAATGGCTTTGCTCCCTTATGCCGGAAGCGGGCAAAAAGGGGCGGGCCAAAAAGAAAGGGGGCGGGCCCCTGCGTCTTTTTTATCATACACGTTTTTCCCCGCGCCGCAAGCCGTAGGCCACAGATTTAACCGAATCCTAAAAATTCTACCACGATTGTTTTCTTTCCCGCCACACTGTGCTGCGCGGACGGCAATAGCGCGCGCATATGTTAGTGGGGAGCGATGGTTCCTGCCCGCGTCTTTCGTTAAGCGCCGCCCGGCCCCGGTGCTGCGCGCACGGCGATAGCGCGCGCGGAGGTTTGCGGGGAGCGATGGTTCCTGCCCGCGCCAGGCCTTTACAGCCGCCGGGGCGCTAAGCGCGCGGCTATATTCGCGCGCAAACGTTAGCGGGCAGCGCTGGTTCCTGCCCGCGCCCCTCCTTAAGCGCCGCCCGGCCCCTGTGCTGCGCGCACGGCGATAGCGCGCGCAAAGGTTTGCGGGTAATGCTGCTTTCTGCCCGCGCCAGGCCTTTACAGCCGCCGGGGGCCTAGATCATGGCCCCCGGCTTTATCCATCCTCGCGGGAGCGGGGCCTTATCCGCTGGATGCAGGGTTACAGCCGCCCGGCCCCGGTGCTGCGCGCACGGCGATAGCGCACGCGGAGGTTTGCGGGTAATGCTGCTTTCTGCCCGCGTCCTTCGTTTACAGCCGCCCGGCCCCGTAGATTATGGGGCCGGGCTTTCGCCGGAGGAGAAAAGAGGCCTTGGCGGAAATACGCGGGGGGCGGCGGCGCTTCGCATACAGGGCCTCGGGCTGCAAGCAGCCCGAGGCCCTTTTGCGAAGGGGAGGGGCCCATTTGGGCCCCTCCAGGAGCGCTTCGCGCTCCCGCCGCCGCCCCCTTCCGCCGGAGTCTTTTCTGCCTGGCAGCCTCCTGCCAAAAGGCCAAAGCATATACCCCGGCCAAAACAAACCGCCGCAGATTGCCGGATTATATAAATTTTAGTCTTAGTAAGACTGTTTGTCAATAGTCTTATTACGACTTTGCTATCATGGGCTGAGAGGTGTGGCTATGGATTATGTAGACAGGCTCACGGCCCTGCGCATCGACCGGGACGTGACCCAGAAGGAAATCGCCGCCCTGCTGGGTTGCCAGCAGTCGGCCGTATCCAAATATGAAAAGCGGCGGGTCCCCTACCGGGTAGAGGACGTGCGCACCCTTTGCCTTTTTTACCACGTTTCCGCAGACTACGTTCTGGGCCTGCCCCAGGAGCCCGGGCGCTAAGCGCGCGGCTATATTCGCGCGCAAACGTTAGCGGGCAGCGCTGGTTCCTGCCCGCGCCAGGCCTTTACAGCCGCCGGGGGCGCTAAGCGCGCGGCTATATTCGCGCGCGGAGGTTGGCGGGTAATGCTGGTTCCTGCCCGCGCCAGGCCTTTACAGCCGCCGGGGGCGCTAAGCGCGCGGGTCCTGCGCGGACGGCGATAACGCGCGCGGAG
Organism: uncultured Clostridia bacterium; assembly: GCA_944336625.1. GTDB lineage: Bacteria > Bacillota > Clostridia > Christensenellales > CAG-138 > Pelethousia. The sequence continues at coordinate 9,694 of CALVLF010000092.1, forward strand.
GTTAGCGGGTAATGCTGGTTCCTGCCCGCGTCTTTCGTTTACAGCCGCCGGGGGCCGTAGGCCATGGCCCCCGGCTTTCTCCAT
>CALVLF010000093.1 GCA_944336625.1 uncultured Clostridia bacterium
AGGAAAGCTTTACAGAAAACATGCGGACAAACATAACCCTTTTGCGGCGCATTATTCGCCGGGAGGACTTTGTCTGCGAAATTCGGCCCTCTGGCAGTGGAAACCGGCTGCAGGTTTCTATTTTATATCTGGAAGGGACAGCGAATACGGCGCTGGTGGAAGAAGTAAAAAGCCGCCTTGCCCAGGTGGATACCCGGGTAACAACGGGCATCGGCATGTTGGAGCAGCTGACGGAAGCCCATCGGTTATCCCCTTTTCCACAGGTTTTATCCACAGAGCGCCCGGACAGGGCTGCGGCCTATCTTATGCAGGGCTTTGTGGCTGTACTGCTGGAAGGCTCCCCTTATGCGAATATTATGCCCGTTACCCTCTGGGCCCTTATGTCCAGCCCAGAGGATACTTACCTAAGGCAGCCCCAAGGGAATGTTGTGCGCATTATTCGGTATATGGGCGCTGTCATTTCCATCCTCCTCCCAGGCTACTTCCTTTCCCTGGCGCTGTATCATCAGGGCATGCTTTCTACGGAGGTTGTGAGTACGGTCATCTCCTCCAGGGAGATGGTGTTTGCGCCCATTGGCGTAGAGCTCATTTTCCTTTTGGCTGTTTTCCAGCTGATCCGGGAGGCGGGCCTTCGGGTGCCGGGCAGTATAGGCCAGGCCATCGGCATTATCGGCGGATTGATCCTGGGCCAGGCTGCAGTAAGCGCAAACCTGGCCAGCTCCGTCATCCTGATTATTGTAGCCCTATCAGGATTGGGGAATTTCTGCATTCCGGATTATGCGACGCAGATATCAGCGGCCTATATCCGTATCGCCATGGTAATTGCCGCCTGGCTGGGGGGGCTTCTGGGGCTGACTTGCCTGGCGGCCGTTGCCCTGGGCGCTATGGCACGGCTAAAGAGCTATGGCGTGCCCTTTTTAAGCCCCGTTGCGCCCAAAACAAATGCGAAGCAGCCGCCGGTTTTGCGGGGTCCTTTGCGGATGCATAAGAAAGCGGTGGACTATACCAATACCCAGGGAGGAGAAGAATGAGCAGCCCGGATGGCGGCAGGATCGGCCTGCAGGAAACGGCATATATGCTGGGCGTACCCCTATATATCAACGCGGTATTCACATTTGAATCTCATTATGCATATCCGGGTGGGAATTCCAGCTATATTTGGGTACCGGCGGGCGTGCTCCTTTCCCTGGGGCTGTTTCTGCTGGTAAGCGGGGCGATGCAGCGCGCAAAAGCAAATACGCTGGGGGAGCTCTATGATAAGGGGTTAGGAAAAATCGGGGGAAGAATCTGCATGGCAGAGCTGGCGGCACTGCTGCTTATTGCAGGGCTGGCCGCTATGCTGCGCTTTATTTCCATGCTGTATACCTATGTATTTGTTCGGTCGGTCTATTCTTCCATCTCGCTTTGGATCATGGGCGCGGTGTGCATTTTAGCATTTTGGGGGATGGAAACCATCGGCCGGCTGAGTAAGCTGCTGGGGATCATTCTGCTGGTAACGATGCTCGTAAATCTGATCCTGCCTGCAGAAAGTTATGAACTCTATCGGCTGTACCCATTGCCGGGAAACCAGTGGGAAGAAATCGGTGCTTACAGCCTGCGTCATATTTTTACGCTGCTGCCGGTTTTTTTAGGAGGCTTATCCATGGCTGAAAGTTTACATGGCCGGGCCTGCGTAAAAAAAGCGGGCTGTATTGGTGGCATTGGCGCTGCAGTGCTGGCTTTTTTGACCCAGCTGTGCATTTCGCTGACCTATGGATACCAGGATCTTTCGGCAATCTATTTTCCTCTGTACCGGCTGGATATGGATATGCTACAGGAAGGGTACTTTTTTCGCCTAGATAAGATATCGCTTTTTTTATGGTTGGCAGCGGAGCTGGTTGCAGCAGCATATTTTCTTTTTGCTGCAAGCCGGATCGCCGGGCAGGAGCTGGGGTTAAAGAACAGCCGGCCTGCCGTTGCCGCTTTTTCAGTATTGCTTAGCTGTGCTTTGTTTTATGAGCGCAGCGGGGGTTATTGGCTGGTTGAAAGGGTAAAGAGCTGGCTGGACCTGTATGGATGGCTGCTTTTATTGCCCGGCCTATTAGCGGCCTGTATAGGGGCATTACGCCATGGCTCCCATAAAGAGAAGGAAAGGGAAATATATGAAAAAGTTTAGCCTGTTTTTCCTGATAATGCTGTTGTTGCCCGTAAACGCTGGATGTCTGGGAGCCGTCCCGCTGGATGCATACAAGTATGTTTCCTCACTGGGGGTGGATATTGGTGAGAGCAAAGCCTACTCCATCACCTTTCTCGTACAGAGCGAGGCCAACGAAAGCAGCACCCAGAGCGCCGCAGGAGAAGCTTTGGTGCTGGGCGCGGACGGGGACGATCTCTTCGATGCTATTACCACGGCGCATATGGGTGCCCCCTATCAATTAAACTTTGAACGGCTCAATACGATTATTTTTTCTAAGGAAGCGGCAGAGGCCGGATGCCTGGAAAAGCTAGGGCGGGTGGCCCTGAATGCCTTGAATATCCGTCAGTCGGTAAAGCTGTTGATTTGTCTTTGTCCTGCGCAGACCTATTTGCAGGGTATGGCTGGCGCTGGCATGCAGAATATGACAAAGCTGCAGCAAAGCCTACTGAAAAATTATAATGAAGAAGGCATTTCCCCCATCATCAATTATTCCCTCGTTCATGAGGCGGCGGAGGGCGGAAGGATTGATCCGGTTTTGTCCCTGGGCGCCCTGGATACCAGCGCGGCACAGGCAGCAAAGGCAGAAAGCGCCGCCCTTTCCAGCGAAGCGGGGGAAAAGAACGGGGAAGGGAGCGAAAAAACAGGGCAAGAAGGCCAAACTTCCCAGGAGGCGGAAGCCCAATATACGACGGAAGGTGTGCTTCGCTTTGGGGGAATGTCCATCTATGCTTCCGGTGCTGCGCTATTTGATAGGTGGCAGTTTGCGGGAGTACTGAATGGATTTGATACCCGCTTTCTGCTCATGGGAAGAGGGGAGTTCCAGCGGGGCCGCCTACAGGTTCCCTATGGGGATGACAGGCTGACTATCTTCCTGGCGAATACGGGCCTGTATGAAACGGAGATGGAGCTGGGCGAAGTGCCAAAGGCACGGGTATCCCTGCTGTTTACCTGCGAGGTTCTCCAGGATGACCAAGGGGTGAGCGAAGCGGGATGGGAGCAGGGCCTGCGCCAAGCCGTGGAGGAGTATCTGGAAGCGGAGATCAGCCGGGTTTTTGCACGGTGCCAGGCTCTGAATTCAGATGCCATGGGCATGGGCCGGGTTGCCAGCCGGCATTTTTCCACGGTGGAAGAATGGGAGGCTTATAATTGGAAAACAAAATATCCCCAAATGGAAGCTTCCTTTCATGTTCGCTTAACCCCGCTGGATGAGAATATAACCTCCGGCTTGGAGTGAGAAGTATGATCAAACTTTTTGCATTACTATTCTTTGTATGCATGGCAGCCGGTGTCATTTACTGTGCTGCCTATGCCGCCTTTTGTGCCTGGAAAAAAAAGACCGGCGCGTTTATCTGCGCCCTGGCGCTCACCATACTTTCCGGCGGGGCATATGGCCTGCTGATCGCCTATGCCCTTAGTCTGCCAGGATAGGGAGAGATTGCTTATTTTGCTTTACGCAAAAGGAACTGCAGACGGGCTACAAAATTTTCCCGGCGGGCTTTTGTTTCCGGTAAATCTATATAGTATATGCCATGTTCATTTACTTTGATAACGTCCCCCTCCCGGGTGGCCATGGGCAGCCGCCTGCGTGGCACATTTCCACCTTCGAAAATTGCCATTTCATCTTCAAAACGATCGATTACAGGCAAAATATCATCAACCTTTCCTTCATAGCATAAATTCATCTATTATTCTACAGCAATAAAGTATATGAAACTATTGCTTTGAATGATTTATTTTATATGCTATAATATTTATAAATTAAAGAACAAAGGTTGTCTTTTTTAAGGCATTTTTTAAGAGATTATTTTTTACTATCTTATTAATCCGAAATGTAAAGGAGCCCGTTATGCAGGAAGGCAGAGATAGCTTCGTATCCTGGGATACGCTGGGAAGGCTAAAAGCCCAGGCAGATGCCTGGCAGGAATCATTCACGCAAAAATGCTCAAAAGTCCTGCGGGAGACCGGCTCCCTGGGCGATGAGTCTCTTTGCATGGAAAGCACGGAATTAGAAAACTTTATGTATTCGATTATGGATATGGAAAAAGCGTTACTTTCAGCTACATCCAATAACGAACCGGAAGTAGCAGCGCAGGACGAAAATCAAGAATAAATTGTAAACAGTCAAAAAGGAACGTGCAGGCCCGCAAGCAAAGTTGTACAATGATAAACAGCGGGCTTTGTACTTTAGCAAATAAAACCGAAAGGTGGTATTCCAGATTTGGCAGATGTGCTGTTAAAAACACTATCAGGAGGGCTGGATCAGTTCTTGTGGACAGATGCAGTTGATATAGCCATTATCACGATCCTCCTTTATAAGCTCATCGTGCTGACGAAGGAAACACGGGCATACCAGGTACTTAAGGGCGTTGGCGTCTTGTTTATCGCAGCCATCATCAGCGATGCCTTTCAGCTGCCTACGCTCAGCTGGCTCCTCAGTTCCCTCGTTTCAACAGGTGTAATTCTTGCCGTTGTTCTGTTTCAGCCGGAGATTCGCCGGGGGTTGGAGCATATCGGACGAGGGAATATATTTTCTAAAGATTTTTTTGGTGGTATTATTAACGAACCGCAAAAGATCATCGGCGAGCTGCATCAGGCCGTTATGGATTTAGCCCGGCGGCGCGTTGGAGCCTTGATCGTGATCGAACGGAGAACAGGCCTTGGCGATATTGTCAGCACGGGAACGCAAATTGATGGGCGCATATCCGCGCCTCTCGTTGAAAATATTTTTGAGCCCAATACACCGCTTCATGATGGCGCAATGATCATTCGGGAAGGCATTATTGTTGCCGCGGCTTGCATTTTGCCGCTGGTGGAGGATATCGCCGTAGCCCGGGAGCTAGGTACGCGGCACCGGGCTGCCTTGGGTATATCCTCCGTTTCGGACAGCATTACCATTGTCGTTTCGGAGGAAACTGGCGTAATATCCGTTGCTCGAGATGGAAAACTGATTCGCTATATAGACAGCAAAGCTTTGCGCGATCTGCTAGAGTCCATCTTTGTTCCGGAGCAGAGCGGAAATGGATTTAGCCTTTTCAAAAGGAGGGCGAAGGATGAGCGGCGATAAAAAACAAAACCTTGGCAAGCGCATATTGGCGGGGCTAAAGGCTTTTTTCAGCCGGAATCTGGCCATTAAAATTATCTCGCTGCTTTTTGCCATGCTCCTTTGGGGATATGTCATGATGGAGACAAACCCCGTCCGAATTAAGACCATTTCCAACGTAACGGTGAGCTTTGACGGAGAGGATGATTTATTAAATAAAAATCTTACGGTACGGGGGGATCGCAGCGAGCTTTTGCCGAATGTCACCGTGGATGTAAGCGTAAACCTGACCCGGTACAGCAGCCTGGATGCTTCCTCCATCAACGCCCGTGCAAGCCTGCGCTCTATCAGCAAGCCGGGCACATACAGGCTCCTGATCAGCGCTACAACCACGAACGGAACGGTTGTGAACGTATCCCCTCGAGAGATTGTTATCGAAGTGGATACCCTTGCCGCGCGAACGGTTCCTATTGAGGTGGAGTATAGCGGCACGCTTCCGGAGTCGTATTGGCGGGGCACGCCAACCCTAAGTACCCAGAGCCTGATTGTCCGGGGTGCGGCAGAGGATGTGGCTCGGGTAGAAAAAGCTATTTGCACCCTCAATCTGAACGACCGCACGACCAGCTTTAACGAATCCGTCCTGCTGACGCTGGTAGATGGAGAAGGAGAGGAAGTCGACTCCAACCTGTTCATCGAAACGCTGCCTTCGGTAGTGGTCAAGATGGATATCCTGCCCATGAAGACGGTGGATGTGGATACGGCAGGTTCCGTATTGGGAGTTGACGCCCTACCTGCCAACTATGAAGTAGTAGATATTATTGCAACCCCTGCCCAGGTTCGGATTGCTGGCGACGCGGAGATTCTGGAAACGATTGACAGCATTCCCCTGGAGCAGATCGATGTTTCCGGGAGCAGCACCAGCGTTCTTGAAACCCTGCTTTTGCAGGTGCCGGATGATGTCATCCTTTTGGATGATGAGGAGGTAAACCTCTTTGTGGATATTCGGGAAAAAACAGAAAGCCAGCTTTTTACCGATCTATCCATAGAGATCCGCAATTTGGATAGCGACCTGGATGCCGTTTCTAGCCAGGAGTTGGGAAGCATTACCCTGACTGGCCGCATCAGCCTCATGCGGCAGCTGAGCAGGAGCGACGTTACCCTTTATGTGGATGCCGCAGGGTTGGCAGCTGGCCAGCATGTTCTGCCCGTGCAGGTAGAGCTGCCGGAAGGCGATCTATCGGACGAGCTGACTTATGTGCTGGTTCCAGAAACTGTAACGTTAACGATCTCTTCATAATTTATGGCGATTGTAGTTCAAGGGTTAAAGTTTCCGCTTAGTGCGGATGAGTCCTCGCTGCGTGAAAGGGCAGCGAGGGCTCTTAGAATACGGGAAGAAGAAATAAAGGGCATGCGCCTTGTGCGGATGTCTTTAGATGCCCGTAAGAAGAACGATATTTTTTTCGCCTGCACGGCTGAAATCTGTCTGGAAGGCGGGCTAGAAAAAAGAATATTGGCAAAGGACCTGCCGGGGATAGAAGCCGCCCAGCCCCATGTGCCCATGGCCCTGCCCAGGGGTACGAATCCCATGGGGGCAGGGCCGGTTGCCGTTATTGGCATGGGGCCAGCAGGGTTGTTTGCCGCCTATATTCTGGCCAGACAGGGCTATGCCCCCTTGGTGATTGAACGGGGCGAGGCGGTGGAGCTGCGAAAAAAGTCCGTAGACGCTTTCTTTTCACAGGGACGCTTGCATCCGGACTCCAATGTTATGTTTGGAGAGGGAGGGGCTGGGACATTTTCCGATGGCAAGCTCACTACCCGCATCAAAGACCCCTGGGCCCGGGAGGCCTTGGAAATCTTTGCGAACCACGGAGCTCCACCGGAGATCTGCATACAGGCGAAGCCCCATATCGGCACGGACTGCCTGGTAGAGGTCGTGGCCAAGCTCCGGGCGGATATTCTGGCCCATGGCGGCCAGGTGCGATTCCAGACCAGGCTTACTGGCTTGGATAGCCGGGAGGGCTGCCTACAAGCCATTCGCCTGCGGGATGCTGAGGGCAACGAGACGCGGCAGAGGGTTTCTGCCTGCATTTTAGCTCCCGGCCAGGGTGCCCGGGATACCTATGAAATGCTTCTGGCAGCCGGGTTGGAACTTCAGGCAAAGGCTTTTGCCGTGGGCGTGCGCATAGAGCATCCCCGCGAATTTATAGATAGGGCCCAGTTTGGCCAATTTGCAGGCCATCCTCGGCTGGGGGCCGCAGAATATCAGCTCACTGGCCGGCATGGGCAGCGGGGGGTATATACTTTCTGTATGTGCCCGGGAGGCGTAGTGGTGGCTTCCAGCTCGGATTATGGCCAGGTAGTAACCAACGGCATGAGCTACAGCGCGCGGGATGGGGCCAATTCCAATGCAGCAATTGTCGTGCAGGTGGATTCCCGTGATTTTGGCAGCGGGCCCCTGGATGGCATGCGCTTTCAGGCGCAGCTGGAAGCGGAGGCCTACCGGCTGGGCGGCGGCGATTTTATTGCCCCTGCACAGCGGGTTTGCGATTATCTATCCGGAGATAAGCCTGCAGGCTTTGGTAGCGTTTTGCCCACCTATCGCCCCGGCGTGGAAAGGCGTGAGCTTTGGCGCTGCCTGCCCGAGCCGGTTTCATCCGGCATTAAAGAGGGAATCCTTCAGTTTGGAAAGAAACTTAAGGGCTTTGATATGGGCGATGCGATTTTGACGGCGGTAGAGAGCCGCACCAGCGCGCCGGTGCGGATTGTTCGGGACGCTACCGGCCAGGCGACCCGGTTAAAGGGCCTGTATCCGGCAGGAGAAGGCGCAGGCTATGCTGGAGGAATCGTAAGCGCAGCGGTGGATGGTATGCGGGCTGCCGAAAAGATCATGGCTCGCTTTAAACCGGTTCATTAAGGAGGTATTTGCCTTTGCATAAAGAAAGACTAATCATCCTCTTTCTGCTTTTGTCTGTACTTCTTCTAGCTGGCTGCAGCGGGGAAGAGGAAAACGATAAGGTGGAGCTGGCGGACCCGATCGGCGGCAGTTCCATCCTGACGGCAGCAGATCTTCTAGCGTTTGTAGAACGGGGGGAGTCCGACACAGCCAACCTTTCCGCAGATATCAGCCTGGAAAACGAAATGCTGTGTATTACAGAAGCGCGGGATGGGCTGACCATCAATGGAAATGGCTTTACATTATCCAGCGCAGGAGACTGCGTAATTCGGCTGGATGATGGCTGCTCTGTTACGCTGAACGACATGGTCATCCATGGCGGCTCGGATGCCATTGGCTGCCTGGGAGATGGGGCCATTGGCGGCAGCGGCCTGCGTATCATTGGTATTGGCAACGGTGTGCGGGCAAATGGCGCGGTAACCATCCTGCCGGATAGCTCCATTTCCGTTACAGGCACTGCTGGCAGCGGCCTGGTGAGCCACGCCCTGCTCTTTTCCGAAAATGCAGAGCTCACCCTGGAAGGCCCTCTGGGCGGCGCAGATATCAGCGGGGATATCCTCCTGGCCGGAGGGGCAAAGCTTTCTGCATATACCGAGGAGAATTACAACGCCCTCAAATGCGATGGTACCCTAGCTATGCAGGATGGCGCCTCCCTTACCGTGGAAAACCGTGGCTCTTACCACGGGGCAGAGCTGACGGATTTGGCGGTGGAAGGTACCGTATACATCGATGCGAAGGGCGGAGAAAATTCCAGCGGCTTGTTCCTTTTTGAGCAACTGGAGGATATTTATGTGGTAGGAAGCTGCTCTCCAGAACCCCGGTTCGAGAGCGGGAGGGGAAGCATAACCTTTGTGGATTCCCCAGCGGATATCCCCGCGCCGGAAGAAGAGGACGCCTCGGAGGATTCGGCGGAAGGCGAGGAAGTAGATGCAGAATAAGGCAAAAGGGAAAGGCGGCAAAAGAAGAAAACGGAAAACCGGGCGAAAATATGTTTACCGCCGGCTTACCCTCTTGGCAATATTCCTACTGATGCTGGGCGGAGGGATCTATGGGCTCGTCCGCCTCGGCATGGCCGGCGTAAACGCCATCCAGAGCCGCATAGAAGCGGCGAATGCGCCGGAGCCCACGCCTACACCCATCCCAACCGCAACGCCTATCCCGGTTTTAGACGATTCTATCGTCATCGAAAAGAATATGGAATCCATTAATGCTGCCGGCTTTACTACCAGCCTCATGGTAAACCGGGAAGAGGTGAGCAGCTTCCAGCGGTCCACCCCGATTCTTTTCGGGGATGCTGCGGAGTATGCTGCTTCTGTAGCGGGCATCACTACCTTTGGCGGCAACAACTGGCGAAATACTTTTACCTATGGGCAGCAGGCTGTAAACGAGGGCAGGCTTACAAGAGACTGGGAGATAAACCTGGGCTCCCTGGAAACCCCGGAAAACGGCACCTGGACGGGCACTGGCTGGACGGGCCAGCCCCTGGTCATCCAGTGGGATGAAACGGTGTTGCCCACGCTGGGCGTATATGATGTATATAAGGCCACGGAGGGTTTTACAGAGGTTATCTATCCGGCCATGGATGGAAAAATCTACTTCATGGAGCTCACTACCGGCAGTGAGACCCGGGCGCCCATCGACTTAGGGCAGGTAGTCAAAGGAACGGCCATGCTGGATCCTCGGGGATATCCGGTTTTGTATATAGGCCAGGGCATCCCAACCCCTACGGAGACCATCCAGACCATGGGGGCCTGGATTCGGGCCATATCCCTGATCGACAATACGGAAATCTGGAGCCTGGGCGGGCGGGACCCTTTTTCTCCCCGCCTATGGCAGGCCTTTGACGCCAGCCCTCTGCTGGATGCGGCGACGGATACCCTGCTTATGCTGGGGGAGAATGGAGTTTTATATACCTGCAAGCTGAATACCAGCTACGACCCCGTTGCAGGAACCTTGACCTTAAACCCGGATCAGCCGGAAAAATATACCTACGATGGGAATAACTACGGCGAAAGCGACAGCCGGCGCTGGTGGGGCATGGAAGATTCCCTGACGATATGGCGGAACTACGGCTTTTTTGCGGATAACGGCGGCTATTTGCAGTGCGTGGACCTAAATACGCTGGAGCTGCTGTATGTAACGGATCTGACAGATAACCATGATGCGACCCTGGTTTTGGAAGAGGCGCCGGAGGATGGCACCGTTTACCTTTACTCTGCCAATACGGCGGAAAAGCAGACGGTGGTGGAAGGGGTTGGCACAGCCCACCATAGAAAGATAAATGCCCTTACCGGAGAGATCGTATGGGAGCAAACCTATACGGTTGCCCAGGGCGGCGGCTCCGTTGCTACGCCCCATGTAGGCGAAGGGGATCTAAAAGATCTGGTCATCTTCGCGTGTTCGGATACGCAGGTGAACGTAAATGGAAACGCCCAGTATGGTGGCCTTCTGATTGCCCGGCGCAAGGATACGGGGGAGGCAGTCTGGCAAGTGGAGCAAACAGCGGGCTACTGGTCCAGCCCAGTGGTAATCTATGATCAAAATGATAAAGGGTATATTCTGCAATGCGACCGCAACGGCATTCTGCATATGTATGAGGGCTTGACGGGGGCGGAAGTGTGCAATGTAGATTTGGGCTCCCGGGTTGAATCCACGCCTGTGGTATATAACAATATCCTGGTGGTGGGGACTCGTGGCCAGTATGGGCGGGGCGAGACCCAGAAGATCATCAGCGTCAGTATACGCTAGGCGCACGAAAGAAGCGCTGCGGTACGCGGCAATGCTTCTTCTATAAAAATACCAGAATATTTTGATAATTCTATATAACTGCGACACAATTTTCGTTTATCATTAAGAAAGCGAGTGTGAAACTTGCCTTTAACCGTAAGGAAACTTACCTTTAAAGCGTGTGCGAAAATCCATAAAAACATGGGCGCGGTTTTCATCGGGAAGAGATTAAGCCCCTTTGGCGCATGGCCTGGCTATGGCTGCGGAATGACGGGAGCTAGGGCAGAACTTTCGGATCTGGGCGTTGCGGTGCAAATGGATTCCAGCTATAAAGCTATGTTTCAGCAGGGCCTAAAAGAATACGCGAAGCGAGATCGTAAATAAAGGAGCATAGAATGGCCTATATCTCTTTGTCGGGCGTCACCAAGGAATATGTCATGGGCGAGATTACTATCCACGCCCTTTCCGGCGTTGATTTCGCACTGGAAAAGGGGGAGCTTTGCGTGATTGTTGGGCCCAGCGGCGCGGGAAAAACCACCCTGCTGAATATCCTGGGGGGCATGGATAGCTGCACCGGCGGAGAGATTATCGTGGATGGAGAGCATATCGAACGATATAACAGCCGGCAGCTTACCCGCTACCGGCGGGAAACGGTAGGGTTTGTATTTCAGTTTTATAATCTTGTGCAAAATCTTACCGCCCTGGAGAATGTAGAGCTGGCTTCCCAAATCTGTAAATCCCCCCGTTCGGCCCGAGAGACCCTGGTAGGCGTTGGATTGGGGGAGCGGCTTTCCAATTTCCCGGCCCAGCTTTCCGGCGGCGAACAGCAGCGGGTATCCATCGCTCGGGCCCTTGCAAAGAATCCCAAGCTCATGCTCTGCGATGAGCCCACCGGCGCCCTAGACTACCAGACGGGCAAGCAGGTGCTCCAGCTTTTACAGGATACCTGCCGGGAAGAAGGGATGACCGTCATCATCATTACCCACAATTCCGCCCTGGCCCCCATGGCGGATAAGGTTGTCCGCATTAAAAACGGGCAGGTTGCCGGTTCTCATAGGAATCCGCACCCCGTTCCCATCCAGGAGATCGAATGGTAAATGGGTGATAAGCGATGAATAGGCTCATGCTTCGCAACCTCATACGGGAAATACGCAAGAACGCACCCCGGTTTTTATCGATATTTGCAATATCGGCGCTAGGGTGCGCTTTTTTTGCGGGGGTTCGCGCCTCCAGCCCGGATATGGTAGAAGCGGGGGACCGGCTTTTTGCGCGGGATAACTTATCCGATCTGACGGTTATATCCTCCCAGGGCCTTACCCAGGATGATATCGATGCCCTCCGGGCCCTTCCGGAAGTGGAGGCTGTCCGGCCGGAGCTGACCATCGATGCCATGATGACCACGGCTTCCGGCGAGGAGGCCAATGTGCACCTGATTTCCATGCCCATTGTGGAGGCGGAAGAAAAGCCCGTTTCGCTGAATATTTTGCCCAGCTATGATATAGATCCGGAGCCGGAATATCAGATCAATATCCCGGAGGTTACCTCCGGCCGCCTGCCTTTGACGGATAAAGAGGTAGCCATGGATGACCAGCTTCTTACGAGCCTGGGCCTATCCCTGGGGGATTATGTTGCCTTCCGCACCGATGGAGGCAGCGTGGAACTGAGAGTCGTGGGCGGCGTATTCAGCCCCAAATATGTAGGCATTTTTGAGCGGGGCAACAGCACCATCGGCAACGGCAGCTCC
>CALVLF010000094.1 GCA_944336625.1 uncultured Clostridia bacterium
GGCTCCTTTTGGTTTGGCGGCCCCTGGGCCGCCAAACGCCGCCGCCCCCCCCCGCTTATTTCCGCCAACGTTTCTTTTCGCCTATAGATAAAGCCGGGGGCCTTGATCATGGCCCCCGGCGGCGGTAACCCTTAATCAGACGAGAAACAGGCTCCGCTCCCGCGAGGATGGAAAAAGCCGGGGCCCATAATCTAGGGCCCCGGCGGCACTTAAGGAAAGACGCGGGCGCAAATCACTGCTTCCCGCCAACGTCTGCGCGCGCTATCGCCGTCCGCGCAGGACCGCGTAGCACATCAGGCCTGGGCCCGGATCTTTTTCAGCTTGACGAAGCGGGGCAGGCCGTTCTCCAGGGGGCGCTCCGGGTCGCCCTGGATCAGGGGCAGGGCATAATCGATGAAGGGGGGCAGCAGGCCGTTGCCCTCGGCATTGATCCAGGCATCCGGCACCTTCTTTTCCGCATTGGCTACCTCCGCCAGATCCACGAGTTTGATGGTGCAGCGGTAATTGCCGCTGGCGTCCGTCTCCCGGGCAAAGCCTACCATCTTATCCGTAATGCCGCTTACGGCGCACTCCACCGCCGCCTTGCCTGCCATAAAGGCCTCCTGTACATCCGTGGCAGAAGCGCAGTGGGCAGCGCAGCGCTGCAGCAGGGAAAGCTCAATGGGCCGCACCTTCGTATTGATGGCATTGCGCAGTTCGTGGGCCAGGGTAGCCGCCAGGCCCCCCAGCTGCTTATGGCCGAAAGCGTCCACCTTAGCGTCTGCCGCCCCATATTCGGCGATGAGCTTGCCGTCCTTATCCTGCACCCCTTCGGAGACGGCTACGATGCACTTGCCGTTCTGTTCATACACCCGCTTTACATCGGCCTTGAATGCTTCCAGGTCGAATACCCGCTCCGGCAAGTAAATGAGGTCTGGGCCGCTGCCCATGTACGTGGCCAGGGAGGAGGCGGCGGTAAGCCAGCCTGCGTGCCTGCCCATGATCTCAATTACGCAGATGATGCCCGTATCATAAACCCGGGCGTCATGGTACAGCTCCATGCAGGCCGTGGCCACATACTTGGCGGCAGAGCCATAGCCGGGGCAGTGATCCGTCCCCCAAAGGTCGTTATCAATGGTCTTGGGGACGCCCATAATGCGGCATTCATAGCCCACTTTCTGCATATACTTGGATATCTTGTTGCAGGTATCCATGGAGTCATTGCCGCCATTATAGAAGAAATAGCGCACATCGTATTTTTTGAAGATCTCCAGGATCCGCTCATAATCCCGGGGGTCCTCCTCGCTGTCCTTGAGCTTATAGCGCACGGAGCCCAGGGCGGAAGAAGGGGTGTGGAGCAGCAGCGCCAGCTCCTTTTCATCCTCCTGGTCCATATCATACAGCACGTCATCCAGAATGCCCCGGATGCCGTGGGCGGCGCCATAGACCTTGGTGATGTTGGGATCATCCAGGGCGGTGCGGATTACGCCGTAGGCGCTGGCGTTGATTACGGCGGTGGGCCCGCCGGATTGGCCGATGATGGCCGCGCCCTTTAATTGGTTTACCATAAAGCAGCCTCCTTAAAATATATAAAAATTAAAGAATACTAACAATATCTTTGCTATCATAGCATACTTTTTCGCCGATGAACAGCGGAAACCCTATTTTTCTGCCTTTTTTTCCCGAGTTTCCGCAGGGTTCGGGATGGCGGGATTATTTAAAATTATTTTACAGTTTTCCCTTCCCTTCTGTCCCTATTCCTGTTATAATATCCTCCGTATATAAGCATATCGTATGGTAAGCCGCTCTGCTTTAAGCAAAGCTAAGAATAAGATTCGCATCACTATAAAACCACTATACCCTTAACGGACAAGGGCATACACGGTTTTAGCGGTCTGGGCCACCAGATAGCTTCGTTGTGGCCCCTTGCAATAGGGTCCACCACTATGGCTGCGGGGCCACGCCTTGCTCTCCGGTGGTCCGGGCCGCCAAAACTCTCTGACCTGAGCAGGCTTGCTTTGCGCCCAGTTCGCGGCGCAGGAGCGATGGACTAGCAGCGCTAATTCGAGCGACTGCAACAAAGAAATGGGCCAAAGCAGGCCTACTCAGGCGTGTATGCCCTTGTTCGTTAAGGGTAAAAATAAAGGGAATATGGAGGTTGTTATTTATGGAAACGGACTTGCGGTATCTTCGGCTTCTGAGCCGGGAATTCCCCACGGTGCAAAGCGTCTGCGCAGAGATCATGAACCTGAACGCCATCCTCCGCCTGCCCAAGGCTACAGAGCACTTCATGAGCGATATCCACGGGGAGCATGAGGCCTTTCTCCACATCCTGAACAATGGCTCCGGCGCCATCTGCGAAAAGATCGACGAGCTTTTCGGCGATACCCTTACGGCAGATGCCCGGCGGGAGCTGGCGGTTCTGATCTACTATCCCCAGGATTTCCTCCAGATCGCCAAAAAGAAGCATGGGGATATGGATGACTGGTACCGGGTCACCTTCAACCAGCTCATCCGTATGGCCCGGTATACCACTTCCAAATACTCCCGCTCCAAGGTGCGCAAGGCCATGCCCAAGGCCTTTGCCTACATCATGGAGGAGCTGATCAATACCCACGACGTTTACAATAAAGAAGCCTATTACGATAATATCCTGCGCACCGCCGTGGAGCTGAAGATTGCTGATACCCTTATCGAGCAGCTCTGCGCCCTTATCAAACGCATGACCGTGGATATGCTGCATATCGTAGGGGATATTTTCGACCGGGGCCCCCATGCGGATATCATCCTGGATCAGCTCATGCAGTACCATAGCGTGGACCTGCAGTGGGGGAACCACGACGTGCTGTGGATGGGCGCGGCGGCGGGCAATCCGGTTTGCGTGGCTACGGCGGTGAAGAACTGCGTGCAGTACGATAATCTGGATATGCTGGAGGATGGCTATGGCATCAATCTGCTGCCCCTTGCAGTATTCTCTACGGAGCAGTATGGGGATGCGGAGGTCTTCCATCCCCGCAAGCTGCCGGAGCAGGCCTTCAATCCCCGGGATCTGGGCCTGTATTCCCGGATGCACAAGGCCATCTGCGTCATCCAGTTCAAGCTGGAAAGCCAGCTCATCCGCCGCCGCCCGGAATATAAAATGGAAGACCGGGATATGATGAACCGGGTGGATTGGACGGATTATACCATTGAAATCGATGGCAAGAAGCACCCCCTGCGGGACCGGTCCTTCCCCACGGTAGACCCCAAAGATCCTTCCGCCCTCACCCCGGAGGAAAGCGCCCTGATGGAGCAGCTCATCGCCAGCTTCCGCCAGAGCGAGCGGCTCCAGGCCCACGCCCGCTTCCTGTACAGCCGGGGCTCCATCTACCGCCGCTATAACGGC
Source organism: uncultured Clostridia bacterium (assembly GCA_944336625.1). Lineage (GTDB taxonomy): Bacteria > Bacillota > Clostridia > Christensenellales > CAG-138 > Pelethousia. The sequence continues at coordinate 3,365 of CALVLF010000094.1, forward strand.
AATCTTCTTTACCATGGTTGCGTCCCCTGCGAGGAGGATGGCAGCTACAAGGTATTCGACCTGTATGGCCGCAAGCTGAAGGGCCGGACTTTTCTGGATTTTGCAGATAGGCTGGCCCGCCAGGGTTATTTTTCCACCTCAGAGGCGGAGCGGCGCCGGGGCGGGGACTTCCTCTGGTTCCTTTGGTGCGGCCGCAACTCCCCCATCTTCGGCCGGGATCATATCGCCACATTTGAGCGGGCCCTGCTGGAAGACCAAAGCACCTGGAAGGAGCCCAAAAACCCCTATTACCACTATTATAACGACGAAGAATTCTGCAAGGGCCTGCTGGAGGAATTCGACCTGCACAAGCCCTGGAGCCGGATCATCAACGGCCATATCCCCGTCAAGGTAAAGGAAGGGGAGGATCCCCGCAAGGCCGGCGGCCGGCTGGTGGTGATTGACGGAGGGTTCTGCCGGGCCTATCAAAAACAGACGGGCATCGCGGGCTATACCATGTTCTTCAGCTCCCACGGCATGCGCATCGCCTCCCACGAGCCCTTTGCCGGCAAGGAAGATGCCATCCGCCGGGGCACGGATATTACCTCCCATACCTTCATCGTGGAAAACCTGCCCCAGCGGCTGCTGGTAGCGGATACGGACACGGGGGATGAGCTACGCAGCCAGATCAATGATCTGCAAGAGCTGCTGGCAGCCTATCGTTCCGGCCGGGTCAAGCAGGGGCTGTAGCCTGCAAAGCCCTTTCGCCCGTGATGCCAAGGCATCACGGGCGATTTTTTACAGGCCGTGTCTCTCGCATGCGCGCCCGGGCAGCATTGCCTGCAAGGGAAGGCCTCCCGGCCGGTTGCAGGGGAGTATTGCGAACTGAGAGGTTACGCCGGATACTATGCACCGCCCCTAAAAACCCCGCCGGAGTAAAGCGGACTTTGCGACGACGAGGCGGCGTTTGGCGGGCCTTAGGCCCGCCAAACCAAAGCAAGGGCCGGGGCATAGCCCCGGCCCTTGCTTTGCGTGCGCTTCGCGCACCCGCCGCCCCCTGTTGCCGCCGCTTTTCTTTCTTTACTCGCTGAAATAATTTGGCCGCCGGGCATAGCGGAAAATATCCCCCGCCCCGGTGACTACCACGTTATCAAACCCGGAAGCGCAGTGGAGAAAAAGCGGCTGGCCCTTTTCATTGAATCCCAGACATATGCCAATATGGTTGCCCTCGTCCGTAGGGTATTCATTTTGAAAGGCCCAGTCCCCCACCCGCAAATCCTTCCATGAAATCGGGCTGGAGCGGTCCCACTGGTTCCAGGTGCCAAAGCCGATCTGCTCCTCCACCTCCTGGGATGTAAGCCCCTGCTGGATAAAGCACCAGGCTACGAAGCCGCTGCAATCCAGCCCATAGGGCCGGGTGGTGCCGGAGGATTGGCTCCCTTCGGATTCTACCAGCCGGGGTTCCCCCCAGTCCGGGTCCCAGCCTAAGGCCGTACTCTTGCCACCCCAGAAATAGGATACTCTGCCCAGAAGGGTAAGCCCAGCCTCTACCACCGCCTCTCGCTCCGGGGTTTCCCGGGGCGTTTGGAGGCGGATCTGCTCTATTTCCGCCTCTGTCAAGGGGATATAGGGGGCCTGAGAGCCCCGGCCTGCCAGCAGAAGGGCGGCCAGGCCCCCCAGCAGCAGCAGAAATGCCAGGCCCCCCAGGATATAATAAAAGCGGCGGGTGACTTTCCGCCTTCGGCGAAGAATGACCTTTTCCATGGTTCTATCCTACAGGATTCCACAGAAAAGGTCAAATGAAGAGTTTCTTAGGATTTTCTTAGGCCTGCCCGCCCAGCCAGGGCAGGGGAAACTGGGCATATTCCGCCTCCGGGTCCACGGCATATTCTTCCCCCTGGGTATCTGGGCCATCATAATAGCGGTAATCATCCAGGAGGGGGGAATAGCTGTAAACCCGCATCACGCCCGCCCCTTCATCCACCTGGAGGAAGCGCATATAGCCGCTGCCCCCCTCCTGGCCTGCAGCCTGGTAATTCCCCATGAGCTGGTAGACCGTCCGCTCCGGGGCGCCGTCCCCGTCATCATCGAAGGAAGCAGGCACGCAGGCTATGTTATACCGGTGGCCGCAGAGCACCAGGTACAGGTTGGGGCACTGGGAAACCACCTGGTCGTAAAAGCGCTGGCCATCATCGGAAAGCTCCAGGCTGGTTTTAAAATAATCGTGGAGGCACAGGACGCCGATCCTGTCCGGATATCTATCGAAAACGGAGCGCACCCAGTCGATGCAGTCCCCATCCGGGGCATAGCCCATGTAGACGAAAAGGTATTGGCTATCCTCCGCCTCCCATAGGTCGTAATGGCCCCGGTTATCTTCATAACTGCCCCCATAGCAGGGCCGCAGGGCCCCTTCCTTTTCCCCGAAGTAGCGGCTGAAATAATCATAGTCCGCATCGTCATAGTGTACGTCGTGGTTGCCTGCCAGCACCCCGCCGGGAATCCGGGCCAGGGAGGCCATGGCCCGCAGGGCCACTTCCCACTGCTCCTCCTGGGAATAGCTGTTCACCAGGTCTCCGGTATGGACGAAGTACCGTAGATCCATCCGCTGGGCCTCATCCCGAAGAAAGGCGGTCATGGCATAGAAGGTATCCGGCCATTTGGCGCTGTAATACTGGGTATCGCTGAGCCAGGCAATCGTATACACGCCCGGCCCAGCCGTCAGGGCATCCGGCTCCGGCGTGGGGGTGGGGGGCGGCGTAGGCCGGGAGGTTGGGGTGGACTGGGGGGGTGGGGTGGGCGCAGGCGTAGGCGCCGG
>CALVLF010000095.1 GCA_944336625.1 uncultured Clostridia bacterium
CGGGGAACTAAAAAACCATTCACTGGATGGTTTTTTGCCTGCCATCGGCAGGCCCTTCCCTTCGAACCCCTCCTTCTTTTTGCATAAGAAAAACAGACCCCTTGGGATCTGTTTTTCTTGGCGGAGAAGGAGGGATTCCCGGCGGCACTGGGGCAGTGCCGCCGCCAGCCCGGGGAACTAAAAAACCATTCACTGGATGGTTTTTTGCCTGCCATAGGCAGGCCCTTCCCTTCGAACCCCTCCTTCTTTTTGCATAAGAAAAACAGACCCCTTGGGATCTGTTTTTCTTGGCGGAGAAGGAGGGATTCGAACCCTCGCGCCAGTCACCCCAGCCTACTCCCTTAGCAGGGGAGCCCCTTACAGCCACTTGGGTACTTCTCCGTATATGATAAAAGCTGGCAGGAACCGAACTTTTGGCCGAAATGGCGGAGAGAGAGGGATTCGAACCCCCGGTGCCTTTCGACATCACCGGTTTTCAAGACCGGCTCCTTAAACCACTCAGACATCTCTCCGAGTCATTCATGCTTGCATATTATAGCAATTTGCCGCCCCCTTGTCAAGGCATTCCCGGCGAAAAGCGGGGAAAACCGCCTCCCGCCGGGGCATCCCGCCGGGATCAATCCCGGCGGGAATTGCGGGCGATGAGGAAAAGCCGCAGAAAGGATACCAGGGCGCTGAGCACGGCCACCACATAGGTCATGGCTGCAGCCCGCAGTACCTTGCGGGCGCCGGGAATCTCATCGTAGGCCAGGTATCCCCCATCCTGGAGCATGGCAAGGGCCCGGCTGGAGGCGTTGAGCTCTACGGGCAGGGTGATCAGCTGAAACAGCAGCACCGCCAGGAACAACCACACCCCAACCATGGCCACATTGCCGGAGCCCATGAGCACCCCCAGGATGGTAATCCAGGGGGCAGCATTGGAGCCGAAGGAGGCCAGGGGCAGGATGGAATTGCGCAGGCGGATGAGGGTATACCCTTCCTGATACTGCATCACATGGCCGATTTCATGGGCAGCCACCGCCAGGGCGGCCACGGAGCTGCTGCTGTAGACCGTATTGGATAGGCCCACGGTTTGGTTCCGCGGGTCGAAATGGTCCGTCAGGGAGCCCCGCACTTCATGCACCTGTACGTCGCTCCCATTTTGAAAAAGCAGGCGGCGGGCCACTTCCGCAGCCGGCAGGCCGGCGGAAGCACGCTCCTTGGAATACTTGGAAAAGGTACGGTTTACGCCGCTCTGGGCCACAAGGCCCAGAATGAACACAGCAATGAGGGCGAGAATCAGCAGGTTATCCGTCCCCATGTAATAATAATACGGCATGGCTTTCTCCTATTCTTCTTGCGCGCCGGGGCTTTCCTGCGCGCTGGGGCTTTCCTGCGCGCCGGGGCTTGCTTCGGGCTGGGCGGCGCCCTCCTCCACGGGCTTTGCTACCACCACGATCCGGTCGTTATGGGTGCCGGCGCTGCTGTTCCATTCGCCGCCGCAGGTGATGAGGGTCATCCGGGTATCTCCCGTGTCCGATGCCATCACCCAGGCAGGATAATCATCGATGGGGAAGGTATCTACGCTCTCTACCTGGAAATATACCACGCTCCCATCGTCCATGGTCACGGCTATATTTTCACCGATTTTAATGTCCCTTAATACGGAAAATACCCCTGCCACCTGTTTCCAGGTGATGTGGCCATTGAGGATGGCATTGCCGTATTCCCCGGGGGAAGGCCCGGTCTCCAGCCAGGCGGCTTCCTTTTCCGTATCCAAGGTGTCCATGGTATAGAGGATGTTCCCCGCTTCGTCATACAGGGTTTCCCCGTCCCGGTCTGTAGCCGGGACGATGCCCACAGGCTGAATGGGGCAGGAAACCTCCCGGTCCACAAAGTGGAGGGTTACGGGAATCTTCTTCACATAGGGGGTAGGGCTGGGGGTGGGGGCCGGGGTAGCGTCCGGCTGGGGTGTGGCGGTAGCTGCCAGGGTGGGGGTTGGGGTGGCGGGGGCCACATATTCCCCGGGTATGAACACATATTGCCGGATCAGCAACACCACCCCGGCGATGAACAGCAGGATGCTGCCAATGAGGATCAGCAGGTTCAGCCGCCGGGAGCGGCGCTTTTTGGCCGCCTCTTCCTCCTGCTGGGGGGTCTGGTTCTGGCCCAGGGGTTCCTTCTCTTCCATAATATTCTTCTCCATTCCCCGCCAGGGGGGCGGGGCTTTCTTTTTTTCATATACGCGCCGGCCGGCAGCCCGCCTTTCGGTACGTCAAAAGGATTATACCATCCCTTTCCCCCCGGAAACAAGGCGATATCCGTTAACAATTTCGGCACGATGTGATATAATTGAAAAATATTCCGGCACGCTCTATGCTGCCTTTTAAAAATGGGAGATTTACTTATGGATAATAAAACCGCCCTGGCTCAGGCACTGGCCGAAAAAACGGGCCTCCCTGCCCAGGATCTGGCCGCCTGGCTGGAAACCCCGCCGGACCCTGCCCTGGGGGACTATGCCTTCCCCTGCTTCCGCCTGGCCAAGGCCCTGCGCAAAGCCCCCCCTGCCATTGCGGCGGAGCTGGCCGCCTCCCTGGCCCTGCCGGCGGGCATCGCCCGCTGCGAGGCCAAGGGCGGGTATCTGAACTTTTTCGCAGACCAGGGGGCTTATGCTGCGGACGTGCTCAAGCGGGTGCTCCAGGCGGGCCGGGCCTATGGTTCCAGCCAGGAAGGCCAGGGCCGGAACGTTTGCATGGATTATTCCTCCATCAATATCGCCAAGCCCTTCCATATTGGCCACCTGCCCAGCACGGCCATCGGCAATTCCCTTTACCGCATTTATAACCATTTGGGTTATCATTCCGTCTCCATCAACCATCTGGGGGATTGGGGCACCCAGTTCGGCAAGATGATCGTGGCCTATAAGCTATGGGGCGCCAAGCCCGTTCCCCAGTGCACCGTTCGGGAGCTGGTGGCCCTGTATGTCCGCTTTCATCAGGAGGCGGAGGAAAAGCCCGAAATGAACGACGAAGCCCGGGCCTGGTTCAAAAAGATCGAATCCGGGGATGCGGAGGCCGTGGGCCTTTGGAAGCAGTTTAAGGAGATGACCCTCAAGGAGGTGGGCCGGGTCTATGACCGGCTGGGCGTCTCTTTCGACAGCTATGCCGGCGAAAGCTTCTACGAGGATAAAATGGGCCCCGTCATAGAGGAGCTGCGGGAAAAGGGCCTTCTGAAAATCGACGACGGGGCCAGCATTGTGGACCTGTCGGCATACGATATGCCTCCCTGCATCATCCTAAGAAGCGATGGTGCCACCCTGTATGCCACCCGGGATCTGGCCACCGCCATTTACCGGAAGAATACCTACGACTTCGTCAAATCCCTCTATGTGGTAGCTTATCAGCAGGCCCTGCATTTCCGTCAGCTCTTCAAGGTGCTGGAGCTCATGGGGTATGATTGGGTGAAGGATTGCGAGCATGTCCAGTTCGGCATGGTCTCCATGGCGGAGGGCACCCTTTCCACCCGTCACGGGAACGTGGTATATCTGGATGACGTGCTGGATGCTGCCGTGGAAAAGACCCGGGCCATCATGGAGGAAAAAAGCCCGGACTTGCAGGATAAGGACGCCGCCGCAGAGGCGGTGGGCGTAGGCGCGGTGATCTGGGGGGTATTATATACCAGCCGGATCAAGGATACGGTCTTTGCCTGGGACAAGGTGCTGAATTTCGACGGGGAAACGGGGCCCTACGTCCAATATACCCACGCCCGCTGCTGCTCCGTGTTGCGCAAGGCCAGGGAGGCGGGTTATTCCTTCGACCCCGCCGCCCTGGAGGCAGACCTTTTGACGGACCCGGCCTCCATGGCCCTTTTGAAGGCCCTGGATGCTTTCCCGGAGGCTATTCGGGCCGCAGCGGCCAAAAACGAGCCCTATCTCGTAGCCCGGGCCACCATGGATATTGCCTCTGCCTATAATAAGTTCTATTATGATAACCGGATCATGGCGGAGGAAGCCCCCCTGCGGAAAGCCCGCCTGGCCCTGACCCAGGCCGCCCGGGATGTGCTCCATACGGGGCTGTACCTGGTGGGCCTTCAGGCGCCGGAGCGGATGTAGCGCCCGGCTTTGGCAGGGGCGGGGAAAGCCCCGCCCGGGCCGCTGCACCATTGCGTTTATTTCCCCTTAATACCCTTAAGGTCCAAAGGGTGAAAATACTGCTTATAAACCAACTACTTTGGGAGGAAGAGATCAATGCTGGACATGAAACGAATCCGCAATAACCCGGATGCCCTGCGGGAGGCCATGCGCAAGCGGCGGAACAAGGGCGCGGATGTAAGCGGCCTGCTGGCCCTGGATGAAGAGCGCCGGGGCCTGATGCAGCAGGTGGAAGCCCTGAAGGCCAAGCGGAACCTGGTTTCCGCCCAGATCCCCAAGATGAAAAAAGCCGGCGAGGATACAGCCGCCGTCATGGCGGAAATGAAGGCCGTGGCAGACCAGATCAAGGAGCTGGATGGCCAGCTTTCCCAAATGGATGAAGAGCTGAACCGCATGCTTATGGGCGTGCCCAATATTCCCCATGAAAGCGTGCCCGAGGGGGCGGATGATACGGCCAACGAGGAGATCCGCCGCTGGGGCCAGCCCACGGAATTCCCCTTCGAGCCCAAGGCCCATTGGGATATCGGCGAGGGGCTGAACATTCTGGATTTCGCCCGGGCAGGCAAGATCACCGGCGCCCGCTTCACCGTATACCGGGGGTTGGGCAGCCGGCTGGAGCGGGCCATTATCAGCTATTATCTGGATACCCATACCCAGCATGGCTATACGGAGATCTTCCCGCCCTATATGGTAAACCGCGCCTCCATGACCGGCACGGGCCAGCTGCCCAAGTTCGAGGAGGATGCCTTTAAGGTGGCGGGTACGGATTATTTCCTTATCCCTACTGCCGAGGTGCCCGTTACCAATCTCCACCGGGAGGAGATCCTGGATGGGGATAGCCTGCCCATCAAATACTGCGCTTACAGCGCCTGCTTCCGCAGCGAGGCGGGCAGCGCCGGCCGGGATACCCGGGGGCTGATCCGCCAGCATCAATTTAATAAAGTAGAGCTGGTGAAGTTCACCAAGCCAGAGGAATCCTATCAGGAGCTGGAAAGCCTGACCCATGATGCGGAGCGGGTGCTCCAGGGCCTGGGCCTGCCCTATCGGGTAGTATGCCTCTCTACCGGCGACCTGGGCTTCTCCTCCGCCAAGACCTATGACCTGGAGGTTTGGATGCCCAGCTATGGCCGGTATGTGGAAATCAGCTCCTGCTCCAACTTCGAGGATTTCCAGGCCCGCCGGGCCCAGATCCGCTTCCGCCGGGAGAAGGGGGCCAAGCCGGAGCTGGTGCATACCCTCAATGGCAGCGGCGTGGCCGTGGGCCGCACCGTAGCGGCCATTCTGGAAAATTACCAGCAGGCGGATGGCACCGTAAAGGTGCCGGAGGCGCTGGTGCCCTATATGGGCTGCGAATACATAGGGCGGTAAGGGCCTTATGCATGTTTTCGCCCCCTGCAGGGGGCTGGCCCTGGGCTTTCTGCTGGCGGCAGTGGCCTTCCTTTGGGGATGCGGCGGGCAGCGCCTTCAGCCGCTGCCCAGCCCATCTCCAGCCCTTTCCCCCACCCCGGCGGCCTCCAGCCCGGATGTCTCGCCCTGGGCCCGTCTCTGCGCCAATGCCTGGGTGGATGTTTACGATGCCAATTTCATCCTCTCCTTCGATGCCCGCAGCGGCCAGATGACGGAACAGAACGAGGCCGCGGGCTATTCCGCCACCTTCCGGGTATCGGTAGACGGGGAAGTGATCCGCCTTTACGATGAGCTGGGCAAGCGCTACCTGACCTTCCCCTATACCCTGGAGGGGGACAGGCTGTATATCGACAGCGGCGAGGAGCTGGGCATACTGGAATATAAGGCCCTCAGCCCCGCCGCCACGGCGCCGGCGGGCTGAAGCCCCCTGCCTTTCCCGCCGGCGGAACAAAGCCCGGATGGCTGCATCCGGGCTTTGTATTGTGCTTTATAAGGCCCGGCCTTCGGGGCGACAGCGCCTATGGGAAGAAAATTAAGACCAGGGGGATCGCGGGGCGGAGGCCCCCCTATCCAGCTCACGGAGATGCAGGCCTTTACTTTCATAGGAACGCTAAATCTAAACGCATTGCCTGCCTGGGTAATGTAGCGCGGATTGCGGTTAACCCCGGCTTTAAAAGTTGAACCGGGGGAAATCGGCATAGGCTTCTGGCAATTCATAATCGTACCAATCCAGCTCCCGAACCAGGAAGGAGGGTTCCTGGGGGAAAACCCAGGCGTTCAGATAATCGATAAAATCCTGGGCGCCATATAGGGCTACAGCCTGGCCTCCCATGGTGCGCAGGAGCCGGGCGCCCTCCGGCGTTTCCCAAATCCAGTGCATGGAAAACTCCAGGCAGTATGCTTCCAGATGTTCCGCTACCGGGTCCGGCACGCGATAGATCCCAACCGGGCCATCATGGCTGAGAAGGACTTCCCGCATGGGCCGTGTCTCCTTTCCTATAAAGCGCAGGGGCGGCCCAGGGAGCAGCCCCTTTTCCGGCATAAGGCCGGGCTCAGATCACTTCCATGGTCTTCCACTTGCCGCCGGCCCAGCGGAAGATGAACACCGTGCCCCGGAAGAGCCAGTCCGCAATCATGGCATACCATACCCCCATGACTCCCAGGTTCAGGCCCTGGGCCAGCACATAGGCCCCCCCTACCCGGAATACCCACATGGATACGATGGAGGTGAGCATGACGAACTTGGCATCCCCCGCAGCCCGTAGGGAAGCGGGAAGGCCGAAGGTAGGGGGCCAGTAGGCCATGGCGCCCAGGGTATGGCACAGGACCATGGACATGGCCAGGCCCTCCGCCTCGGGCCCCAGGGCATAGATGGGCAGCACCAGGGGCAGCAGCAGATAGATGGCCGTATCCCCTACCAGGATGATCCCATAGAGCCACTTGGTGAGCAGCCGGTTGTAATAGCGGGCCTGTTCCGGGTCGCCGATGCCCATGCAGCGGGCCACCACCGTGGTGAGCCCCAGGGCGATGGCGTTGCCGGGAATGTCCTGAAAGGTAGAAATGCTGGAGGCGATGGCGTTGGCAGCGATGGCTGCCGTGCCAAAGGTGGAAACCAGGTTCAGCACCAGGATCTTCCCCAGCTGGAATATGCCGTTTTCCATTCCCGTGGGCACGGCCACATGGAGGATCTTCTTCACCCGGGCCCAATTGGGCCGGAAGCGGAAATCCCGGGGAATGTGGAGGGGCAGCCTGGTATCCGTCAGCAGGAAGAGAATCAGCAGGCCGGCGCACCAGCGGGAGATCAGGGTGCCCAGGGCGGCGCCGGCAGCCCCCATCTGGAAGCCATAGATGAATATGGCATTCCCAGAGATATTGATCAGGTTCATCAGCAGGGAGATCCACATGGTCACCTTGGTTTTGCCCATGGTGCGGAAGGCGGCGGCCGAAGCCTCATACAGGGCAATGGCCGGAATGGAGAAGGCGGTAATGATCAGGTAAATGCTGGCGCAGGCCCGCACCTCCTGGGTGATTTGGCCGAAGAAACGGTCCAGCAGCAGGCTCCTGCCCCCCAGGAGCAGGGCGGTGATCCCCAGGGAAAGGACCAGGGCGAAGAGAATCAGCTCCCGGATGCTTTCGCTGGCGTCCTTCAATTTCTGCCGGCCCAGGTACTGGCTGGAAACCACGTTGCCCCCGGTGCCCAGGGCGGCGAAGATGAAAATGAGCAGCTGCATCACCGTATCCACCAGGGATACGCCGGATACAGCGTCCTCGCTCACCCGGGATACCATCACCGAATCCGCCATACCTACCAGTAGGCTTAGAATCAGCTCTATAATCAGGGGTAAGATCAGCCGCACCAGGTCCCTTTTTTTGAAGAGGGGGGTGCTTCCTGCGGGTTCCAGCGTTCTTCCTTCCATAAGCCGGCGGCTTCCTTTCTGTATTCTTTTTATTTCCCCTGGCCCATGCCATCTTTTCGTATTCATTATAGACCCATTTTCCCCTGGATGCCAGCCCATGCGGCTGCCATATCCGCGGTTTTTTCGCCTTCCATTTCCGGGGAAAATTCTTTGCAAATGGCCGCAAATGGCTCTTGATTCTGTTTTTCCGGCCGTGGTATAATAGGTTGCTAACGTACTTCTTGCGTTATGCCCGACATAACGCCATCAGACCATAAGGAGGTGAAATGCGTGAACAAGTACGAAGCTCTGTACATCGTCACGCCGGAACTGGAGGATGAGGCTATCAAGCCCGTAATCGAAAAGTTTTCCGGCATTATCGCCGCTAATGGCGGCGAGGTCGAAAAGGTAGATGAATGGGGCCGCAAAAAGCTGGCTTACCCCATCGACTATAAGACCGAGGGTTATTATGTACTGGTGGATTTCTCTGCGGACCCCCAGCTTCCCCGGGAGCTGGAGCGCAACTTCAAGAATGATGAATCCATCCTTCGCTACATGGTTACCCGTAAGGACGCCTAATTCGGGCCTCCCCCACATACCCCATTCGTTCCCAGAAAGGATGGCACGGAAAGCATGAATAAGGTTTTTATGATCGGCAATCTCACCAAGGACCCGGATGTCCGTTCCACGGGCAGCGGCGTATCCGTCTGCTCTTTCCGCATTGCGGTGAACCGCCGCTTTGCCAACCAATCCGGCGAGCGGGTGTCCGATTTCTTTGACGTAGTGGCCTGGCGGCAGCTGGCGGATCTTTGCGGCCGGTATCTGGCCAAGGGCCGGAAGGTAGCCGTATACGGCGAGCTGCAAACCCGCTCCTATGATGCAAAGGACGGCACCAAACGGTATGTTACTGAAATTATCGCGGATGAAGTCGAATTCCTCACCCCCCGCAGCCAGGATTCCGGCGAGGGCGGCTATGGCGGCGGCTACGGCAGCGGCCGGCAGCAGCCCCCCGCCCCCCCTGCAGCCGAGGGCTTTGCAGATATTGAGGACGACGAACTCCCCTTCTGATTTGTTGAAAGGAGATCACCATGGAAGAACGCAAAATGAGGCCCCGTCCCCGCAAATCGCGGCGTAAGGTGTGCGCCTTCTGCGTAGACAAGCTGGACCATATCGACTATAAAGATACCGCCCGTCTGCGCAAGTTCATTACCGAGCGCGGCAAGATCATGCCCCGCCGGATGAGCGGCGTGTGCGCCAAGCATCAGCGCGATCTGGCCATCGCCATCAAGCGCGCCCGCATCGTTGCCCTTCTGCCTTACGTGGCAGACTAATCGCCCAATCTGTCCCTTCCGAAGTTCGTTAGCTTCCTGCAAGGCGCCCCTTCCCGGCGCCTTTTTTATTCCCGGAGTGCCCGGCCCGCCCGGTATTTTCATGTATTTTCTGGAAAATCGATTTTATTTTTCTTCGCCTTCCAGTAGAAACGGCGGATTTATGCTAAAACAAGAGGCCCTTTACAGATTGTTTATATTGTATTCCCGTTTTTTATGTTATAATTTAACCTATGAAGAAGCGTAAAAAAGGCGGCTGGGCCGCCGTCAAAGAGATTCTGCAAAATTCCGGCCGGCGGCTGGCCCTTTCCCGGCGCCGCTTTGCCCGGCGGGGCGGGCTGCCCGGGTTCTTTTCCCGCACCATGTCCAACCTGCGGCAGGGGGATTTAAAAACCATCCTCTCCCTTTCCGCCGCTCTGGTCCTGTGCGTGGGCTGCGTCTGGGGCGGGGTAGCCCTGGCCGCCTCAGAGCCCGATTCCGCCGCCCCTGCGGCGGCTGGGGGCCGGGCACTTACGGCCGCCGCAGGCCAGGATGAAACCGGGACCAACGTCGTATCCCTGCAGGAAGAGCTCAACCTCCTCCAGGCCAGCGTAACCCCCTCCCCTTCCCCCACGCCGGAGCCCACCCCCACCCCCATGCTTTTCTCCCGGGGCTATGAGGGCCCGGAGGTAGCCAAGATCCAGGCCCGCCTCATGGAGCTGGGCTATATGGATAACGACGAACCCACGGAAAAATTCGGTTCCATCACCAAAGAAGCCGTAGAGCTTTTCCAGCGCAGCCATGGCCTGACCATCGACGGCTGCGTAGGCCAGCAGACCTATGACCTGCTCATGAGCAGCGAGGCAAAGAAATACATGGTGAGCATTGGCGTATCCGGCACGGATGTGGAGGAGCTCCAGAGCCGCCTGGTAGAGCTGGATTACATGGCGAAAACCACCGGCTACTTCGGCGATGAAACCGAAGCCGCCGTAAAGGAATTCCAAGAGCGCAACCACCTGACGGTGGATGGCAAAGTAGGGGAACAGACCCGGGAAATGCTCTATAGCGAAAATGCCATCCCCAAGTCCATCTCCTATGGGGAGAAGAGCGACGACGTCCTCAAATACCAGGAGCGCCTCCATAAGCTGGGCTATCTCACCACCGAGCCGGATGGCACCTTCGGCAAGGATACGGTGGCCGCTACCAAGCTCTTCCAGCAGATCAACGGCCTTATCGTGGATGGTTATATTGGCCCCTCCACCCGCCGCCTCCTTATGAGCTCGGATGCCCAGGCCAACGCCCTGACCCTGGGCATGAGCGGGGATACGGTATCCTCCGTCCAGTCCCGGCTCCGCTCCCTGGGGTATCTGTCCGCCAGCGCCACGGGCTATTATGGCTCCGCCACGGAAGAGGCGGTGAAGGCCTTCCAGAAGCGCAACGACCTGAGCGCCGATGGCAAGGTGGGCCGCTATACCATGCAGGCCCTCTTCTCGGACGATGCCAAGAAGGCGCCTTCGGATTATGAACCCGTAACGGATAGCGGCTCTTCCTCCAGCAGTTCCAGTTCCTCTTCCGGCAGCAGCTCCTCTTCCTCGGGCAGCAGCGGCGGCAGCCTGGATGCCTTCATCTCCGCCGCCAAGAGCAAGCTGGGATGCCCCTATGTCCGGGGCGGCAAGGGGCCGGATGAATTCGACTGCTCCGGCTTCGTCTACTGGTGCCTGCGGCAGGCCGGCGTAAGCCAGAAATACCTCACCAGCTCCGGCTGGCGCAGCGTCAGCAACTACCAGAGGGTCTCCTCCATTTCCGACCTGCGGCGGGGCGACGTAATCGTATTCGAGGGCCACGTGGCTATCGCCATGGGAGACGGCACCATGATCGATGCCTCCAGCTCCCAGGGTGAAGTAGTGCACCGTTCCTGCACCGGTAACTGGAGCTACGAAAACTTCATCGTCGCCTGGCGAATCTTCTAAATGCGGGCATCCCCCTCCCAATGGCTTATGCCATTGGGAGGTTTTTTTCCAGGCCCTCCAGGGGCGGCGTTCCCTTCCCCTGCGGGGCCCAAAAGCAGGATAAGGGCGGCTTTGCCGCCCTCTTGCAAGGAGAATGCTTATGCTATTATTCACTTTGGTCATCCATGGATGGGTTCTGCTTATGTTTATAGGCCTGGGCTTTCTCTTCCGGAAAGGGAAGGGCGCTTTCCTGATTGCCGGATATAATACGGCCCCTAAGGCCGCGCGGGATAAGATCGACGAAAAGAAGCTCTGCCATTATATGAGCAGGCTCATGTTTGCCCTGGGGGCATGCTGGGTGGTTCTGGCCGCTGGCACGGTGCTGGAGGCGGTTTGGCTGTTCCGGGTGGGCTTCGGCCTGTTTCTGGCGGTGAGCCTGGGGGGCGTCTTCTATATCAATACCGGCGGCAGGCTCCGCCCCTAGGGCTGCGGGGGCCAATTTTTTTGGAACCCTGGCATATGCCTGACCCTTGTAAGTATGGTGTGCTGCCGGAGGCCAGGGGCCTTGGGCGCCGGCTTTTGCCGCCTTATTCGGAGCTCCAAAGGATGCTTGTGCGCAGGCGTATACCTTCCTCTGCAAAGCGGCGCGCTTGAAGGGGCGAGGCGGGGCTTGCCCGCCTGCAATGGCGGGCGAAGCCGCCTGCGGCAGCCCCTTCCTTTTAAGCATTGGGCGTGCTATATATCGATTTCAATTTTATATTCGTCCGCAATCCATATGTACTTGTACCCATATCTTTGGCACATCCTGTAATAGTCTGCATTGTCCGCAAGAACATGCGCTTTTGTGCACCAGCTGTCGTCCATACGCTGCTCCATTACGTTGGCATATTTCATGAAGTCAAAAAAATGCTGCGCAATATATTGAGGGCTCATTATAAGGCAGCAGTAGCGAATCTCCTGCAAATATGCTTCTGAAAAATCCTTTTCCCAGCCCCCCGGAATATAGCAGCCTTCTACAATAAGGTTTTGCCCGTTCTCAATAGCCGTTTTCACGATCTCCCGGGCAATGGGCCATAAATAATCCGTAAGCCTGTCATCCTCCTCCGGCGTCAAGCTCGTATTTTTGCTTCGTATCAGCCCCATTTTCAGCAGATCCAGCGATAAGTAAGGATATTTGTATTTTTCCAGAAGCCTTTGCGCCAATAGGGTTTTCCCCGTATGGGAAGCCCCTGTGATTAAGATTACCATCCTTTTCTCCTTATTGGGTTTGGCGGTTTTGGATATGCTCCCCCGGAGCGCAAAAAGCCCGGCCCCATACAGAGCGGGGCCGGGCAGCTATAAACCTATGGAGGACAGGCGCCAGATGTTTCCCACAGCTATATGCCTGCCCTACCGCCCTAGGGTATTAATAGAACAAAGCCAGGAATACGCCCGCTGCGATAGCGGAACCGATAACGCCGGCTACATTGGGGCCCATGGCGTGCATGAGCAGGAAGTTGCCGGGCTTCTCCTTCTGGCCCACCACCTGAGATACCCGGGCAGCCATGGGCACGGCGGATACGCCGGCGGAGCCGATGAGGGGGTTGATCTTATCCTTGGAGAATACGTTCATAAGCTTGGCCAGCAATACGCCGCCCGCAGTGCCGCCGCTGAAGGCAATAATGCCCAGGGCCAGGATGGAAAGGGTTTCCGCATTGAGGAAAGCCTCTGCCGTGGCCGTAGCGCCTACGGAGATGCCCAGGAAGATGGTGACGATGTTCATCAGCTCGTTCTGGGCAGTCTTGCTCAGCCGGTCCACCACGCCGCATTCCCGGAAGAGGTTGCCCAGCATCAGCAGGCCGATCAGGGGCGCCGCAGAGGGCAACAGCAGGGATACGAAGATGGTGACCATGATGGGGAAGATGATCTTCTCCCGCTGGGATACGGGGCGGAGCTGCTTCATGACGATGCAGCGCTCCTCGTGGGTGGTGAGAGCCCGCATGATGGGGGGCTGGATTACCGGCACCAGGGCCATATAACTGTATGCCGCCACGGCAATGGGCCCCAGCAGGTGGGGCGCCAGGCGCAGGGTAACGTAAATGGCCGTAGGGCCGTCCGCGCCGCCGATGATGCCGATGGAGGAAGCTTCCTTAACGCCGAAGTTGATCACATCCGGGAACCACCGGCCCAGGTAGATGGCGCCGATGAAGGTGATGAAAATGCCCAGCTGGGCGGCAGCGCCCATGAGCAGGCTCTTGGGGTTGGCAATGAGGGGGCCGAAGTCCGTCATGGCGCCTACGCCCATGAAGATAAGGGAAGGATAGATGCCCAGCTTAACGCCCAGGTACAGATAGTCGATCAGGCCGGCGCCCTGGCCCAGGGCCGCCCAGTCGATTACGGTCTGGCCATCCACAACGGTGAGGAAGTATTCGGAATGGAACATTTCCGCCCCGGGCAGGTTGGTCAGCAGCATGCCAAAGCCGATGGGGATGAGCAGCAGTGGCTCAAACCCTTTGACGATGGCCAGGTACAGCAGCACGCAGGCGATGCCCATCATGATCAGGCAGGGCCACTGCTCGCCGAGAAGATAAAATCCAGTGCTTTGGAAGAAATTTACAAGGGCTTCCCCGGTCATGCTTGCACCTCCTTAGTATGATGCGGCCGCAGCAGCTTGCTCATGAGGTTCGTGAAGAGGATGAGGACGATAAGTCCCAAGAATACCGTGAACATCCCCAACACCATGACAAACCAGGGTGAAATGTTGGACATATGCTTTCTCCAATCGTTATTATTCCTTGCCGCCTGCAGGGGGCGGAAAAAGGCTTATTCAGGCGTTTCCCCGGCATTATCCACCATGCGGTAGCCAACGCCGGTTTCCGTAATGATATACTGGGGCTCCGCCGGATTTTTTTCGATTTTGCGGCGGATATTGGCCATGTTTACCCGAAGGATCTGGTTATCCACCGTAGGGCGGCTTCCCCATACGTTGCGGATGATATAGTCGTAGGTTAAAACCTTGCCCAAATGCCGGGCGATGAGGGTGACGATCTTATATTCGATGTGGGTCAGGTGCACGTCCTTTCCATCCACGGTAACCTGGCGGCTTTCAAAGTCGATGGCAAGGCCGCCGTTCTGCAGCTTGCCCCCCAGGGGCTCCCGGCCGCTTTCCTGGGCGCCGTGGCGCAGGGCCGTGCGGATACGGGCCAGCAGCTCCGCTGTGCCAAAGGGCTTGGTAACGTAATCGTCGGCGCCGGCATCCAGGGCATCCACCTTTTCCTGCTCCCGGCTGCGGGCAGAAACCACCAGGATGGGCACCTGGGTCCATTGGCGGACGGTGCGGATCACCTCCACCCCATCCATATCCGGCAGGCCCAAATCCAGCAAGATCGCATCCGGGCAATGGGAGGAAATCAGGGCGATGGCCTCCCTGCCCGTCCTTGCCTGGAGCACCCGGTATTGGTTGGCGCAAAGGACGGTATTCATGAAATTAACGATGGCTTTATCGTCCTCGATAAGGAGGATAAGAGGCATATTATTCATAGAGTAGAAAGGCTCCTTCCCGGCCCGTGGCCGAACAAAACAGAACCGGGCGCCCTGCCCGGTATTTGGCGCTTCTCTCCACATTATACTGCTACCATTATATACATCGCAAGCGACAAGAGGCCGTTAAGCAAATCGAGCATTGTGTTAAAAAATCGCTAATAACGCGGCGGTGTTATTATATTCACTTATAGGTTTATAGGCAGGCATGGAGGAAGCTATGGAACCGGCCCAGTAAAAGTCCCCTTTTGGGGGATGACAAGGGGTTCTGCCTGTGGCAAAATAAAGGGAAGATGCTTGCGCAGCTTATATCTTTCAGAAGGGGGTTCTTTATGCGCGCATTCGGCCTGACCATACGCAGCTGCTTTTCCGCCCTTGCCGCGGAAGCCCGCCATTTCCGCCTGGAGCTCCGCCCCCTGTTGCGGATGCTGGCGGTGATGGGCCTTGCTACCCTGGCTTCCCTGGGCTTGCATTATCTTTTTGAGGAAAACGGCAATGTTTCCGTAATCTATACCCTGGCGGTGATGATCGTCGCCTGTGTAACCCCCGGCTATATTTATAGCATCATGGCCTCCCTCCTGGGGGTGCTGGGTGTAAATTATTTTTTCATGTGGCCCTATCTGGCCTTCAACTTCACCCGTACGGGCTATCCTTTTACCTTTATCCTCCTTTTTTCCATTTCCTTTATTACCAGCTCTCTTATGAGCACTTACCGCAGCCAGGCGGAGCAGGCACGGCGCAATGAGCGGCGGACCCATTCCCTCTACTGCATGACCAATGAGCTCCTTTCCGCCCAGGATGTATCCCAGGTTACCGCCATTGTGGAGCGGTGGGTCTCCCGCGTCAGCGGCTATCCCACCCGCTTCCTGCCCCCGGGGGCACAGCCCCCGGAGGAGCCCTGCTTCCTCATGCCCCTGGAAGCCGAAGGCCAGGTGTGGGGTATGCTGGCCGTGCTGGATGGGGGGCGCCTGAGGGCGGATGAAGCCACCGCCAGCTTTTTACGCCTGTTCTCGGCCCAATGGTCTTTAGCAGCGGAAAACCTCCATCTTTCCAGCGAGCGGAACCGGGTAGCCCTGGAGATGGAATCCGAAAAGCTCCGGGCCAACCTGCTGCGGGCCGTCTCTCATGATTTGCGCACCCCCCTTACCAGCATATCCGGCGCTGCCAGCGCCCTGATCGAAACCGGCGAAACCCTGCCCTTTTCCGCCCGCCGGCAGCTTTATGAAGATATTCGGGATAGCAGCCAATGGCTGATCCGCATGGTGGAGAACCTGCTTTCCGTCACCCGCTTTTCCCAAGATGCGCCCTCCATTAAAAAGACGCCGGAAATGGCGGAAGAGGTGCTGGCCCAAGCCGTTTCCCATGTGCGCCACCGCTTCCCGGGCCAAGCCATCCAAAGCCAGGCCCCGCAGGAGCTTCTCATCGTTCCCATGGAAGCCACCCTCATCCAGCAAGCCCTTATTAACCTCATGGAAAACGCCATCTATCACAGCGGCGCCGCAGGGCCCATTGCCGTGGAGGTGGCCCGCTGCGGCGACCAGGCCATTTTCACCGTGCGGGACCATGGGAAGGGCATCGACCCGGCCCGGGTGGAACGGCTCTTTGATGGACATATTGCCCAGGAAGAACCTCCGGGGGATACCCGCCGGGGCATGGGCCTGGGCCTTTCCATATGCGCCAGCATCGTCCGGGCCCACGGCGGCAGCATCAGCGCCCATAATGCCCCGGATGGGGGCGCGGTTTTCCGCTTCTGCCTGCCTCTGGATCAGGCTGCCCTTCCCGGCCCTGGCCAGAAGGACTGAACAGGCGCACAAAATAAATTCATTTTATTTATAATGGCAAATATAGTAGAATAAAGGAGCCGGCCAGGGAATCTCGGCGCCAGGAAGGCCGGCCAAGCATCAAATTTCTGGAGGAATGAAGCCATGTGCGGCATTGTTGGTTATGTGGGGCCTCAGGCGGCCGCTCCCCTCTTACTGGAAACCTTGCAAAAGCTGGAATACAGAGGCTATGATTCCAGCGGCATCTGCGTCATCCACCAGGGCGCCATTCAGGTGGCCAAGGCCCGGGGCCGGCTGCGGGTTCTGCAGGAGCTCACCCGGAACGGCCAAAGCCTGCCTGGCTCTATCGGCATCGGCCATACCCGCTGGGCCACCCACGGCGAGCCCAGCGACGTCAATTCCCACCCTCACCTGAGCCAGAGCGGCCAGGTAGCCGTGGTGCATAACGGCATAGTGGAAAACTACCTGGAGCTGCGGGATTTCCTTTCCGAAAAGGGCTATACCTTCGCCTCGGAAACGGATACAGAAATCGCTGCCCAGCTCATCGACCATTGCTATCATGGGGACCCGGTGCAGGCTGTGCGGGAGGCTGTGAGCCTGCTGACGGGCTCTTTTGCCCTGGGTATCCTTTTCCGGGATCATCCGGATCAGATCATCGCCGTGCGCAAGGATAGCCCCCTGATCGTGGGCCTGGGGAAGGGCGAAAACTTCATCGCCTCGGATATCCCTGCCCTTTTGAAGCATACCCGGGACATTCTCCGTCTGGATGAATACGAGCTGGCAGTAATCCGCCAGGATGGGGTGCAGGTATTCGACCGCTATGGGGATCCGGTGGAAAAGGAAGTACAGCATGTGGACTGGGATCCGGGCGCCGCAGAAAAGGGAGGCTATGCCCACTTCATGCTCAAGGAAATCATGGAGCAGGCGGAGGTTTTGCGGGATACCCTGCGGCCCCGGATCAAAGACGGGGCCATCTGCCTGGATCTTAAACATATCACCCCCGAGGATTTGCGGGCCTGCGACCGAATCTATATCGTAGCCTGCGGCTCCGCCAGCCACGTGGGCCATGTAGCCCGCTACTATATCGAAAAGCTGACCCGGGTGCCGGTTTTCGTGGAGCTGGCCTCGGAATTCCGCTATATGGACCCCCCTGTTACCCCTCATACCCTAACCATCGTAATCAGCCAGAGCGGCGAAACCCTGGATACCCTCTTTGCCCTGCGGGAAGCCAAGGCCCGGGGCAGCAAGGTTTTATCCATCGTAAACGTGGTGGGCAGCTCCATCGCCAACGAGAGCCAGGACGTGATCTATACCTGGGCCGGTCCGGAGATCGCCGTAGCCACCACCAAGGCCTACAGCGCCCAGGTGGCCATCTGCTATCTGGTGGCCCTGTATATGGCCCAATGCCGGGGCACCCTGCCCGAAACCCGCCTGCAGGAGGATCTGGCGGCCCTATCCGGCCTGCCGGAGCTGGCCAGCCGGGCCCTGCAGGCCCAGGATCATATCCAGTACCTGGCCTCCCTTTATTTCGGCTGCAAGGATATTTTCTTCATCGGCAGGAATGTGGACTGGGCCATCGCCCTGGAAGGCTCCCTCAAGCTCAAGGAAATCTCCTATATCCACTCCGAAGCCTATGCGGCCGGGGAGCTGAAGCACGGCACCATCTCTCTGGTGGAGCCCGGCACCCTGGTAGTGGCCCTTTGTACCTATGGCCCCTTGCAGGAAAAGATGATCAGCAACATCCGGGAAGTGAAGGCCCGGGGTGCCATCGTCCTGGCCCTGGCCCCGGAGGGTACGCCCCTGGTAGAGGAAACGGCGGATCACGTCATGTACATCCCCAGGGCCAATCCCCTGCTGAACCCCTCCCTGGCCATCATCCCCCTGCAGCTTTTTGCCTATTATGTGGCCCTGCTCAAGGGCTGCGATATCGACAAACCCCGCAACCTGGCCAAATCCGTCACCGTCGAATAAGGTCCTGCGCGGACGGCGGCGCTAAGCGCGCGGCTATATTCGCGCGCAGACGCTGGAGGGAAACGATTGTTAGAGCCCGCGACGTTCGCTTACAGCCGCCCGGCCCCGTAGATTATGGGGCCGGGCTTTCTCGTTCCTCGCCCAGGCGGTAGGGTGCCCCTTTCAAACCGCCTTTTTAGCCGCCGGGGTCCTAGATCATGGCCCTCGGCTTTTTCCATCCTTGCGCAAGCGAAGCCTTATCCCACCCGATGCAGCCTCATATTCCGCCCCCCGCAAAAGGCCCAAAGCAAGGCGAAGCGTGGCGAAGGCGCTTGCAACTGAGCAGCGACGGCCTTTTGCGGAGAGGCGGAGCAAGGGAGCGACGCGACGGCGGCTTTTTCGCCTACGGCTAAAAAGCCGCCGGAGTAAAGCGGACTTTGCGACGACGAGCCGCCGGGCAAGGTTCGGTTCGCCCGGCTTTGCCGGAAGGGAAAAAGAGGGCCGGGCCCCTCCGGGAGCGCTTCGCGCTCCCCGCCGCCGCCCCCCTCTTCCTCCTCTTCCCCGCCCCTTTTTCCCCCGGCGAAAATCCATGGCCAGAAACCGGTTCCATCTGTTATAATTAAAAGATGATGGAAAATACGCGCCGCGCGCTGGGAGGTTTCCAATGAGCCGAATGTTTCTGCTGGATCATATTATCAACCCCAATACCAACCAGGTAGAGGGCTTTTGCATCGTCCGCTCCGTTACCCAGAAGAGCAATGTCAAGGGGAGCGATTATCTGGATTTCATCCTCTGCGATGCAGGGGGGGAAATCAATGCCAAGCTCTGGGATTACAGCCTGGAGCAGCATGGTACCTATGCGCCCAATACGGTGATCAAGGTGCGGGGCTCCATCAATATCTGGAAGGAGACGGAGCAGCTTAAGATCGACCGCATCCGTAACCTCCGGCCCGGGGAAGAGGTGGATATGCGCCTGCTGGTTCCCTGTGCCCCCCTGCCGCCCCAGGATATGTATGATGCCCTGTATGCCTGCGCAGAGGGCTTTGCGGATAATGATCTGCGCATGCTCACCCAGTATATCCTCCGGGAAAATAAAGAAGCCCTGCTGCGCTGGCCTGCCGCCCTTAAACTGCATCATGCCATGCGGGGGGGCCTGCTCTATCATACCCATACCATGCTCCAGGCGGCCAAAGCCCTTTGCGCCGTATATAAGGGCATATATCCCAGCCTGGATACGGACCTGGTCTTTGCCGGGATCATCCTCCACGATGTAGCCAAGATTCCTGAGCTTTCCGTAGGGGAGCTGGGCCTGGCCTCAGGCTATTCCACGGCGGGCCAGCTCCTGGGCCATATCAATATGGGCGTAGCCCAGGTAGAGCGGGCGGCAGCGGAGCTTATGATTGACGATACCGTCAAGGTGTTGGTCCAGCATATCCTTCTTTCCCACCATGGCATGCCGGATTATGGCAGCCCCCGTTCCCCCATGTTTCCGGAGGCGGAAATCGTCTCCCAGGTGGACGTGCTGGATTCCCGCCTTTTTGAAATGTATGAGGCCATTTCCGGCGTGCGGCCCGGGGAGTTTTCCGAGCGCCAGTGGGCCCTGGATAACCGGCAGATCTACAACCACGCCCGCCCTGGGGCCCCGGCGGAGCCGGAAGGGAATGGGGAATAGGCAGCTCGTAAAATAAGGGAAGGCGGGCCTGGCCGGCCCTTTTGTCTTCGGGAAAATAGGCCGGGGAGCTTGTAGCCAGGATAGGCTGCGGCTAGGGCTCCTTGCTCGTTAAGGGTATGCTAAATAAAAAGGAATAAGGAGGATTACCGTGAAAAAATTCCTGCAGGAATTCAAGAGTTTTGCCATGCGTGGAAACGTTATGGATATGGCGGTCGGCGTTGTCATCGGCGGAGCCTTCAAGGAGATCGTGGATTCCCTCGTCAATGACCTGCTCAATCCACTTCTGGGGCTCTTTGGGAATCAGGATCTGAGCGCCTATGTCTGGGAGCTGGGGGGCTCCGAATTCCGGGTGGGCGCCTTTTTGACGGCTGTGATCAACTTTATCATCATGGCGTTTGTGGTGTTCCTGCTTATACGCGGCATAAACCGCCTGCACGCCTTAGCATTCCGTAAGCAGGAAGCGCCAGCCGCCCCGCCTACCACGAAGATATGCCCCTTCTGCAAAAGCGAGATT
>CALVLF010000096.1 GCA_944336625.1 uncultured Clostridia bacterium
AAGCGCCTTTAGAACCTGCGAACAGCAAAAGCGGCAGGAAAAGCTTTGCCTTTCTAAAAAGGAATGAAGCAGCAGACATGCCTTTTCTCGGCAGGAAACAAAAAACGCCTCCCTATCCGCGGGGAGGCGCTTTTCTTAGCATGGTTAACCCGTAGGAGCCGGGCCCGGGCCCAAAGGAGCCCTAACGCCGGGCCTGAAAATAGGCCTGGAGCAGGGCTAGGCATTCTTCCTCCCGCACGCCGCCGATGCAGCGGGGTGCCCGGTGCAGCAGCCCGTCCGTCAGGTCGATGACGGAGCCGCAGCAGCCCGCCTCCGGGTCAAAGGCCCCGAATACGATGGCATCTACCCGGGCCAGCAGGGCGGCCCCGGTGCACATGGCGCAGGGCTCCAGGGTTACATAAAGGGTACAGCCGGAAAGCCGGGCCCGCCCCCGGCCCTTCTGGGCCGCCTGCAAGGCCAGCAGTTCGCTGTGGGCAGTGGGATCCCCAGTCTGGCCCGTCTGGTTATGCGCCAGGGCCAGGACCCGGCCTG
Organism: uncultured Clostridia bacterium; assembly: GCA_944336625.1. GTDB lineage: Bacteria > Bacillota > Clostridia > Christensenellales > CAG-138 > Pelethousia. The sequence continues at coordinate 532 of CALVLF010000096.1, forward strand.
CTTCATCCACCACGGCTGCGCCCACGGGCACTTCCCCCGCGGCGAGAGCCAGGCGGGCTTGCGCCAGGGCCAATTCCATGCCCTGCTGGTTGGTATGAATGGGTTCCTGAGCCGGTTGAACCGGTGCCATAGGCGGATTCCTCCTTTTTTCACATGGATTTGCAACCGAAATGGCAGGGAGAATAATTCAGCCGGATGGCTGAATTGGGCGGAAACGGCTGGCCCGACCGCCGTCGAATCATCCTCCCTTATGAGGCCCCTTGTTTATCCAGGGATTTATTTCCCGGGAAAGGGTACCCTTAACGAACAAGGGTAGCTATTGGCAGGGCCAATCCTCGGGGGCTACGTCGTAATAAACCTGGTCCACATAGCCGCTGTTGCAGATGACGGCCTGTGCATCCTGAGAGAGGGAATAGCGGAGATAGTTGGCGTCTTCTTCCGGCAGAATGCCGCCATTGGCGTCCGCTTGCTGGAAAACGCTCTTGGCGATAATGGCTTCCACATTGACCAGGTTCAGCACCACATACCAGCCCACCAGGGCCAGCGCGCAGAGGCGGAGGAGCCCTGCCCTGCCCAACAGCCGCCAGGCGCACAGGCAGCAGACGATTCCCAGATATACCATGAACCACAGGGATAGGATCCGCAGCCAGGTAAGGCCATAGGCCGCAATATACATCCCCAGGCGAAGGGCAGCAGAGAGAAGGAGAAGAATAGTGGCCCCCAGCAGGCCCCAAAGGAGGGGGCGAAGGGCGGGATGGGGCTTTACTAGGGTGATTCCCAGGCCGAATACGCAAAGGTTAATGGCCGTGACCCGCAGCAGTTCCGAAAAACCGCTGACGGCATATTCCGAATAGGTCAGCCCGGCAGGCAGGCCCCGGAGCCCTGTCAGGTAGGTAAACTGGAAGGCGGCGAATATAACATAGGTAACGAGCAGCATGGAGGCCGCCGCCAGAAAGGACTGAGCCGGAATACGGGGGGTGGCCGCCGGGGATGGGGCGCTGTCCGCTCCCCCGCCCCAGGTCAGATTATATAAAAAGGAATAAAAGAGCATGGCCAGCAGCAGGGTGACGAAGAGCTTCCCCAGGGAGATATCCGGTAGATTTTCCCAGAGATTCCCCATAACCTGGCCCATAGCCAGGTCTGCCCGCATCAATAGGCTCCATACCAGCAGCAGCAGGGGAAGCCCGCACAAAATTCCCAGAAGGGTATAGCGCCGGGCAGGGCTGCCCCCCTCTTTTTTCCGAAAAAGGCCCCCAATGGCCCGGAACCATTGATCCACCTTGCTGTAGGGGTATATGAACCAGCCAAAGATATACGCCCGTACCCAGGGCCAGGCTCGGCCCTTTGGGAAGCCGCCTGCTCCAATAACTGCGTGGAGCATGAGCAGCAGGGGAATGGCGAAGATATTGATCAAATGCAAGGGCTCCGCCTGGTATAGGGCAGGATGGAAAAAAAGGAGCAGGGCTGCCCCCAGAAGATACCAGCTTTCCCGGTGGGAAGCGGCCCGTTTCCCCAGGCAGAGGTAGTAGCCCGCCAGGTAGATTCCCCAGCACAGACTGTAAGTCCCCATACACCGCTCCAGGCTTTCCTGCCAGTTTCCCAGCAGAATAAAGCCGAAGCCATAGCCTATGGCCAGGGTGCAAAGCAGAAGCCAGGATTTCATGGGTACGGGCTTTTCCGCCCCCTGGGGGGCTGGGGAAGGCGCCGTTTTACTTTCCATCTGTTCCATGTTCTTCCTCCTCAATATATTCTAAGATATCTTCCACCTTGCAATCCAAAATTTTGCAAAGGGCATCCAGGGTGGAAAACCGGATAGCCTTACCCTTGTTATTTTTCAGGATGGACAGATTGGCAGGGGTTATGCCCAGCCGCTGGCTCAGCTCGCCGCTGGACATATGCCGCCGGGCCATGATAATATCCAGATTCACGCGGATCATAAGCGCCCCCCCTAAATCGTCAGGTCGTTTTCCTGCTTATACTCCACGGCCCGGCGGAAAACCTGGGCCAATACCAGGGCAAAAAGCCCGGCCAGAAGCATGACAAGGCCGCACACCGCCGTCATAAAGGTAAAGGCGGAGAAGCACTTGGCGATGAAAGCCAGGGCAGCAGCTTCCGCCGCAAAGCCCATGCGGAAAAAGGCCCGAGCGTTTTTCATGATGAAAGGATCCTCTTCCACCGTCCGCAGCACCGCCACAAGCTCTCCCAGAATCCACAGGGCAATCAGGCCCATAGCTGTTAAAAAAGCCAGCACAACGGCCGAACCCCCCGGGCCTATCCCATAGGCGGCCAGGAAAAAAGCCCGCAGGGGCGCCCAGGTATATAGACCGATTAGCAGCAGAACAATTCCCCCAAAGACTCCATACAACAGCCAGCGGGTTAGGCGGGCCAGATTTTTCGCATCCATGGGATTCCTCACCTCCGCGCTTAGAATACCATGTGCTTTATTGAAAATCAATATAAATTTATTGTTTTTCGATAAAAGTTCATAGATAGGAACGTATCTTGCGGCAAAGAAAAAAGCCGGCCCTCCGGGCCAGCCCCTTCCCCAGCCTATCGCGGCTGGTATGGGAGGATCGCGCCTTTTATGATATCGTAAAGGAATCTGCAACCAGATCGGGTAAAAAGCTTATTCGCATCGCTCCACAAAGATCTTCTATAAGTAAAGATTACCATGAAAATATGGCCAGAGAAGGGAAAAGCCGTGGCCATTCCATAACCGGTTTGTAAACAAGGGATGAATGGGCCCTGGGGCGGGAAAAGAAAAAAGCCGGCCTCCTGTAGCCGGCTTTTCCCGGCCTTTTGGGCCGGAATCGGGGGGAATCATACGTTCGTCTCATCTCTGAAGGTTCCACGGCAGGAGCAGGTCGCGAAATGCCGGGCCAGCATTTTATGCCGCTTCCCTCCTGCTGCAAATAGAATACCAGAAGAATGTGACAGAAGAAGGAAGGAAGCATGTATATTCCATAACCAGTTTGTAAACAAGCGGTGAATAAGGGCCCCCGCCGGCTCTGCATTTGCCGGGAAAATAAGGCCAATGCCCGGCCGGCCTAGGGCCGCAATGCCCGGATTTCCCGCTGCAGGGCTTCCAGAAAGCAGGGGCCTGGCTGCCGTCCATCTGAACGTGATGGAATTGGAAGGATAGGGGAAGGGCCGCCTTAAAAAGGCCTTTTTTATATTTTCCCCAGATGAGGAAAGGATTGTTATAAATGCCTGCGTATATATTTACCGCCCCGTCGATATAGGTCTGCACCAGGGCAGAGGTGCCGATGACCATATAATTTTCCCCCAGATCATAGGCCTCGCCCCTTTGGCGAACCTGCCCGGTCAGGGCCAGATAATCCCGGTTGAAATCCGCCAGCCGAGGGGAAACCGGAATATCGCAGGTGCAGATGCCTCCACTTGGCAGGGCCACTACCGTATTCACTGCCAGCCTATCAAAGCCCATAAGCTTTTTTCCCACGGGCAACAGGTAGAATTCCTGCACCTGGGAAGCGGCTTTGCCGATGCAGAAGCACAGAAGCATGTTGAACTTATACCCCTGCCTGCGGCTGAGGCGCACCAGGTTGGAAACGTCCAGGGTCTTAAAAAGGGTTACCATAGGCTGCGGGGCCTGCATCCAAAGGGAAAAGGCCGCTGCCCGGCTGGTTTGGGCGGGATCGAGTTGCTGCAAAGGAGGCCTCCTTTCTATATGCACTGCTTTGCCATATCCATTGCCCCATGGCCGGGGAAAACGGAGCGTGGCAGGGGAAGGATTGCGGCGCGGCTGCCATGCGCCGCTTTAGGATAGGAAAAGAATCTGGCATTTTTCCGCCCAAAGCGGGCTGGGATGCTGCCGTTATAAAAACATAGGGGCGGAAGCTATACCTTATTTCCACCTGCCACAGAAAGAAGGGATGGTAAACCACAGATTTCCTTCGCCAAAGAACAGGAAGATGGCTGCTTAGCTTTCTGTCCAGGGCAAAATACCAAGCAATAGACCGCTTTTAGAAAGCACTGGGCAGAACAGAGCGGGGGCAGCAAACCGCTACCTGCCCCCGCCGCACCTATCCATTCTATGGGCAACCATGGGTGCAGGCCACAAAGCCCGGCTGAAGCCAAAAAAAGCGGCTATTACAGCCGCTTTTTCAACATGCTGCGCAGGGCTTAGGCCTTGCTCTTAATATACTCGTCGATGCTATGGGCAGCTTCTTTGCCGGCGCCCATGGCCAGGATGACCGTAGCGGAACCGGTAACGGCGTCGCCGCCGGCATAAATGCCCTCCCGGGTGGTCTTGCCGCTCTCATCGGTAACAAGGCCGCCCTTGCGGGTGGTTTCCAGCCCGGCGGTGGTGGACTTGATCAGGGGATTGGGGGTGGTACCAATGCTCATGACCACCGTATCCACCGGGATATCGAACTCGCTGCCCTCGATGGGAATGGGGCGGCGGCGTCCGCTGCTGTCCGGCTCGCCCAGCTCCATCTTTAGGCAGCGGATGGCGGCGACGAACTTATCTTCGCCGGCAAGGATCTCTACAGGGTTGGTGAGGGTCTTGAAAATGATGCCCTCTTCCTTGGCATGCTCCACCTCTTCCGCACGGGCGGGAAGCTCGGCTTCGCTGCGGCGGTAGACGATATAGACTTCCTCGGCGCCCAGGCGCTTTGCGCAGCGGGCGGCATCCATGGCCACGTTGCCGCCGCCTACCACGGCCACCTTATGTACATGGCGGATGGGGGTGGAAGAGCCGGGAAGGTAGGCTTTCATTAAATTGATGCGGGTGAGGAACTCATTGGCGGAATATACGCCCGTGAGGTTCTCGCCGGGAATGTGCATGAAGCTGGGCAGGCCAGCGCCGCTGCCGATGAATACGGCTTCATAGCCCTCGGCAAAGAGCTCGTCCACGGATTCCGTCTTGCCGATGACCACGTCCGTTTCAATATCTACCCCCAGCTTTTTGAGGGTATTGATCTCCGCCTGAACGATGTGCTTGGGCAGACGGAATTCCGGAATGCCATACATGAGCACGCCCCCTGCCGTATGCAGGGCCTCGAAGATGGAAACGTCATACCCCCGGCGGGCCAGCTCGCCGGCGCAGGTCAGGCCCGCAGGGCCGCTGCCTACCACCGCTACCCGGTGGCCGTTCTTTTCGGGAACGGTGACGCTGCCGTCGCTATGCTCCCGGTGCCAGTCGGCTACGAACCGCTCCAGGCGGCCGATGCCCACGGGCTCGCCCTTGATGCCCCGGACGCAGTATTTTTCGCACTGGCTTTCCTGGGGGCAAACCCGGCCGCAGACGGCGGGCAGGGAGCTGGACTGGGAGATAATCTGATAGGCGCCTTCGAAATCCCCTTCCCGGACTTTTTCGATGAAGGCGGGAATATGGATCTGCACGGGGCAGCCCTTTACGCAGGGCATGTTTTTGCAGTTCAGGCAGCGGGCAGCCTCATCCAGGGCCATCTCCTCCGTATAGCCCAGGGCAACCTCCTGGAAATTCTTATTCCGGACGTTAGGGTCCTGGGAGGGCATGGGGTTTTTATCCATACGCATATTGGGCATGTTACTTTACCTCCTTGGCAAACAGGTTGCAGGCTTC
>CALVLF010000097.1 GCA_944336625.1 uncultured Clostridia bacterium
AAAATCCGCCTTTTTCCGCCCCTGCTAATGAAAAAAACGAGAATGAATCTTACACAAGGCCTTTAGAGATACTATAATTTAAACGTATGTTGTTGCTATTCGCTGTCGGAGGCAGCGCCCTGGGGCAACCGGCAAAAACCAGAAAACGGGAGGCAAAAATGGAGGAGAGAAGGGTTTCGGAAGCTGTTATCCGTAGGCTGCCTAAATACTACCGGCAACTCACGGCGCTTCAAAAGGAAGGCGTGGAAAGGATTTCCTCCGGCAAGCTCGCCCAGCAGATGCGCCTGAATGCATCGCAAGTGCGACAGGATTTCAATTGTTTCGGGGGCTTTGGTCAGCAGGGGTATGGCTATAATGTGGACAATCTTCTGGAAGAGATCCGGAATATCCTGGCCCTGAACCGGACCTATAAGGCCATCATCGTGGGCGCAGGGCGAATTGGCACGGCGCTGGTGAATTTCTCCGGCTTCGCCCAGGAGGGGATTCAGATCGAGGCCCTCTTTGATATCGACCCGGAGCGAATCGGACAGACCATCAATGATAAGCCGGTCCTGGCGCTGGAAGAGATGGAAGATTATATCCGCAAGCAGAAAATCAGCATCGGTATCATTGCCGCCCGGCGCAGCGCGGCCCAATCCATCGCAGACAAGATGAAGGTGGCTGGCATTAAGGGGATTTGGAATTTCGTGCCCATGGATATTGTGGAGGAAGGCATCCCCGTGGAAAATATTCACATGACGGATAGCTTGATCTGTCTCTGCTACCATATGGAACACAGCGACGGCAAGCGGAGGCGCTCCAACGCCTAAGGCCCGCAGCGCAGCTTGGCATATGCTACCCTAAACCCTCTCCGGGACGCAATCTCGGAGAGGGTTTTTGCGCTTCTATTTTGGAGGAACGCCACGCATTCTTCCTTGCTGCTCCGGTGGCAGGCCGCAGCACGGAGAAACCAGCTATCTAGGGGAACCAGGGAGCGTATTGATAGAGATGTCAAATAGCCTGGAGAGAAGCTTGCGAGTTCCCACATTCGGAAGTGTTCCCTGGTTTCTCAGCGGGATAGGGCCTGCCGGGGAATGTAGAGCCATTCCACCAGCTCCGCCTGGAATACCCTTGGTTGCGGGCAGCCTGCTCTGGTTTAAAAGGGAAGAAGAACTTCCTTTGCTTCCATAACAGCGCGTCTGGCAGATGCTATAGCATCTACTCTCAAAGCTAAGCAACCCGCTGTTGCTGCTATTTTTGTTTACCCGGATATTTTGACCAGGCCCTGGATGGAACGGTATTTATCCTCCGTTACCTGCTCCTCCCGCAGCAGGTTTCCTTCGGCATCGTAATATTCCTTCCAGGTGATCGCAATACAGCCCCGCCGGCTTTTGCGCACTTCCTCCACTTCCCCAGGGGCCAGAGCAGGGTCTACGGTGTATTCCGTTCCCAGATCCTCCAGGGTAGCGGTCTTTTCCGAGCGCAAGCGGATGGAAACCCCATCCGCTAGAGGTTGGCCATAAATGCGGACGGTGATGGTTTTTTCCTCCGCGTCTACCGAGGCGGAAAGGGTAATGGGCGCGGCGGAGGTATTGCGAAAGCGGAAGTTTGGCCCGCCTGTGCTGATGGTAGCGTCTCTGCCGGGGTCGATATACCCCAGGGGCCAGGAATGATGGTGCCGTTCCGTTATCTCCAGATCCGCCATGAGCACGGCATTATATAAGGTGGTAGATACCTGGCAGACGCCGCCGCCATATTCCTGCACATAAGCGCCATCCCGGATACCTGCAGCGGTTTTCCAGCCGTTTTCCTCGTTTCGGTCCCCCAGGACGGCATTCATGTCGAATTCCTCCCCGGGAGATAGGACCGTGCCATCCATTAAGTCTGCCGCCTTGCTTATATTGAATACCCGGTTCTCCTTGCTATAAGTGCTGCCGGCAAAGGAGGTGGAAAACTCGGTGATCAGCTGGTGCTCCGCCTCTGCCTGCTCCGTGGTGTATTCGGGCGGGAGCTCTACAAAGGAAACCGGCAGGGGAGAGGTTAGGTCCCCGGAATCGATCCGCCTCTGCATCTCCTGGGCTAGAGCCTGTACATCCACCTGCCTTCCGGCAGCAGAAGGCTGGATGACAAAATTATCCTCCGCCTCCGGATCATAGACGGCAACGGCGTCCTGCGGGGCTGCATTCAGCGGGTCCGTCTGCTCCAGCAGGGCTACCCGTAAGCTTTCCAGGTCAGCGGAAGGCCGGCAGCTCAGTTCTCGGGGGCTGTTCTTGGGCACATGGGGCGGCAGGGAAAGGGCCTGCAGAAGCACTTCCTCCCGGTTGAAGTTTATAGGCAGCTCTCCCAGGGAAAGCTCCAGGGTTTCCTCCCCGTTTATAAGCTGAACAGACCGGCCTTCCAGGGCAGCTTGCTGGGCGGCAGCCAGGGCATCTTCCGCTTCCTGGAGCGCCATGTCTGAAACATCTACCCCGTCGATATAAATATATTCTCCTAGGCGGGCGCCCTGGGCTGCAGCCGCTTCCAGACTCTCATATTTGGGCCGGGCGCAGGCACAGCAAAGGACCGGGATTGCCAGAATATATAAAATACGTAAAACGCAATGCATTCGTGTTCGCTTCCTTTTTTGATGATAGCATCAGTATGTGCGCCTTGCAGGTTTTTCTTGCATCCCTTTGCATATTGGAATACAATATAGGTACAAAATAAATACAACCAAAGGTGACGCAGGAGAAAAAATTCCAATGCTTTTGGATACGAATGAAAAACAGTCTTTAACTGCAAAAGTATATAATCATATCCGAGACGGCATTCTGGATGGGACCTACCCCATCGGCGGATATCTGGTAGAGACCCGCCTGGCAGAAGAGCTGGCCGTCAGCCGTACGCCTGTGCGGGAGGCCCTCAAGCAGCTGGAGCTAGAAGATCTGGTGCAGAGCATTCCCAACCGGGGTATGCGGGTACAGGGCATAACCGATGCGGACCTGGAGGATATTTACATTATCCGGCAGTTGTTAGAAGGGCAGGCTGCCTGGTGGGCTGCCCAGCGGATTGATGAGGCCCAGCTGAATAAGCTGGCGGAAAAACTGGAATTGATGGAAATGTATACCAGGCGAAACGATGTGGTTCAGCTGGCCCATTTGGATGGGGAATTCCACGCCATTATTTTCATGGCCGCAAATAGCCGTATCCTCCGCCATGTGCTTACCTCCCTCCATCAAAATGCCCGGCGGGCCCGGCGCTCCAGTCTGACAGCTCCCAGCCGGGCGGATGAGTCCCTGCAGGAGCACAGGGCCGTTTTCCAGGCGCTGGAAGCCCATGACCCGGAGCGGGCAAAATCTGCCATGGAAAAACATGTAAAGAACGCCCATCGATATTATGACCTGGAGTAGAAAAAGCCCCGGCGCGGTTTACGCCGGGGCTTTTTGGCTTAAAGCCACGTTCCCTTTTCCTGCCCTTTGTAAATAATTTCTTTCTTTGCTCCTTCACTAAAAGCAGATCTATTTCTCGTTTTTCCTGACGCAAATATATATCCGCATAAAAAGCGCACAAACCAGCTGGAAAGGCCTTTGTCCTACGCTGGGGTTTTAAGCTTATACAAGATAATCCTATCGGATGGAATGGAAAGGAGCGGTGGATATGTCCAGAATACCCTGTAAAGGCGAGCTCTATTCTGTGGAAAAGGGAGGGCGCTTTTTACTGGCCCGGTTTCAAGATGCAGCTGCGGCTTTACGAGAGGAGTATGGCCAGCAGGTGCAAACCATCTATCTGGACCCACCCTTTGGCACTGGGGATGTGTTCATGGCAAAGCTCCCCCGGGGGCAGAGCCCCGTCAAGGTGCCAGCATATCAGGATGATTTGGAAGAGGCGGACTATCTTATCATGATGGAGGAGGCCCTTCGCCTCTGCCATGACCTGTTGGCCCCTGCAGGGAGCTTGTTCCTGCATATCGATTATCGAATGAGCGCCCAAATGCGGCTGCTATTGGACAAGATCTTCGGGCCCCAGAATTTTGTCAATGAGATCATTTGGGCCTATCGAAGCGGCGGGCGGGCCACACGGCATTTTTCCAGGAAGCATGATAACATTCTCCTCTACCGGAAAAGCAGGCATATGTACTTCAATATCCAGGCCCTGGGAACACCCCGGGGGGAGGCCCGGCGCAACCACATGAAGCGCAGCCTGGACGCGGAGGGCCGGGTGTGCTATTCGATCCGCTCCAATGGGCGGGAATATACCTATTCCCAGGATTCCCTCATATTTCCCGGGGATGTATGGAGCGATATCGGCCATCTGCACCAACGGGACCCGGAGCGCACGGGCTACAGCACCCAGAAGCCCACGGCTCTGCTGGAGCGAATCATCCAGGTATCCAGCCGGCCGGGGGACCTGGTGCTGGATTTTTTCGCCGGCAGCGGCACCACTGCGGCAGCCGCCGCCAGGTTGGGCCGGCGCTGGATACTGGCAGATGCCTCCCCCGTATCCATGCTGGTATTTCGCAAGCGAATTCTGGCCAGCCAGCGGGATCCCAGCCTTTTTGCGGAACAGGAGCCGTTCATTTTGCAATATGGGGCGCCGCTTCCGGAATTTCCCCGGCCTGCCCTCACCTTGTCCAGACGGCGGGGGGGCCAATGGATCCGGCCGGAGGAAGAAGGGCTGGCCTACCTGGCCATGGGCATCATGGAAGATGGATACTTCCGGCCCCTTTCCTATGATCTGGAACCCGGCCTCAAGCAGACGCTGCAGGTCCCCCGGGAGGCCGATATCCTCTATGCAGCGGATATGCACGGCAGAGGGGGCATATGGCATCTGGAAACCCTGGAAGGGGCCTGTGCAGGAAGTAAATAGAAGCTCTTTATTTGTTCCAGGCAAACCAGTAGGCCGCATCCAGCCACTGATAGACCTGTGGGGTAAGGTCTTCCTGCTTTTCGATGAGGACGTGGTGGGTCCAGCGATTGGGATAGGGTTCAACCGCCTGGTAGATGGCCGGGGATTCTACGCGGGCAGGAAGGCCGAAGGTTAGAATAAAGCAGGGGTTCTGTCCCTTGCGGAGACGGCGGGGGAAAGATACGCAGGCGAACAGGTGCTTATTATAGAATGAGATCTGCGTCTTTTTTACCTGAAGGGATAGATCCCCATAGGTTTCCCCCAGCCTACCGGCCAGGGACAGGTAAACCGGATAGAGCTCCGGCGCCTTGCTGAAAAAGCAGGCTTCCATTTTTGCTCCTTTCCCCACGGAAGTGGATATGGAAAAAGCGGCTGTAGGGGCCGCTTTTTATTGCAACGGGAAATTCGGCGGGGCTAACGGGCGTTATATTGGGCAATGGCCAGCTTGAGTAGATCCATGGCCCGGGTCAGGTCCTGGCAGTTGAGCACATAAGCGAAGCGAACCTGATCATGGCCTACGCCCGGCGTAGCAAAGAACCCGCCGCCCGGGGCATACATAAGGGTTTCCCCGTTATCCTGGAATTCCGTAAGGAGCCAGGTCTGGAAAGCATCCGCATCGTCAATGGGCAGCTTGGCCATGACATAGAAGGCGCCCTGGGGCTCCTTGCAGATTACGCCGGGGATCTCCTGTAGCTTGCGGTAGATGGTATCCCGGCGGCGCTTATATTCCTCCCGCACGGCGGCGAAGTAGGAGGGGTCCGTATCATACAGGGCAGCGCAGGCCTGCTGATCCAAGGTGGCCACGGAAAGGCGGGCCTGGCAGATCTTCAGGGCGTGCTGCTGCAGCGCTCGATTTTTCGTGATGATCGCCCCCACCCGTGCGCCGCAGGCGCTGAAGCGCTTGGAGACGGAATCGATAATGATGGTATTTTCTTCCAAACCCGGCAGGGAACCCATGCTTTGCAGGGGTTCGCCGCCATAGACGAACTCCCGGTATACCTCATCGCTGATGAGGAAAAGGTCATGCTCCCTGGCGATGTCCCCGATCAGGCGCATCTCCTCCGGCGTAAGGACGGAGCCCGTGGGGTTGCCGGGGTTGGTGATGAGGATGGCCCGGGTACGATCCGTGATCCGCGGCTCGATCTTTTCCCGGGTAGCATAATGATAGCCTTCCTCCGGGAAGGTGGGAATGGGAGCAATACGCCCCCCGGCGCAGGCAGCAAAGGTATCATAATTTGGATAGAAAGGCTCGGGCACCAGGATCTCGTCTCCCTCATCCAGTATGCAGTTGAAGATGATCTGCAGGGCTTCGCTGCCGCCGGTGGTGATGAGAATATCCTCTTCGGCATAGGGAATGCCCAGGCGGGCATAGTACCGCTGCACGGCCTGGATCAGCTCGGGGATACCGGGGCTGGGGGCATAGGCCAGCACGGGTTTGTGGCGCTGCTGGATGGCCTGGAAATAGGCCGGAGGGGTTTCGATATCTGGCTGGCCGATGTTGAGATGGTAGATCTTGATGCCCTTTTTATTGCAAGCCACCTGATAGGGGTAGAATTTGCGGATGGGGGAGAGCTCGCAGCGCTGGATCTTGCTGGAAAATTTCATAAAAAATGGTTTCCTCCTGGCTGGGATTGGTTTGGATTAATCTTCAGAGGGGGTGGGGAGGGATGGATCCCCCGTGCCCCGGGTAATCTTTTCTGTAACGGCCCGGTATCTGTCTGTATACAGCAGCTCCCGGGAGATCAGCTCGTCATCCTGATATACGTTCATATAAACCTCTGCTACATAGCCCGTACGGCCTTCTGCTTCCACTTCTTCATAGCCGGTGGGCCAGTTGGGGTTGTCCGTATATTCGGTTTCTCCGGGCTCGATCTCCTCTACGGTGACGCCCTCCGGCTCATAGCGCAAGCCGTCCGGAAGAGGCTGGCCGTAGATATAGATGTTCATTTTATAGTTTTCCTGGTCGCAGTAAGCGAAGATATACAGGGGCGTATCCATCTGGTTGGTGAAAACCAGGTTCTTACCGCCGGTGGTAACGGTGGCATCCAGCCCCCGGTCCGCATAGGAGCTGGGCCAGGAATGCTTATTGCGTTCGGTGATGTTGATGGGGGCAGCCAGGGCTTCCTCCGCGGTTTCGCTCACGTCGCTGCGCATGGCCCCGGCCTTTAGCAGGGCGATATACAGGGTGGTAGAAACCTGGCATATGCCGCCGCCCGGCTGCAATTCATAGCGGTCGCCATTGACGATGCCCGGCGCCAGTGGCCAGCCGCCGGATTCATAGCGGGGGCCGATGAATTCGTTGAAATCCAGGGTTTCCCCCGGCTCCAGCACGGCGCCATTGAGGATGGTGGTAGCCTTTTGAATATTGCCCACCCGGTTGGTATTGCGGGCGCTGCGGCTGGAAAAGTCCGTCTGATAGAAAGAGCGGAATTGAGTATAGGCCTGCACGTCCTCCAAGGTCATAGTGGGGGGAGTAAGAACCAGCTCCGGATCTAGCACGGCCTGGTATTGGCCGTTTTCCAGGCAGGTGAGGATCTGCTGGGCCAGGGCGGATTCATCCAGCATATAACCGTCCTTCCCTTCTGAATAGGTAAAGGAGGGCTCCCCGTTGCCCTCCTCCGCCCAGTAGGTATTGGGTTGGGCAGAGGGTTCCACCGGCAGCGTGTCGATAGCCTTGCCGATAGACGCCAGCTTGCTGGCCAGTGCAGTAGGATCGGCGGTGAAGCCGGTGTGGAAGGCCTGTCCGCCTTCGTTGAGGGCCTTAATGGTCTTTTTGTTTTCTGCGTCCGTGCCCCCCCGGCCCAGAAGCATAGCCTCCGCCAGCACCTGGTCCAGGTTGCTTTCCACCTGCAGGTCCACGGCCGTTAGCAGCCAGAGGCTGCTTTCATAGCGCACGGAAATATTGATGGAATTGGCGGCCTCTTCAATGCGGGGCAGGAAAGTCTGCCGGGCTTCATGGAGGGTCATGCCGGCTACATTGACGCCATCTATGGTGATACCGTTAAAAAAGGTGCCAGTATTTAGAAATTTTTGTAGATTTTCCGCGCTGGGCCGTACGAAGAAATGGCTCCGCACCGCCAGCCCCACGCCCAGCAGCACCACGAACACAACCAGCGCCCGGGTTACCGCGGCAATGGTGCGGGAAAGGCGGGAGCGCTTGGGTGCCTTACGGTGGGTAGGGGTGGCTTGGGAAGCCTGCCGGACAGGGTAGCCCTGGCGGGGCCTGCGGCTGGCGGCGGAACTGGGCATAGGGTATCTCCTTCGTTTATATGCATTTCAAAATTATCGCATTTTCATTATAGCGCAACCTGTCGCCGCATTCAACACAAAAACGCAGCCAATGCCTGCGGATGGCTGTACTTCTCGCATAGAGACCTGGATGGAGCCGTCATGAAAGGAAAGAAATGCAGGATTTTTTGCGCCACCTTGCAAAGCATGCACAAAACCAGCCCTCTCTTATCCAAATTTGTTTACATTTTTTCTGCCTTGTAGGGCGGGTGGACAAATAGTATAATAAAATAGTAATAAAATGGCAATATGCTATAGTAAGGGCATTATTGCCGCAACGCGCCTGGGCCGGGGTTTGGCTTAGAGGGATAGCAGGCGCAAGAAATAGCAAAGGATATGCCTGGATAACAGGTAAATATGATACGGAAAAAATGGAAAAGAAAGCGAGACATCATAAGTTGGCATCAAAATTGAAAATCATTCCCCTGGGCGGCGTGGGGGAGATCGGGAAGAACATGACGGTCATCGAATATGGCAAGGACATGGTCGTAGTGGACTGTGGCCTTATCTTCCCGGATGACGATATGCCCGGCATCGATATGGTAATTCCGGATACGACTTACTTGGAAAAAAATGCGGAAAAACTCCGGGGATTCCTGATCACCCACGGCCATGAGGATCATATCGGCGCCCTCCCCTTCGTGCTGCAAAAGCTGGACGTTCCCGTATACGGCACCCGGCTTACCATTGCCCTCATCGAGCATAAATTGGAGGAGGCCAAAATAAAGAGCGCTAACCTGAACTGCGTCAGCCCCGGGGATACCATCCGGCTGGGCTGCTTCAACGTGGAGTTCATTAAGACCAGCCACTCCATCGGCGGCGCCTGCGCGCTGGCCATCAATACCCCCATCGGTACCGTGATCCATACAGGGGATTTCAAGGTGGACTACACGCCTATCGACGGGGAGCCCATCGATATCCGCCGTTTTGCCCATTATGGCACCAAGGGCGTACTGGCCCTTTTAAGCGACAGCACCAATGTGGAGCAGAGCGGCCATACCCCCTCCGAGAGGGAGATTGGCAAAACCTTTGAGAACTGCTTCGAGAGGGCCAAGGGCAGAGTTATCGTGGCTACCTTCGCTTCCAACATCTACCGCATCCAGCAGATTGCGGATTTGGCCATCGCTTATGGCCGGGTGATCTGCTTCCAGGGGCGGAGTGTAGAGAATATCTCTGCGCTGGCCCGGGAGCTGGGTTATCTGAACCTGCCGGAAGAGAGCGTGGTGCCCGTGGAAAAACTCAAAAAGCTTCGGGATGACCAGGTGTGCGTCATTACTACCGGCTCCCAGGGGGAGCCCATGAGCGGCCTGTTCCGCATGGCCAATTCCTCCCACCGGCTCAACGTGGGCAAGGGGGATATGGTCATCATCTCCGCTTCCAGCATCCCCGGGAACGAGCGGAGCGTAGGCCATATGATCGACCAGTTGTATCAAAACGGGGCCTCCGTGGTGTATAACCGCATGGCAGACGTGCACGTTTCCGGCCATGCCCGGCGGGAGGAGCTCAAGCTTATGCTTCGGCTTACCAACCCACAGTATTTTATCCCTGTGCATGGAGAGGTGCGGCATCTGCACCAGCATGCGGAACTGGCTCAGGAAATGGGCGTTCCGGAAGATCACGTATTCATTACGGAGCCTGGCAGCGTGGTGGAGCTGAGCCGGAACCGGGGTAAGCTGGCCGGCGAGGTGCCGGCGGGCAGCATAATGGTAGATGGCAGCGGCGTAGGAGATATTGGCAATGTGGTTTTGCGGGATCGGAAGCTTTTGAGCGAGGATGGCCTGTTTACCGTGGTTATTACCCTGAATAAGCAGACGGGGGCCCTTTTGGCCAATCCGGAGATCCTTTCCCGGGGCTTTGTATATGTGCGCAGCAGCGAGGAGCTTATCAACGGAGCGCGGGATCTGGTGCGCAAGGAAGCTCTCCAGTTTGGGCAATGCCATAAAAGCGAATGGAGCAACATCAAGAATACCATCCGCAGCGATCTGAAAACCTACTTATATGCCCAAACCAAACGCAGGCCCATGATTCTGCCCATTATCATAGAAATATAAAGGAGGCATAGACATGATTTATGATAAAGCCAGGGAACTGGCCAAGGATATTGCCCAAAGCGAAGAATATACCACCTATAAAAAACTGCGGGAAACTGCCATAGCCAATGAAACCACCAGGGGCCTGCTTAAGGAATATCATCAGCTTCAGCTCAAAGCCCAGGCTGCCCAGCTCAGCGGCCAGGAGGATCAGGAGCTTCTCCAGCAGCTGCAAAAGCTGGGGGAAGTGCTCATGCTCAACCAGGATGCTTCGGCATATCTTATGGCAGAATTCCGCTTGAACCGGATGCTGGGGGATGTATATAAAATCCTGGCAGAGGCCGTGGATGTGGATTTGGGGGCATTGGAGCAGGCATGACCAGGGAAAGAAAAGAGCTTTCGCCTATGGAAAATGGCCAGCATGCCCCGGATAATGGCAGCGAACGCCGCCATAAGGCCCGGGTGCGCCGGGTGCGCCTGCATAAGCTATGGCGGGGGATACGCCCGCTGGTCATAGGCCTTTTGAGCTTGGGGATCTGCCTGGGCGGGCTCTGGATGGGCTTGCAGATGGTGCTGGAGGCCTACATCTATCCCGTGGATGTAAACGACGCCACCCCAATTACCGTTACCATCGAGCCGGGCAGCGGCGCTTCCACCATTGCCAAGGCTCTGTATGAGGCCTGCGGCGAGGGTGAACCGGGGCTGATCCGCTCCAAGGCCGCATTCAAGATCTATGTGGATTTTACGGGCAAATCCAGCTCCCTGAAGGCGGGTACCTATGTTCTGAGCAAAAACATGGGCATTGCCCAGATCGTGGACGCTATTTGCCTGGGTAATCCGCCCCGGCAGACCGTTACCTTTACGGTGCCGGAGGGCCTATCGATAGAGGAAATTGCGGATAAGCTGGTGCGTGAGGGCCTGCTGGAGGATACCTCCACCTTCCTGGAGCTGTGCAGAACCGGAGAGGAATTTCAGGAATACAGCTTCATCGCCAACGTAACGAACCAGGAGGGAAGCGAAGCGCGGGATTATGCCCTGGAAGGATACCTTTTCCCGGATACCTATGAGTTTTATGCGGATTCCTCGGAAAAGACCATCATCACCCGCATGCTCCTTCGCTTCAACGATATTCTGACGGATGAATATCTAGCGCGGGCCCAGGAGCTGGATATGAGCCTGGACGAAGTGATCATTTTGGCTTCTATTATTGAGAAAGAAGCCAAAACAGACGATTTTGCCAAGGTTTCCGCCGTATTCCATAACCGGCTGGAGGCTGGGATGCGGCTGGAGAGCGACGCCCCTTTGGGCTATATCTTCAAAACCAGGGGCGTGCTGGAATTCACCGCGGAGCAGATGCAGTCCGATTCCCCCTATAATACTTATACCCACGATGGACTGCCGGCAGGCCCCATCTGTAACCCCGGGGAAAACGCTATTGTAGCTGCCCTTTGGCCGGATGAGGAATATTTGGAGGACGGCTACCTCTATTTCGTCCTCCGCTCCCATACCTCCACGGATCTGGTATTCTCCACGAATTATGACGACTTCCTGGAGGACCGGGATGCTTATCGCGCAAGTCCTTATGAAACCCCAGCTTCCTCGGCGGAAGAGGGGGAAGGCGGCAGCGCAGATCAAGCGCAGGACGAATAAAGCCCATGGAAGAAATAAAGGTACAGAACCTTTCCGCGCCCCCTTTGCCCGAGCTCCTGGCCCCAGCGGGCAATCCGGAGCGGCTGGAAACTGCCCTGCGCTTTGGGGCGGATGCGGTATACGTTGGCCTCAAGGCCATGAGCCTGCGAAACTACGCCGATAATTTTTCCCAGGAGGAGCTGGAGGCGGCCTGCCGCCTGGCCCATGGCCAGGGCAAGCGGGTCTATGTGGCCCTGAATGCTTTCGCACGGGATGCGGACATCCAGGCGTTGCCACCTCTTTTAGAGCAGGCCGCCCCGGCAGACGCCCTCATCGTAAATGACCCCGGCGTTATTCGCTTGGCCCGGCGGGTTTTGCCCCATATGCCCCTGCATCTGAGCACCCAGGCCAATACCCTGAATGCCGAGGCTGCAGCCTTCTGGCAGGAGCAGGGCATAAGCCGCATCGTTCTGGCACGGGAATTATCCATCCCGCAAATGCAGGCGCTTATTTCCCAGGGCCCGCCAGGCATGGAATACGAAGCCTTTGTCCACGGGGCCATGTGCATGGCCTATTCCGGCCGCTGCCTGCTCAGCGCCTATATCGCCGGCCGGGATCCAAACAAAGGCGAATGCGCCCAGCCCTGCCGCTGGGCCTATGAATTCCGGGAACAGGGCCCATCGGGCGAGCTGGGCTGGCTGACCCTGGAGCAGGAGACGCGGGGCAGCTACATTCTCAATTCCAAGGATCTGCGGCTCATCCAGCATATTCCTGCCTTGGCAGAAGCCGGGCTCAACAGCCTGAAGATTGAAGGCAGGATGAAATCCATCGCCTATGTGGCTACCGTGGTGAATGCTTACCGCATGGCGCTGGATGCTTATGGCCGCTGCCGGGCGGAGGGAAAGCCTTTTACCCTGCCCGATGGCCTTCTGCAGGAGCTGAACCGGGCTTCCCACCGGCCCTATACCACCGGCTTCGCCCTGGGTGAGGGGGATTATCAGGCCCCACGGAGCGCTGCTTACATCGGGGAGGCCACCATCGGCGCCCTGGTTCTTGCCTATGATCCGGTCCGCGGCCGTGCCCTGGTGGAACAGCGGAATAAATTCGGGCTGGGAGACCGGCTTTCCATTCTTTCCCCGGGGGACATTTCCCGCAGCTTTTCTATAGATGGAATATGGGATATGGAGGGCAGCCCCCGGAACAGCGCCCCCCATCCCCGGGAGCAGCTGGAGATCGCCTGCGCGGAGCCCCTGCGGCCGGGGGATATTTTGCGGATTGAACCCGCTCTCCCGGGGAAATAGGCCATCCAATCCCGATAAGGCCCCGCAGGGGGCTTTTCGCTTCAGTATGTTGAAAAGTGGCTGGCGAGGCCACTTTTTTCGTGGCTTTCAGCCGGGTCTTGTTCGCTTTGTTCATGTCAGGCCCGGTTGCAGGGAAAGCCCTGTATAGTTGGGCTTTTACGGATCTTACGCGCATGCCAGCAGAAAGGAATAAAGCTGGGCTGCGGCCCCGAACCCTCCAAGTGGGCTTTTGTTTGTCTACAGGCAGGAAGGCAAAAGCATTGCTCCCGGGCCAGCAGGCATATTATAATAATTTAAATTAAGAAGCAGGAAGCGGAAAAGGAGGGGGCAGATGGAGTTTCGGGTATTACAATACTTCCTTGCTGTTGTGCGGGAGGAAAACATCACCCGGGCGGCGGAGGTGCTCCACCTGACCCAGCCTACCCTCAGCCGGCAGATGGCTCAGCTGGAGGAGGAGCTGGGGGTTCAGCTGTTTATCCGCGGAAAGCATCTACAGCTGACGGATGCGGGTATTATGCTTCGCCGACGGGCGGAAGAAGTGGTTGCGCTCATGGGAAAGATCGAGAGCGAATTTGAAGAGCAGGCGGAGCTCGGCGGGATTATCTCCATCGGCAGCGGCGGGCTGCTGGCCCTGGAGTTTTTGAGCACCGTTTTAGACAGCTTCCGCAAGAAGTACCCCAAGGCCCAGTATGAGCTGTATACCAACAGCGCGGAATATGTAAAAGAGCGGCTGGAGCAGGGGCTGCTGGATTTCGGCGTGCTGCTGGAGCCCATCGACGTAACAAAGTTCGAGTATATCCGAATGAAGGAAAGAGAGCGCTGGGGCCTTTTTCTGAACGTAGAGCATCCCCTGGCGCAGAAGGAATGCATCGAAAAAAGTGACCTGCTGCATATTCCTATTATTACCACGAACCGCCTTACCCTGCAGAGGGTGCTGGAAAACTGGCTGGAAGAGGATCTTTCCAGGCTGAATATCTTCGCTACCCACAACATTATCACCAACGTGGTTTCCCTGGTGGATAAGGGCATCGCTTCCGCCCTAACCATAGAGGGGGCCGTCAATTTATTTGAAAGCAGCCGCATGGTATTCCGGCCTTTGTATCCGGAACTATCCCTCAGCACCGTATTCGTCTGGAAAAAATTTCAGCCCAATTTGGGCATCGCCGGGAAGTTTTTGGAGCATTTCAAAACCATGCATAAAGAACATGCTTTATCATAAATCCTAAGCATTAGACATATAGAATCCACTGGATTACAATAAAGGCGTCCAAGGGAAGCCCGGCTTCCCAAGGGCGCCTGGTTTTTATGAAAAGGAAGGCGCCATGCCCTTCTGCTGCATAAATACAGGCGGAAATCTGTTCCCTTGTAAGGCGGGCAGGAAGCAGGATCGCCGGAGGATTGCGACATGACGCTGGCAGAAGCCGGAAAGAAGTTTGGGATGCCGCTGTGCACCCTGAAAAAATATATTGCCTGGGGGCTTATCCGGGGGGATGCCTCCAGCCCGGAAAGCGGCGCATATGAAGAGGAGGACTTTGAAAACCTAGGCCTGATCTGCATGCTGCTACGCGCTGGTTTTTCCGAAGGGGAAGCGCGGGAATATCTGCTGCTTCCAGAAACCCAGGTGGGGGAGGAAGGGCGGATCCGCATGCTGCGGAAAAAGCGCTGCACCCTGCTAACGCAGATCCATGAAAAGCAGCGGCTTTTGGACAGCCTGGATTATCTGATCTGGGAAAAGAAGAGCCGCTGGGCATAGGACGCCGGCGCAAAAAGACGCCGCTGCTGAGGCTCCGGCAACATCCAGGCGGGCCGTAAAAACCGCATATCCTCCGCATTTGCGAAGGGTATGCGATTCGCAATACCGAGAAGCAAGAAATGCATAAAGGAGGTTTTTATCATGCGCTATCAGGACGAAGCAGCTTTTGAACCCATGAATATCTTTGGAAAAGGGCAGGCAAATACCGGCTATGCCCAGTATTTCATTGGGGCGTCCTATCTGAATCCTCTTACCGCCCCCGGAGAATGCCCCTTGGGCTTGGCCAATGTAACCTTTGCGCCGGGCTGCCGGAACAACTGGCATATCCATCAGGCAAAAAAGGGCGGCGGGCAGATGCTCATCTGCATCGCGGGCGAGGGCTGGTATCAGGAAGAAGGGAAGGCGCCGGTCAGCCTGGTTCCCGGCTCTGTGATCTATATCCCCGCCGGGGTAAAGCACTGGCACGGCGCCAAGAAGGATTCCTGGTTCAGCCATATTGCCTTTGAGGTACCGGGGGAGGAAACCGCTACCGACTGGTGTGAGCCGGTGACGGAGGCGGAATACGGCGCCCTGGAATAAGAAAGCCGGAAAAGCGGCTGAACAGATACAAGAGATAGAAAGAACGCAGATTGGAGGGCTGAGGAAAATGGATTTGTATAAAACGGATCCAGAATTTATGGAGCGCTTTGCCCACTTCGCCTTCGACGAGGTGGTGCAGGAAGCGGGGCAGCAGCTTCCGGAGGAAACCCGGTATATGGCCATTCTGGCAACGCTCTTGGGCTGCCAGGGCCTGGCGGAGTTTCAGGAGGTCTTGCCTAGGGCGCTGGATGCGGGCGTTAGCGCCGTCAGCGTGAAGGAGATCGTCTATCAGGCGGTGGATTATCTGGGAATAGGGCGCGTATATCCTTTCTTGGGGGCGGTTAATCAGGTTCTGGAAAGCCGGGGCGTTTCGCTTCCTTTGGAGGGACAGGCTACCACTACCATGGAAAACCGGCTGGAAAAAGGCGTGGAAACCCAGGTTGCCATCTTTGGCGAAGGAATGCAAGAAGCCTGGAAAGCCGGGCATATCAACCGCTGGCTGGCAGCTAACTGCTTTGGGGATTATTATACCCGCCGGGGCCTTACCCTGGCCCAGCGGGAGATGATTACCCTCTGCTTCCTGGCTGCCCAGGGGGGCTGTGAACCCCAGCTTACTGCCCACGCCAAGGGAAATATGAACCTTGGCAATGACAAGGCCTTTTTAATCCGGGTGGTATCCCAGTGCCTGCCCTATATTGGATATCCCCGCAGCCTCAATGCGATTCGCTGCATTGAAGAAGCTGCCGGAAAGGAGTAAGCACATGAAAAAGACGCGGAAAAGACTTCTTTGGCTGCTGAGCGGTGCTTTGTTAATGACGGCGGCAGCCGGCTGCGCCGGGCCAACCCCGGCCCCGGAGGCTGCCACCACCCCGGCAGACTCCACTGCCCCAGCCCAGACGCCGGCACCGGAGCAGACCACCAGGACAGAAACGCCGGCGGAAACTACCTCCCCTGCCGCCGGGTCCGTAGTTTATATGACGGAGGATATCAGCCCGGCAGGGCTGTTGGCTGCCTACGAAGCCCTGAACTGGACGCCTGCCGGCAATGTGGCGGTAAAGCTTTCCACCGGGGAGCCGCCTGCCAGCAATTACTTGCGGCCGGAGCTGATCGCGGATCTTGTACAGCTGGTAGGGGGCACCATTGTGGAGTGCAACACCGCCTATGGCGGATCCCGAGCGGAGACCGCTATGCACTATCAGGTGGCGGAGGATCATGGCTTTACCGCCATTGCAGATTTTCAGATATTGGATGAAAACGGCTCCATGGCCCTGCCGGTAGAGGGTGGAACGCGGCTGACGGAAAACTACGTGGGAGCTGCTTTTGGGGATTATGATTCCTACCTGATCCTCTCGCATTTCAAGGGGCATGCCATGGCCGGCTACGGCGGAGCCATCAAGAATATTTCCATCGGCCTGGGTTCCAGCGAAGGAAAGGCCTGGATCCACAGCGGCGGCACCAGCCGTACCAATGTATGGGGTGGCGACCAGGATGCCTTCCTGGAATCCATGGCCGAGGCTGGAAAGTCCGTTTCCGATTACCTGGGAGGCGGAGAAAATATCGTATATATCAATGTGATGAACCGCCTTTCCGTGGATTGCGACTGCGATGGGAACCCGGCGGAGCCGGACATGCATGATATCGGCATCCTGGCCTCCACCGATCCTGTGGCGCTGGACCAGGCCTGCATTGATCTTGTATACGCTGCGGAGGACGGCCAGTCCCTCATAAACCGGATCGAGAGCCGCAACGGCCTGCATACCCTGGAGCATGCTGAACAAATCGGCCTGGGTAGCCGCGCCTATGAACTGGTGAACTTAGATGCATAAAAAGGTGAAATATGAAAAGTAAGCTGCATAATATGGTCGTGGCGGCCATGTTCCTGGCCCTGGGTCTGGTGCTTCCCCTGTTCACCGGCCAGATCCCTCAGGTGGGCAATATGCTACTGCCCATGCATATCCCCGTATTTCTCTGCGGGCTAATTTGTGGCTGGCGCTATGGTGGTGTGGTGGGCTTTATCCTCCCGCTGCTGCGTTCCGCCATCTTCGGCATGCCACCCCTGTTCCCTACGGCCACAGCCATGGCCTTTGAGCTGATGACTTATGGCCTTGTGGCGGGGCTGTTCTACAGCCTGTCCAAATGGCAGTGCGTTCGCGCCCTGTACCGCTGCCTGCTTTTAGCCATGCTGGCTGGGCGGATAGTATGGGGCCTGGTTCAGGCGGTGCAGCTGGGCCTTACCGGCAGCGGCCTGACTTTCCAGGTTTTTATCATGGAAGCTTTCCTCAATGCCATTCCCGGCATCCTTGTACAGCTGCTTTTGATCCCGGCCGTCATGGTAGCGCTGAACCGCACGGGCTTGGTTCCTTTTCGCCGGGCCCAGGCAGCGGAGCTGGCAGGACAGAGCCAGTAAAAAGCCTGCCATATTTGCAAGCAGCCTGAGAAGCATGGGAAGGAGGCAGGAAGCATATGCTGGATTTGCTGCAGCGGGAGCTTATATACCTCTGGTATTATTTTACGCTTCAACTCCGGCAGATTTTTTCCTACTGGGTGCTGGGTATGGTACTGGGCTCGGCAATTTCCGTTTTTGCCAAATCTAGCATCCATGCGGCCTTCCGTTCCCTGGGAAATAAGAAGCTGGGCCCCCTGGGGCTGGGGCTGGCCAGCATTCTGGGCATTGCATCGCCTCTGTGCATGTATGGGACCATTCCCCTGGCTGCCTCCTTTTATCGCAGCGGCATTCGGGAGGACTGGCTGGCAGCGTTTATGATGAGTTCCATCCTGCTCAATCCCCAGCTGATCGTTTATAGCGGGGCTTTGGGCACGGAGGCCCTGCTTATCCGCATTCTGACCTGCTTCTTGTGCGGGATGCTGGCAGGATTGCTGGTGCGGATATTTTACCGAGACAGGTCTTTTTTCGATTTCCACGGATTTGACGCGCCTGAGAGCCGGGATACGGACCCTAACCTCCTCCTGCGGTTCCTGAAGAATCTGGGACGAAACGTGAAGGCTACCGGCCCCTATTTTCTCATAGGCATCCTGCTTTCCGCCCTGTTTCAGCGGTATGTGCCGGCGGAATTTATGACGGGGCTCTTTGGCGGAAATGAGGCCTTTGGCGTTCTGATGGCCGCCACCATAGGGGTTCCCCTCTATGCCTGCGGCGGCGGGACGATTCCGCTGCTGCAGCAGTGGCTGGCGGATGGCATGGGAATGGGCAGCGCTACGGCCTTTATGCTCACCGGCCCTGCAACGAAGATCACAAACCTGGGCGCCCTGAAGATCGTCCTGGGTTTCCGCCGGTTTATGCTTTATCTGGCCTTTGTCATGGCCTTCGCCTTGGGAAGCGGCCTGGTTGTGGACCTGCTCCTGTAGCCGGAAAAGCGCAATTGCGGATCCGCCGGCGTTGGAGGATGGCCTTAAGGGCCGAAGTGCAGCATGTGAAAAGACTTTCCAAAGGGTGGAGCATGAAGAATGTGGGACAGCGGCTTATGCGCTGCCCCATTGTTATTTGCCGCACCCAGCTCCCAGCCCTGCTTTCTCAGGAAGCGCAGGGAGTGGGGAGGGCATACCCCATCTAGCTGCGCAATGAATACGGCCATTTGTCCATGGGCGGACAAGGTTTATACATAAAACGAGAAAAACCGGCATAAGCTGATACACCTTGAATTCGGAGGTGCATTATGCTGGAAGCCATACTGGAGCTGGCCCGGGAGATATTTTTCTTTGCGGGCTATGTGCGCGGGGGAAACGCCTTCCCACCCCAGCTTTCTCCCCAGGAGGAAAAGACGCTGATAGAAAGGCTGGGGAAGGGGGATGGAGAGGCCCGCTGCAAGCTGATCGAGCGTAATCTGCGCCTGGTTGCCCATATTGCGAAAAAGTACAGTGGCCCCAAGCGGGATACGGACGACCTGATATCCATTGGGACGGTGGGCCTTATCAAGGCTGTATCCACTTTCAAGCCGGATAAAGGCAATACCCTGGCTACCTATGCGGCCAGGTGCATTGAAAATGAGATCCTCATGAGCCTGCGGGCGGAAAAGAAATCGGCAGGGGAGGTATCCCTGAGCGACCCCATTGGCGTAGATAAGGATGGGAACGAGATCTCCCTGGCGGAGGTTTTGCATTCTGAAGACGGGGATGTGCAGAAGCAGGTGGAGCTGGCGATCTTTGGAACCCAGCTTCGGGAAGCCATGGAGCGGGCCCTGACGGGCCGGGAGCGGACCGTGATAGAGCTGCGGTATGGCCTTACGGGCGGCCAGATCCTTCCCCAGCGGGAAATTGCCCAGCTCCTGGGAATCTCCCGCTCCTATGTATCGCGGGTAGAGAAGAAGGCTCTGGCAAAGCTGACCCGGGAATTTGAAAACGGTTAAGCTTCCGGAACAGGCCTGCCAAGGAAATAAAACCCCACTCCCTTAAAAGGGAGTGGGGTGGAGCAAAGTCAGCCCTTTTTGTGGAAGGAGATCTTGCTTTCCTGCCCGGTACGCAGACGGCGAATATTTTCCACGTGCCGCAAAAGGATGAGCAAGCATGCTGCCAAAGCAAAAAGACGGATCCAGATGCCCTCTCCAAAGACCATACAAAGAAGCATGAATACCACTCCGCCGGTCATGGAGCCTACGGAAACGTATTTCGTATAGATCACCATCCCTACCCCAGCCGCGGCGGTGATAAGGCCGATGATGGGGTTTATGGCGATGGCAGCACCTATGGAAGTAGCGACGCCTTTCCCGCCTTTGAACTTGAGCAGGGCGGGGAAATCATGCCCCAGAATGGTGCCCATGGCCATAATATAGCTCCCATATTCGCCGGCCAGGGCCCGGCCGATCAGAACGGCGGCAACACCCTTCAGAAAATCTCCTAAAAAGGTAAGCAGCCCGCTCCTTAGGCCAAAAACACGAAGCATATTCGTACTTCCCGCATTGCCGCTACCATGGGCGCGGACATCATCATGGTGCAGAAGGTGGCTGAAAATAATGGCAAATTGAATATTTCCCAGTAAATAGCCCAGAACCAGGCAAACGAGATAAATTTTTGCAGGCGTAATATACATGGGCTCATTATAGCATGCTGCCGGGCAGAAAGAAAGCCCGCGAAAAGTGACCGGAAGGTGAAATTATGCGCATGGCGCCGAAAAGACGGCAGGGTATTCTCTCCAAGCCAATGGAAACCCCTGGGAAAAGGGCCAAATAAAAAGGAGCAAGCCGAAAGGCCTGCTCCTTAGAGAAAAGCCGGCGGGAAAATCAATCCTCTTTCGGAAGGATCGTCTCATTGCAGTTCGGGCAGATCAGATCGTCACCTTCCAGCATTTCCTGGTCAAAATAGACGGTTTCCCCGCAATGGGGGCATTCCACTTCTACAAAATCGTCCTCATCGAAGTAGTCCTCATCCTCGTCCTCGTCGAAAACGTAGTCGCTGAGGGTATCCAGCTCTTCATAAATATCGTCGATGCACTCATCGAATTCCTGCATAGCAAGCTCGTTGTCATCCAGGGCCGTGGCCATTTCGTCCATGGTCTCCAGCATTAAATTCAGAAGCTTGCCTTTATTATCGCCGCCAATCTCCATGCCTTCGGCAAGTCCGCGCAGGTACGCAACTTTTTCTTTCATATAGCCCATGGGAGAACCTCCTTTGGTTTTGTATTAAGATTGGGCGGCATCGAAAAGGATGCCGCTCCATTCAGGATGCCCGAATTAAACTCGTTCCATGTATTCGCCGGTGCGGGTATCCACCCGGATTTTATCCCCTTCATTGACGAAGAGGGGCACGTTAACCCGGGCGCCGGTTTCCAGGGTAGCGGGCTTGGTGGCGCCGGTGGCGGTATCGCCCCGAACACCGGGTTCGCACTCGGTAATGGTCAGCTCTACAAAGTTGGGCGCCTCCACGGAGAAGGGGCTTCCTTTGAAGAAGCGGACGGTTACGTTCATGTTTTCTACGATATAGTTGATGGCATCTTCCACCTGGTCATGGTTCAGCGGGAGCTGCTCATAGGTTTCCGTATCCATGAAGTAATAAAGATCGCCATCGTTATAGAGATACTGCATCTCTTTGGTTTCGATGTGGGCCTTGGGATATTTATCGCTGGGGTTGAAGGTGCGCTCCAGCACGGCGCCGGTCATGACATTCTTGAGCTTGGTGCGGACAAAGGCCGCGCCCTTACCGGGCTTAACATGCTGGAAATCCACCACGGTCCAAACGTTGCCGTCGATCTCGACGGTTATGCCCTTGCGAAAATCGCCTGCCATAATCATAGGGGATATACCTCCAAAGTTTATTATTCGTATTTCATATCTGCCCCCGCGCATGGGCGGCGATATAACTTCACCACACATTATAATAGCACAGCCATCCGGGGAAGGACAAGCTATTTTTCCCGGCTCTCCGCTTTCTCTCCATTTCTGCGCATATTTGCCAGGGCGCAAAGGAATCCGGCGGATTGCGCCGGATTCCCGGAATGCACGAATATGGGAAAAGGGCCGGGCTTGGTTGGATTAGCCATGCTTGGTCAGCATCTTATCCAGGAAGGCTTTGATCCGTGGATGGTCCGGGTCGCTGAAGAATTCCTGGGGCGGCCGGTCGGCCACGATGTTGCAGTTATCCATGAAGATAACCCTGTCCGATACTTCCTTGGCAAAGCCCATTTCGTGGGTAACGACCATCATGGTCATGTGCTGCTCCGCCAGCCCCTTGATTACATCCAGCACCTCGCCGATGAGCTCCGGGTCCAGGGCGCTGGTAGGCTCGTCGAAGAGGATAACATCCGGGCTCATGGCCAGGGCCCGGGCAATGGCTACCCGCTGCTTTTGCCCGCCGGAAAGCTTGGACGGGTAGGCATCCGCCTTGTCGGAAAGGCCTACCTCCGCCAGCTTTTCCTTAGCGATCTCAATGGCCTGGGCCTTGGGGATCTTCTTTACGTGAACAGGGGCTTCGATCAGGTTCTGCATAACGGTCATATGGGGGAAAAGGTTGAAGCTCTGGAATACCATGCCGGTCTTCCCGAGGGCGCTCTTTACCTGGGCGGCAGAGGCCATGGGGTGATCCGGGCAGTTTGCAGAGGCCACTGTTATACCTTCAATTTCGATATAGCCGCTGTTGATGGCTTCCAGCTTGTTGATGCAGCGCAGCAGCGTGCTCTTGCCCGAACCGGAAGGGCCGATAATGGAGATGGTCTGCCCCCGCATGACTTCCAGGTTCACACCCTTGAGAACCTGTACCTCGCCATAGCTTTTATCTATATCTACAAGTTTTATCATGACTTCCTGTGACATATGCTGCCTCCCTATACATAAATCGAATATTTCTTTTCCATCTTATTGAAGATCGCCACCAGAATGGAAGATATGATCAGGTAGATCACCAGCACTACCACGAAGGCGTCGATGCGCAGGTCGCGGATGACCAGGGCCCGGGCGCTGCGCAACAGGTCGCCCACGCCGATGGTGGCAACGAGGGAAGTATCCTTGAACAGCACGATGGCCTGGCTGCAGGTGGAGGGCAGAACCTTACGGACCGTCTGCGGGATGACCACCCGGAGCATAGTCTGGACCTTGGTCATGCCCAGCACCTGGCAGGCCTCATACTGGCCGATATCCGTAGAGATAATGCCGCCTCGGAATATTTCAGATTGATAAGCCGTAAAGCACAGGACGAACACCGTGATGACCACGAAATCCACCGGCAGGATCACATCGAAAAAGGGCAGCCCGTAATATGCTAGATACAGCTGCAGCATCAAGGGCGAGCCTTGGAAAAGCCAGCTATAGACCTTATAGATACCCTTGAACCACTTGGGCCCCCGGGCGGCGGCAACGGCCACCAGCATGGAAAGGGGCAGCGTGATGATACCTACCAGAAAAAATAACTTAACAGAATATACTAGACCCTCCAAAATGGAAGGCATGCTTTCTACAATATAATCCCAAAAGCCTGCTGCCATGGTTACACCTCCCGTTAATCATAGCGCATGGCACGCTTTTCCAGCACGCCAAACAGCTTGATAAGTACGCTCGTGATGAGCAGGAACATGATGAAGGCGATCACATAAGGGGAGATGGTGCTGTCCCGGTTGGAAATGATATAGGCGCTGCGGGTCAGATCCATCAGGCTGATGATATTCACCAAGGCCATATCCTTGATCAGGTTGATCATCATGCTGCAGGTAGGGGGCAGGGCAATGCGGATGGACTGGGGAATGATAACCCGCAGAATGGTCCATACCCGGGAAAACCCCAGCACCTGGCAGGCTTCATATTGCCCCTTGTCCACCGATTCGATGGCACTGCGCATGATTTCCGTGACATAGGCCGTATTATTCAAACAAAATACTACCGCGGCAACGGCGAACTTATTGGATATATTGATTCCTATGGTTGGCAGGCCGAAAATGGCCACCATCAGCTGCAGCAGAAGGGGCGTGCCCCGCCAGGCCCAGGTATAGACATTGAGGATCCAGCGGATGGGGCGGGGGCCGCTTACTTTCAAAAATGCAAAGAAGATTGCAAGAGGGATCACGAAGATGGCAGACCAGAAATACATGTGCAGCGTGGTCACAAGGCCGGTCAGCATCATGGGCATGATCGTAAGAATGTAGTTAAATAATTCCACGCGCTTCACCTCATATGCAGATAAAAAAGACCGTTTATTTCCTCTGAAACTTGTTTTACCCGACTTTTACGGATCCCCGCCAAAGGGCGGGGATCCGGGGAATATTTGCTTTTCAGGCGATTTTAGGCCGGGCCTAGCCTTCATAATCGCTATAGCCGGGCAGATCTTCAAATACGTTGCGGCCGAACCACTTCTCGGAGATGGCGACACCCTCATCGCTGTGGATGACGGCCATAAGGGCCTCGTTCAGTTTCTCATTCCAGGCATGGTCCTCCAGCCTGGTGCCGACGGCCATATATTCCTCGCCGAAGGAATCCTCCAGCACCCTGTACTGATCGGCTACGCCTTCTTCCGTGGACCAGTAGCCATAGTAGACCGAGTCTACCACTGCCGCGTCGATACGGCCGTTGGTCATATCCATCAGAGGCTCCGTCATGTTGACGTAAGTCCGTTCGCCCGCCATCTCTTCATAGATGGGGTCTGCCTTGATGAGGCCTTCGGCGCTGGAGCCCAGCTGCCAGCCTACGGTCTTGCCCGCCAGATCCGCCTTGGACTGGATATCGCTATCTGCCGGCACTACGATGAGCTGGGTGTTGGCCAGGTAGTAGTCGGTGAAAAGCACCTGCTCCCGCCGCTCATCCGTTACCGTAAAGCCGCACCAGATTACGTCTGCCTCGTGGCCATTGAGCACGATCAGCTTACTATCCCAGTCGGAAAGGAACACCCGGGCTTCGATGCCGAGGTACTCGCCTACGGCGTTGGCAAGATCCACGTCAAAGCCTACGTTCTCATTGTTCTCATCCCGGAAGGTCAGGGGCAGATAAGCATCGTTGCGGTTTACCAGGAAATAGCCCTTTTCCTGGATTTCCTGCCAAGAGGTATCCTCTCCCGCATCGGAGGAAGCGGGGCTGCTGCATGCGCCCAACGCTAGAACCATTACCACTGCCATGGCCCATAATAGTAGTTTTTTCATGAATTGCCTCCTGTGTGTGATTTAATTTGGCTTTGCCAAAATAAAAAGCTGGTTTGCATTTAATTTATGCCTGTCTTTGCAAAGAATGATTGAAGCGGGCTTATTGCATTGCATTTTTAAGCGAATATAGCAAGAAATACTTAATGTGTAAAATTCAAAACGACAACATGAAATCAATACTTAAATAAATTAAATTCAAAATCAAATAAAAAGAATCCAATAATTCTCGCTAAATAGATTATTTACAACAACAAAACACTATACTATTATTTTAAATCATAACAAATTATAACGAAAATAGCAAGGAAACTTACAATTAGATGGTGTGCATCATCTGAACTATATACTAAACTATATCTTCGCAAAAAGCAACTATTTATTTGTTTAACACGAAGATGGCGGAACAGCCTGTCCTTTGCCTTAACGGGGCAAAAGCCCCCTTAGCATAATGCCCTTTCATACATTTCCCTTAGGAGAACGGCGTCTTCCGCCTGGGTTCCCCTGGATTCGCAAATGATGATGGGCTGGTAATTCCGCTGTGCCAATTCCTCCGCCAGGGGCTGGAATTCCGGCCCATATTGGGTATCCGCCAGGGTGTGATGCATCTTTTCCCCGCCTGCGGTGAATTCCATGCGGGAAAAATGGATATGGAGGGTGCGGGTCCGCTCCCGGCCCAGGTTGTTTTCCAAGGCATCCAGTATGGCGGCATAATCCTCCCGGCTTTGGATCGTTCCCAGCCCCCGGCAATGGAGATGCCCAAAATCGATAGCAGGCCAGAGACGTTCATCCACCCTGCACAGGGCAATGACCTCGTCCAGGCTGCCTAGCTGATTGATTTTCCCCATGGTTTCCGGGCAGAGGGTAATGCCCTGCAAAAGGCCGTCTGCCTCCAGCGCTGCCAGGATCTCCCGCAGGAAGCCTTTAGCCCGCTCCAGGATGGCAGCCCGGTCCCCTTTGCCGGAGCCGGGGTGGAACACGGCCCGTCGGGCCCCCATGCTTTGGGCCGCCCGCAGTCCGTCGGTAAAGTAGCCCAGGTTTTTCTTCCGGCGCTCCGAATCCTCCGCAGCCAGGTTGATAAAATAGGGCAAATGGACGCTCAGGGCCACATCCTCCGCTGCAAAGGCGGCGCCGATGGCCGCCCCGGTATCCGCTCCCATGCGCACGCCGTGCCCGAAGGAATACTCAAAGGCGTCCAGCCCCAGCCCCCGGAGCCAGGCCGGGGCTTGGCGGGTCTGCTTATAGCCTGCCGCGTAAAAACCATCGCTGTTGCCTGCCGGCCCAAAACGGATATGCTCGCTCACGAAAAGAAACCCTCCTTGATAATACGCGGCTATTATAGCAGCTTTTCCCAGGAAATAAAACCCTGCCACAGGTTTGCCGCTATGGGCATATTTTACGAAAAAAGCCTTGCGCCGGGGCATTGGGCCGTGATACAATAGCTTCCGTACGGGCGCCCGTGGAAAGCGCCACTACGCACTCCGCCGAGCGCGCGGCTCGTGCCCCAGGAGGGGTTACCGGGCGCGATGACGCGGGGGAGGAATAAAAACGAGGAGGACTTGAATCATGTCTGTTATTTCCATGAAGCAGCTGCTGGAGGCCGGCGTACACTTCGGCCACCAAACCCGCCGTTGGAACCCCAAGATGAAGGAATATATCTTCACCGAGCGCAACGGCATCTATATCATCGACCTGCAGAAAACCGTAAAAAAAGTAGACCAGGCCTATGACTTCATCCGCAGCGTAGCGGAGAGCGGCGAGGCTGTTCTTTTCGTGGGCACGAAGAAGCAGGCCCAGGAGAGCATCGAGCAGGAAGCCAAGCGCTGCGAAATGTTCTTTGTAAACCAGCGTTGGCTGGGCGGTATGCTTACCAATTTTAAAACCATTCAGACCCGTATCGCCCGCCTGCGCAAGATTGAAAAGATGGAGCAGGATGGGGATTTTGCCCTGCTGCCCAAGAAGGAAGTCATCAAGCTCATGGCCGAGCGGGATAAGCTGGAAAAGAACCTTTCCGGCATCAAGGATATGAAGCGGCTTCCGGGCGCCATGTTCGTGGTAGACCCCCGGAAGGAAAGCATTGCTGTGCAGGAAGCCCACGCCCTGGGCATTCCGGTAGTGGCTATCGTGGATACCAACTGCGACCCCGATGACGTGGATTATGCCATCCCCGGCAATGATGACGCCATCCGCGCCGTCAAGCTGATTGCTTCCAAGATGGCGGATGCCGTGCTGGAGGGCCGCCAGGGCGAGCAGATGGAAGATGCTGCCGCCGAGGAAGCACCTGCCAAGGACGAGGACGATTTTTAATATTTCTGGGAGGATAGCTGCAAATGTTTACCGCTAAAGACGTAATGGCGCTGCGCGAGATGAGTGGCGCTGGCATGATGGATTGCAAAAAGGCCCTGGTAGAGTGCGATGGCGATATGGATAAGGCCATGGACTATCTGCGGGAAAAGAGCCTGGCGGCTTCTGCCAAGAAGGCTTCCCGGATTGCGGCCGAGGGCATCGTTGCCAGCTATGTCAGCGAAGATGGTAAGACCGGCGTCATCGTGGAGATGAACTGCGAGACCGACTTCGTAGCCAAGACCGATGATTTCAAAGCCCTGGTAAATACCATTGCAAAGCTGATCGCAGATAAGGACCCGGCCGATGTGGATGCGCTGATGGCCCTGGATACGGGCGATGGCACCGTAGCGGAGCTCATTACCCGGGCCGTTGCTAAGATCGGCGAAAAGATCACCATCCGCCGCTTTGCCCGCTGCCACGTGGAGGATGGCATGGTGGATACCTATGTGCATCTGGGCGGCAAGATCGGCGTGCTTGTGGATGTGGCCTGCCAGGATGCGGCTTCTGCCAAGCCCGTTGCGCACGATATCGCTATGCATATCGCTGCCGCCAAGCCCACCTGCCTTTCCAAGGCCGATGTAAACCAGGACG
Organism: uncultured Clostridia bacterium; assembly: GCA_944336625.1. Classification (GTDB taxonomy): domain Bacteria; phylum Bacillota; class Clostridia; order Christensenellales; family CAG-138; genus Pelethousia. The sequence continues at coordinate 27,946 of CALVLF010000097.1, forward strand.
ACGTGGAGCATGAACGCAAAATCCTGCGGGAGCAGGCTATGAATGAGCCTAAGCCCAAGCCCGCCAACATCATCGAGAAGATGGTAGAGGGCCGGATTGAGAAATATTACAAAGAAGTCTGCCTGCTGGAGCAGCCTTTTGTGAAGGAGCCAGATATCAGCGTTGCCCAGCTGATCAAGCGCAATGGCGACATGAATGTACGGGCTTTCTATCGCTTTGAGATGGGCGAAGGCCTTCAGAAGCGGGAAGATAACTTCGCCGAAGAAGTTATGGGCCAGATGAAGAAATAAGTTTCCGCTTAAGGAACGCCCGCTGGGCGTTCCTTTTAACTTTTTTGCAAAAATGGATGCAGGCAGCTTTTGGGGATTCGCACCTTTCCTTTGCCTGCCTGCGTGGTTCCGGTTAGCGGGGGGAAATGAGAAAGCCCCTTGCTCCGCCATGCCTGCCGTTTGGGAGCCTCTGGCCTCCAAAGGAATAAGCCTGCTTGCGGCTCTGGCTTTCGGGGTATTGCAAGTCAGTGCGCAGGGGAGAAAGCCCGGCAGGCCGCCTTTATCCATTTAAAAATACAAAGGAGAAGCTATGCTCAAGTATAAGCGCATATCCTTAAAACTTTCCGGCGAGGCCCTGGGGGGCGGCAAAGAAACGGTGGATTTTCATAAGGTAGAGGCCGCTGCCCGGCAGATCCAGGCCCTCCATGCCATGGGCGTAGAGGTGGGCGTTACCCTGGGGGGCGGCAATATCTGGCGGGGCCGTTCTAGCGGGGAAATGGATAGAAACCGGGCGGATCAGATGGGGATGCTGGCCACGGTCATCAACTCCCTGGCCCTGCAGGATTGCCTGGTAAAGCTGGGCGTGCCCGCGCTGGTCCTATCCTCGGTGGAGATGCCCCGGATTGCTGATGGATATACCTCCCGGGGCGCCCAGGCAGCTCTCGCTGCAGGCCGGGTCGTCATTTTTGCTGGCGGAAGCGGCGTGCCCTTCTTTTCCACGGATACGGCTGCCGCCCTTAAGGCGGCAGAGATCGGGGCGGATGCCATGCTCCTGGCGAAAAACGTGGATGCCGTCTACAGTGCAGACCCTAGAACGAATCCTGGTGCCCTCCGCTATACCCATCTGAGCTACGAGAAGGTTCTGCAGGAAAACCTACAAGCTACGGATCAGACGGCCATCGCCCTCTGCAGGGAGCAGCATATCCCCATTCTGGTATTTGCCATGGCGGAGCCGGAAAACATCCTGCGGGCCGTGCGGGGGGAGGACGTGGGCACCCTGATCGACGAAGCGGGAGAATAGGCTTGCATAGGCGGCCGCTTTCCATTAAAATAAAAAGAACAAGGTGGATATAAACCTGAGTTTTACCATAAACAGGAGGCAGGAACATGGACGCTGTGGAATTGGCAAAAGAAAAAATGGGAAAAACGATCTCGGTCCTCAAGCAGGATCTTGGCGGCCTGCGGGCCGGCCGGGCCAATGCCCAGGTTTTAGACCGCATTACGGCGGACTATTATGGCACCCCAACGCCCATTAATCAGATGGGCAATATCTCCGCGCCGGAACCCCGGCTGCTGGTGATCGCCCCGTATGACCCCAGCGCCCTCAAGGAAATCGAAAAGGCGATTCAAAAGAGCGAGCTGGGCATCAACCCCAGCAACGATGGCAAGGTAATCCGGCTGGTATTCCCAGAGCTGACGGAAGAGCGCCGCAAGGACCTGGTAAAGGTGGTTAAGAAAAAGGGCGAGGAAGCCAAGGTAGCCATCCGTGCCATTCGCCGGGATGCCAACGAGACCATAAAAAAAGAAAAGAAAAACGGCGATATCACCGAAGACGATCAGAAAAAGATGGAAGAAGAAGCTCAGAAGGCTACGGATTCTTTCATCAAAGATATCGATAAGATCATCGCAGATAAAGAAAAGGAGATTATGGAGGTTTGAGGTCTATACTGGGCCTGCCTCTGGATACAGCGGTTCGCCGGCTGGAGAAGCAGGGCTATGAAGTCCTGTGCAGGCAGACCAGCAGCCCCAGGCCCTGGGCAGGAAACGAAAAGCGGGTGCTGCGGGCTCTGGAGCGGGAGCCGGGGCGGATCGAGCTGGTCTATGCATATTTTAAAACGGACCTGCATTGGCAGGAAAAGGGGTAGTATAAAGGGGGATAAGGGTGCTTACCCGTATCCCCTTTTCATCATATAAAGCGAGCAGGAGGTTGTCATGGCGAAGATCTTACCCCAGAGCCTGGGGTTAGCGCCGGAGCTGCCGGCCCATGTGGGTATTATCATGGATGGAAACGGGCGCTGGGCCAAGGAGCGGGGCTTGCCGCGCCCTATGGGTCACCGGGCCGGCATGGAGCGGCTCCGTGGGCTCATCCGCCTTTCCAGCGACCTGGGCATTACGGCCCTGTCCCTCTATGCTTTTTCCACGGAAAACTGGAAGCGGCCCGCCGGGGAGATCGATGCCCTGATGCGCCTGTTTATGGAATATTTCCGCCGGGAGCTGGATTCCCTCCATGAAAACGGGGTGTGCATCCGCACCCTGGGGGAAAAGAGCGTGTTTCCCGCCGCCGTGCAGGAAGCCCTGGAAACGGCGGAAAGAAAGACGGGGGCCAACCGAGGCCTTAAGCTGAACGTAGCGCTGAATTACGGCAGCCGCGGGGAAGTTGTGCGGGCTGCAAACCTGCTGGTAGCGCGGGGAAAGCCCGTTTCCGAGGCGGACCTGATGAACGCCCTCTATACGGCTGGCCTCCCGGATCTGGATCTTGTGATCCGCACCGGGGGCGAGCAGCGCCTTTCCAACTTCCTGCTTTTGCAGGCAGCCTATGCGGAGCTTGTTTTTGTGCAGGACTACTTCCCGGATTTCACCGATGAACGATATGTGGACTGCCTGCGGGAATACCAGCGGCGAAACCGCCGCTTTGGCGCCTTGCAGGGATAAAAAGAGGGGATGGGGGATATGAAAACAAGAATTCTGGTTGGGATCGGGCTGGTTCTGCTGCTGATTGCCGTGTTTGTGCTGGGGCCCTGGTTCCGGGCGGCAGCCTTTACGGCGGCGGCGGTCATCAGCGTATATGAGATGCGCAATGCCTTTAAAAAGAAAGGGCACGATTTGTGCATCTGGCCCCTTTACGGCTTCGCGGCCATCTGCTGGCTGGCAACCATCGGGGGAGAGGCCAGGTCCCTTCTGGAAAGCCTGTTGTTGATCTGGGTCGTGGCAATTTGTGCGGAACAGATTTTCAACACAAAGCGAACCATGGAGGACACGATTTGTTCGCTGTTTGTTTTCGTGTATCCCCTAGCATTTTATGTTATGCTGGCAAATATAGCCAGCATATCGGCAAACCTGCTCTTCCTTTGCTTTGCTGGCCCCCTTGTGGGGGATACGCTGGCCTATTTTGTAGGTTCTGCCCTGGGCCGGCATAAGCTCTGCCCTCATATCAGCCCGAAAAAGACCATCGAAGGAAGCATAGGCGGCTTTTTCGGGGGCGCGCTTGGGGGGCTGCTCACCTGGTGGCTGGGCCAGCAGGCTATCCCATATGTGGAATGGGGCCTGGTGCCGGGCCTGGGCCCGGCTTTGGCCATAGGCCTGCTTTGCGGCGGCGTAGGCCAGGTGGGGGACCTTTTTGCCTCTGCCATCAAACGCTGGGCAGGCATTAAGGATTATGGTAAGATTTTTCCTGGGCATGGCGGCATGATGGACCGGCTGGATAGCGTGCTCATGTGCGCTCCGGTGGTGCTCATCTGCATGCGGGCCCTGTGACTTCCGGCAGTTTTCCCCCAGGGGTATTATTTTGCCGGCCATTAAGATAAATATTATGAAGAAGAAAGTAGTTATCCTGGGCAGCACCGGCTCCATCGGCCGGCAGGTCCTGGAAGTTGTCCGTGCCCTGCCGGAATATTTCAAGGTGGAGGCCCTCTGCGCTGGGGCAAACGGCGCCCTTCTGCGGGAGCAGGTGCTGGAATTTCGCCCAGCTTACGCAGGCATACAGGATCCGGCCCAGGCGCCCCTGCTGGAGGGTTTGGGCGCCCGGGTCATCTGCGGGGCGAAAGCGGCGGAGGAGCTGGCCGCCCTGCCGGAAGGAGAGCTGGTAGTAAACGGCGTAAGCGGCTTCGCGGGTATGGCCCCGCTGCTCCGTGCCTTGGAGGCAGGAAAGACCGTAGCCCTGGCGAATAAAGAAAGCGTCGTCTGCGCCCATGACCTGGTGGACCGGGCCCTTATAAAGGGCGGGCGCATTCTGCCGGTGGACAGTGAGCAATCCGCCCTCTATCAGTGCCTGGCCTGTGGGGACCGCGGGGAGGTACGGCGGCTGATCCTTACCGCTTCTGGCGGCCCTTTCCGGGAATGGAGCCGGGAACGGATGGAAACGGCCACCCCGGCCGACGCCCTCCGGCATCCTACCTGGCAGATGGGCAGGAAGATCACCATCGACAGCGCCAGCCTTTTCAACAAGGGGCTGGAGATCATGGAGGCAGCTTATCTTTTTCACCTGCCCGGGAAAAAGATCGACGTTTTAATCCATCCGGAATCCATCGTCCATTCCCTGGTGGAATTCCAGGATGGGACCAATATGGCCCAGCTCAGCGCCCCGGACATGCGGCTGCCCATTCAATATGCCCTCATGGGCGGCGCCCGGATTCCGGCGGGCTTTGGAGCCTTGGATCTGGCCCGGGTGGGCGCGCTTCATTTTTGTGCGCCGGATCCGAAGCGCTTCCCGGCGTTGCCGCTGGCTTATGCAGCGCTGGAAGCGGGGGGGAGCCTGCCCATCGCTTATAACGGCGCGAATGAGGTGGCCGTCCGCCTCTTTTTAGAGGGGAAGGCCGGCTTTTTGGATATTTCCAGAATCGTAGAGTACACCCTGTCCCGCATGGAAAGAAGCCTGCCACGGGACGTGGAGGATATATACAGGCTGGATGCCCAGGCCCGCCGCCTCGCCCTGGAGGGGGCAGCGCGGGTGAAACGGGCGGAAAGGAACGCAGATTGACCAACATTTTATCCATCATCGGCGCGCTTTTGATGCTGACGGTTTTCGTAGCGGTGCATGAACTGGGCCACTATGGGGCAGGCCGGCTGCTGAAATTCGGCATATTGGAATATGCCATCGGCATGGGGCCGGTATTATTTAAGAAAGAAAAAAACGGCATCCAGTATTCCCTGCGGGCCCTGCCCCTGGGGGGGATGTGCCGCTTTTACGGGGAAGATGAGGAGGCGCCCCCGGTGCCGGGGATGATCCCCTTCAACGCGCAGAAGGTATGGAAGCGGGCTGTGGTGGTGGCAGCGGGGCCGCTGATGAACATCCTGCTGGCAGTACTGCTGGCAGCGGTGACCCTGGGGATCTATGGGGATATTGTAGCCCAGGTGGATAGCTTCTCCTTCGAAAACTCTCCGGCGGAAGCCGCCGGCATACTGCCGGGGGATATGATTTATGCCGTGGATGGAGACCGGCTTCTCAGCTACAGCGAGGCTGTGCCTGCCATACGGGCTGCAGAGGATGGAACGGTGGAAATCACCGTCCTGCGGGAGGGGGAAAAGCTGACCTTTACCCTTACGGATATCTATGATGCGGAGGCGGGATATAACGTCATCGGGGTAAATATCCTGGCCGCCCGGCGTAGCTATGGCTTTTTTGCCGCCATTGGGGATTCCTTCGGCTACGTTTGGAACATCGTGCGGGAAATGCTTGCGGCCATTGGCCAGATGTTCTCTACCGGGGTGCAGGAGGGGGATCTGATGGGGCCTGTGGGCACGATCTCCGTCATGAGCAGCCTGGTGCGCTATGGCTGGGAAACCATTCTGCGCCTGGCCATGCTCATCAGCGTAAACCTGGGCATTTTGAACCTGTTCCCCATTCCGGGGTTGGATGGGGGCCGCCTGGTCTTTTGCGCCATTGAAGGGATTCGGGGGAAGGCCATTCCGCCGGAAAAGGAAGGTTTCGTCCATTTTATCGGCCTTGTGTTGCTCTTTGGGCTGATCATCGTCCTGACAGTACAGGATGTGCGGGCGCTGCTGGGCTTTTAGGGCCCGCTGGAGTTATAAAGCATGAAAAGAAGAGAAAGCCGGCAGGTCATGGCGGGGGCCGTGGCCATTGGGGGCGGCGCACCCATCACCGTCCAGTCTATGACCAATACGGATACGGCGGATGCGGCGGCCACCATCGGGCAGATACGGGCCCTGGTGGCAGCGGGCTGTGAAATCGTCCGCTGTACGGTTCCCAATGGGGCGGCGGCCAGGGCCTTGCGCACTATTCGGGATGCCTGCCCCATTCCACTGGTGGCGGATGTCCACTTTGACCACCGGCTGGCCATACAGGCCCTGGAAAACGGGGTGGATAAGGTCCGCATCAACCCGGGGAACAGCGGCGGGGCAGATAAAGTTCGGGAACTGGTAGCCTGCGCCAGGGCCCACGGCGCCCCCATCCGCATCGGGGCGAACGCCGGATCCCTGGAAAAGGATTTATATCGCAAAGATGGGGGGGCGACGCCGGCGGCTATGGTGGAGAGCGCCCTGTCCCATACCGCCTTGCTGGAAGCGGCGGGCTTTTACGATACGGTTATCTCCCTGAAAGCCTCCACCCTTATGGATACGGTGGAGGCCTGCGAATGCCTGGCCCGGGAATGCGATTACCCCCTGCATATCGGCATCACCGAGGCGGGCAGCGGAGAAAACGGCCTGATCAAATCCGCGGCTGGGCTGGGAATATTGCTGCGGGAGGGATTGGGGGATACCCTGCGGGTTTCCCTGACGGGAGACCCGGTGCAGGAGGTAAGGGCCGGCCTGGGCCTGTTGCGGGCCATGGGCATCCGCAAAAGGGGCGTGGAGCTTATTTCCTGCCCCACCTGCGGCCGGACGGGCTTTGACCTGTTGCCGGTGGTGCAGCGGGTGGAAGCAGCCCTTCCTAAGGATGGCCCCTATTTGAAGGTGGCAGTTATGGGCTGCGCCGTGAACGGCCCCGGAGCAGCCCGGGATGCAGACGTAGGCCTGGCTTTTGCCGGGGGGCGGGGGGTTCTCTTTACCGAAGGAAGGATTCTTGGGAACCTGCCTATGGAGGAGGCCATAGAGGCCCTTATCCGGGAGGCGCGGAATTTGCTGGAACAAAAGAAAAAGAACGGGTGCTGATATATGCCGGAAGAATTACAGGAACTGCTCAGGCGGAACGGCGCGGCGGAGTGCCGGCTCCTTTCCGTAAAATTTCATAAGGCGCAGCAGCGGCTTTCCGTAGCCTTGGAAACGGGCCGCCTCCTTACGGCAGGGCAGATCGAATCCGTTCGCCGGGCCCTGGAAGGGGCCATGGGCTGCCCGGTGGAGGTAGCCTTTTCCTTTGTGGGAGCCGCCCGGGAAACCCTGGATGGGCAGAAGGATTCCCTGCTGGAGGTTTTGCGGTGCAGTTTTACGGAGCTGTGCCCCGGGGCTCTGCCAGCCCTGCAGGGGGCCCGGTGGAAACTGGAAGAGCCGGGGAAGCTGGCCCTTTCCATCGCGCCCAAGGGGCGGGAGCTGCTGCTCCATATAGGCGCTGTTCGGGCAGCGGAAGATTTTTATAAGCAAGCCTACGGGCTGGAGTTGCATCTTCGCCTAGAGGAGGATGCGGATATACAGCAGCCTCTCCTGCCGCCCCGGGAGGAGCAGCCCCTTCGTCCTGCTGCCACCCCAGCGCCCCGGCCCCGGCCCCAGGAGAAGGCCCGGGAAAAGCGCGCGGCCCAGGCGGAGGGATACACCCTGCTATATGGGAAACCCATCCGGGAAAGCGACCGGATTCCCCAGAACCGGATCACCGAGGATGCGGGCCGGGTGGTTATCGCCGGGGAGATCACCAGCCTGGATTGTAGAACCACCAAGTCCGAAGCCCATATCCTTACTTTCGCCATCAGCGACCATACCAATACCCTCCCCTGCAAACTTTTTATGACCAAGGGGGGCGAGCAGCTTCTGGAAAGCCTGGAGTCGGCTAAAAAGCAGGGGGAATGGCTTCTGGTGCAGGGGGATTATAATATGGACGATTTCCTCCACCGGATGTGCCTTCATGTGCGGAGCATCAGCAGCTTCCAGATGCCCAAGCGGGAAGATAAGGGAGAAGAAAAGCGGGTAGAACTGCATCTCCATACAAAAATGAGCACCATGGACGGCCTGACCAACGTAAAGGAGGCCATTGCCACCGCTGCCCGCTGGGGCCATAAGGCCATCGCCATTACGGACCACGGGGTGGTACACGCTTTCCCGGAGGCGGTAGCTACGGCGGATAAGCTCACCAAGGGCGGCCAGGAGCTCAAGGCCATCCTGGGGGTGGAAGGATATTTGCTGCCGGATTGCGAGCTGGTGGAGCGGCCTAAGGCCTATGTGGCCCTGGCAGTGACCAGCGTGCCCTCTTTCAAGCTGGATGATCTATTTGAAATTGCAGCCCTGCGGCTGGATGGACGGGGGCAGATCCTAGAAACCTTCCACCGGCTGGTGGATTCTGGCGCCGTAGTTCCGGAAAGCCTGACAAAGGCTACGGGCCTTACCCAGGAGGCGGTGGGACAGGGAGCGCCTGTAGGGGACGCCCTGCAGGAGCTGATGGACTTCTTGAGGGAGGATCCCGTCGTGGCCTTTGGCCATGACCCCCTGGCTCTGCTCCATGCCCACGGAGCCCGGCGGGGCATGGAACTACCCCATCGCTATGTGGATATCCGGGTGCTGGCCCATGATCTTTGGCGGGATGTGAAGGAGCAGCGGCTGGAAGCCTTCCTGCAGGCCTTGGAAATTCCGGCGGAAAAGGCGGATGCCCCTGGCCGGGCCAGAGGGACGGCGGCCCTGTTCCAGAAGATTCTGCCCGCTTTAGATGTGCGGGAGGCCTGGGAATTGCCCCTGTTTGACGCTTTGGAACCACTGGATTCCAAGGCCAAGCGCAAAACCTACCATATCATACTGATCGCCAAAAATCACGAGGGCCTGCTGAACCTTTACCGGCTGGTTTCCTATGCCCACCTGGAGCACCTTCGAAAGGTGCCCCGCATCCCCCGAAGCCTTCTTTATGCCCACCGGCAGGGGCTGATTGTGGGGACGGCCTGCGAGGCCGGGGAACTGTTCCGGGCGGTGCTTCGCGGGGCAGAGGAGGATACCCTGGCCCGGATTGCGCAGATGTATGATTTCCTGGAAATCCAGCCTATCGGCAACAATGCCTTCCTGGTGCGCAATGGAAAGGTAGCGGATGAAGAGGGCCTGCGGGATCTAAACCGGAAGATCGTCGCCCTGGGGGAAAAGCTGCATAAGCCGGTGGTTGCTACGGGGGACGTTCACTTCCTGAATCCGGACGACGGCATTTTTCGAACCATCATCATGCACGCCCGGGGTTTTGAGGATGCGGAGGAACAGGCGCCTCTCTACTTTAAGACCACCGATGAGATGCTGGAGGAGTTTGCCTACCTGGGCCCGGAAAAGGCCCATGAAGTGGTGATCGAAAACCCCAATGCCATTGCGGATCAATGCGAGCGGCTCAAGCCCTTCCTTTCGGAAAAGAGCACCTATGCCCCCACCTTCCCCGGGGCGGAGGATGAGCTCCGAAACATGGCTGTGACCCGGGCCCATGAGATCTATGGGGACCCTTTGCCCGAGATCGTGCAGAAAAGGTTGGATAAGGAGCTGAACTCCATCATCGGCAACGGCTATGCCTCTCTGTATCTTATGGCGCAGCGGCTGGTGCAGAAGTCCCTTTCCGATGGCTATCTGGTAGGCTCCCGAGGTTCCGTTGGCAGTTCCTTTGTGGCCAATATGGCGGGTATCACCGAGGTAAATGCCCTTCAGCCCCACTATGTTTGCCCCCAGTGCAAGTTTAGCGACTTTGATGTGGACAGGACGAAATATGCCTGCGGGGTGGATTTGCCGGACCGTGCCTGCCCCCGCTGCGGCGCCCCGCTCAATAAGCTGGGCTATGAGATCCCCTTCGAAACCTTCCTGGGATTTAAGGGGGATAAGACGCCGGATATCGACCTGAACTTTTCCGGGGAATATCAGCCCGTGGCCCATAAGTTTACGGAAACCATGTTCGGGGAAGGCCATGCCTTCCGGGCGGGGACCATTTCCGGCGTAAAGGATAAGACCGTATATGGCTATGTGCGGGCTTGGTGCGATGCTATGGGCCTCACCCCCACCAAAGAGGAAATCGACCGGCTGGTGGCGGGCTGCGCCGGGGTGAAGAAAACCACGGGCCAGCATCCCGGGGGCATCGTCATCGTCCCCCAGGAGAACGATATCATGGAGTTTACGCCTATCCAGAGGCCGGCGGATAAGACGGATGTGGATGTGATCACCACCCATTTTGACTTCCACGCCATGGATGACCGGCTGGTCAAGCTGGATATCCTGGGCCATGACGATCCTACGGTTCTGCGCATGCTCCAGGATCTGACGGGGCTGGACCCGAAAACCATTCCCCTGGATGATAAGGAGACCATGGCTATCTTTTCCTCGGTAGATACTCTGGGCTGCTCTCTGGAGGCCCTGGGTTGCGATGTGGGCTCCCTGGCCATTCCGGAGTTCGGAACCAGCTTCGTGCGCCAGATGCTCATGGATACCCGGCCTACCACCATGGAAGAGCTGGTGCGCATATCCGGCCTTTCCCACGGCACCGATGTATGGCTGGGCAATGCCCAGGACCTGGTACGGGGGGGGACTGCCACCCTGAAGGACGTCATCTGCACCCGGGATGATATTATGAACTACCTGATTCTTCGGGGCGGGGAGCCTTCTATTTCCTTCAAAACCATGGAAAGCGTCCGGAAAGGGCGCGGGGTCACGGAGGAGATGGAGGCGGCCATGCGGGCCATTGATACGCCGGAATGGTTTATCGATTCCTGCAAAAAGATCAAGTATATGTTCCCGCGGGCCCATGCGGCGGCCTACGTGATGATGGCTTTCCGGGTAGCCTATTATAAGGTGCATCTGCCCTTGGCCTTTTACGCCGTATATATGACGGTGCGGGCGGATGCCTTCGATATTGCCGCTGCACAGGGCGGAGCCCAGAAGGTGCTTCAGAATATAAATAATCTGAAGAAAAAGGGCAACGATATGGAACAGAAGGAAGCGGACCTGCTGACCATCCTGGAGGTGGTCTATGAGATGAACCTGCGGGGCATCGATCTGCTGCCGGTGGACCTTTATAAGAGCGGCGCCCGGGATTTCCGGGTGGAAGATGGGAAGCTGCGGCCGCCTTTTTCTGCCGTAGCGGGCGTAGGGGCCAACGCAGCGGATGCCATCGCCCAAGCCGGCGCCAAGGGGCCATATCTTTCCATTGAGGATTTTCGGGCCCGCAGCGGCGCCAACAGCGCCGTGGTGCAATCCCTGCGGGAGCTGGGCGTATTGGACGGCTTGCCGGAAACCAACCAGCTTACCCTCTTTTAAGCCAAAAAAAACCACCAGCCTATTGCCTATTGTAAAGGGATATGCTATAATATTTTTAGTCGGTCAGCAGAAAGCTGTAAAGGTACTAAAAGAGTGGGCAAAACCCGCTCTTTTATTTTGAGAGGCGGGTTTTTTCGCCGCAGGTAGGTAGATTTATGAAAACAACCGATACCGTTGATGCCCTGCTCCGCCCCACGGTGGAAGGGATGGGCTATGTGCTGGACTCTGTGGAGTACCAGAAAGAACAGGGCAACTGGGTCCTTACCCTATATCTGGAGCGGACAGATGGTTCCAGCGTGGATATGGATGACTGCGAACGGGTCAGCCGGGCGGTGGATCCTATTCTGGACGCAGCGGACCCCATTCGGGAGGCATATTATTTGAGCGTATCCTCCATCGGCCTGGACCGACCTCTGAAGAAAGACCGGGATTTTGCCCGGAACCTGGGCAAAAAGGTGACGGTGAAGCTGTATGCCCCCCTGGAAAAAAAGAAAGAATATACGGGCACGCTTTCTGCCTTTGATGGGGAAAGCCTCACCCTGGAACTTGCCGATGGAAGCGCCCTGGAGATCCCCCGCAAAGAGGCGGCCCAAGTGAAGCCATACATCGACTTTTGATTTTTGATTATAGGATAAGGAGCGTATATCGACTTATGAATTCCGAATTCATCGCCGCCCTGGACGATATTGAAAGGGAACGGGGCATCAGCAAGGACATCCTGATCGACGCCTTCGAATCGGCCCTCATCGCGGCTTATAAGCGCAACTATGGTACCAACGGAAATGTCCGGGCCGTGGTGGACCGGGATACAGGGGAGGTTCAGATTTTCGCCTCCAAGACGGTGGTGGATGAGGTCTACGATCCTTATGCCGAGATCAGCCTGGCAGACGCCCGCAAAATCAACCACCTCTATGAAGAGGGGGATGTGCTGGAGGAAGAGGTGGATCCCCGCAAGTTCGGCCGGATTGCTGCCCAAACGGCGAAGCAGGTGGTCGTGCAGCGAATTCGGGAAGCGGAACGGGGCGTCATCTTCGATGAGTTTGTGGAAAAGGAGAATGAAGTCCTCACCGCCATCGTCCAGCGGGTGGAAAAGAACGGCGTCCATGTAGAGCTGGGCAAGACGGATGGCCTCCTGCCCCCTGCGGAGATGATCGCCGGTGAGGAATACAATAATAACGACCGCATCAAGGTCTACGTCCTGGAGGTGCGCAAAACCAGCAAAGGCCCCCAGGTTCTGGTTTCCCGCACCCATCCGGGCCTGGTGAAGCGCCTCTTCGAACTGGAGGTGCCCGAGATCCAGACCGGCCTCGTCTACGTTAAGTCCATTGCCCGGGAAGCGGGCAGCCGGACCAAGGTAGCGGTCTATTCCAGCGACCCGCAGGTGGATGCAGTGGGTACCTGCGTGGGCCAGAAGGGCATCCGGGTAGACCGGATCGTCCAGGAGCTCCACAATGAAAAGATCGATATCATCGAATGGGATAGCGACCCCGCCGCTTATATTGCCAAGGCTCTGAGCCCTGCTAAGGTCCTTATGGTCTATATTAACGAGAGCGAAAAGGCTGCCAAGGTGGTGGTTCCAGATAATCAGCTGAGCTTGGCCATTGGTAAAGAGGGGCAGAACGTCCGCTTGGCCGCCAAGCTCACCGGCTGGAAAATCGATATCAAATCCAGTTCCCAGGCGGAGCAGGATATGGATATATACCAGGCGGAAATGGGCGCCCCTGTCCAGGAAGGGGAAATGCTTCCTGAAGAAGGGCCCCTATATTAAAGAATACGGAGTGATAGAATGCCGCAGAAGAGAATTCCCCTGCGCATGTGCGTAGGCTGCCGCGAAATGCGGCCCAAAAAGGAATTAATCCGCATCGTGCGCTCGCCGGAAGGGACGGTTCACGCGGACTTTACCGGCCGGGCCCCCGGCCGGGGGGCATACCTGTGCAAAAGCGCTGCGTGTCTGGCCAAGGCGCAAAAGACCAAGGCACTGGAACGGGCCCTGGAGCACAAGATAGAGGCCTCGGTTTTTGAAGGACTGGCCCAGGAGATCAGCCGGAATGGATGAAGCACGGCTGCGAAGCGCGGCGGGATTTGCCATGCGGGCAGGGGCCTGCCTCAGTGGCGACTTTGCCTGCGAAAAGGCGGTGAAAAGCGGGCGCGCCAGGTTTGTCCTGCTGGATGCGGCCGCCTCTGCGGCAACGAAGGATCGGTACCAGGGCATGTGCGCTCGGGCGGGCATACCGATTGCAGAGCTTCCAAATATGGGAAGCGCTATTGGAAAACATGGCCGTATGATTGCGGCCGTTACGGATCACGGGTTCGCCCGTATGCTGACCGAGGCCATGGAGGCCGGCGGAATGAAACAAGACGGGGGTGTATAGGTAAATGGCGAAGCAGAAAATGATGGATACTGCCAAAGAATTGGAGCGGGAAGCCCAATCCCTATTTGAACGGATAAAAAAGACGCAGGACGCCCTGGGCGAAACCCTTAGCGCCATTCGCAGCGCCGAGGGAAGGCTCACGCAGAAGGAGCAGCAGGAAGCCAAGGCGCGGGCGGAACGGGAACGGGCAGAGCGGCTCCGGGAACTTCTTGAGCGGGAGGATGATCTTGCTTTCCACGTAGGCACCCCCGATGAGGCGGATTTGAGTCAAATGCCGGAGTACGGCGGCCAGCCCGCCAAAGAGCTGGAGGCTGCTCCCCCGGAAACGCCGCCTGCGCCCAAGGCGGAGCCGGAGAAACCGGAAAAAGCGGAAAACAATCCCCCACAGGAGCCGGAGCGCCCGGTAGCTGTTGCCCCGGCGCCGGAAGAGGCGGCGCCCCAGCCGGAACCCCAGAAACCGCAAAAAGAAATTTCCCAGGAGATACCGAAGGAGATGCCAAAAGAAATGGCTAAGGAGACCCCCCAGGAAGCACCTAAAACAGCCCCGCAGCCGGCCCGGGCACCAAAAGCTGCTGCCCCCGCTGCCCCGGAAAAGCGGGTTCAGCCGGAGAGCAGTCGGCCGGCGCAGAACAGCCAGCGCGGCGGTTATTCCAACCGTCCCCAGGGGCAGCAGCGGCCTGCCCGTGAGGGAGAGGGCCGTCCGCCCCGCCCGCAGAATCAGCAGCGGCAGGGCCGGGATGGGGAACGCCCGCAGGGCCAGAGCACCTATCAGCCCCGGCCCAATGCCCGGACAGCCATGCCCGGCATGGGAGGCGGCAGCGGTGCCGGCCGGAATTTCGACAACCAGAAGAGCGGCTCCGCTTCCAACAACCGGCGCCGGGATGAGGATCGCCGGGTGAAGTCCAAGAAGACCATCATGAAAGAGGCGGCCCCCAAGATTACCTGGGATGACGATACCCCCATGGGCCGCAAGCAGCGCCGGAAGCAGCAGCAGCCTGCCCATAAGCCGGAGCCCGTGGTTATCGAAAAGGCTGTCCTCACGACGGAGATGGTTACCGTGAAGGAACTGAGCGAGAAGATCGGCAAGCCCGCAGCGGAGATCATCAAAAAGCTGTTTATCCTGGGCATTATGGCTACCATCAACCAGGAGATCGATTTTGATACCTGCTCCCTCATCGCCAGCGAATATGGCATCGAGCTGGAGCAGCAGCTGGCCAAGACGGCGGAGGATGTCCTCAACGAAAGCGTGGAGGAAGTGGATGCGGAGGAGAACATGGTGCCCCGCCCCCCGGTCATCACCATTATGGGCCATGTAGACCACGGCAAGACCAGCCTCCTGGACGCCATCCGGGAAAGCAGCATTACCGAGGGGGAGGCCGGCGGCATCACCCAGCATATCGGCGCCTATACCGTCACCTGCAACGGCCGGCAGATCACCTTTATCGATACGCCGGGTCATGAGGCCTTTACCTCCATGCGGGCCCGGGGCGCACAGGTTACGGATATCGTCATCCTGGTGGTGGCGGCGGATGACGGCATCATGCCCCAGACCGTGGAGGCCATCAACCATGCCAAGGCTGCCGGAGTGCCGATCATCGTAGCCATCAATAAAATGGATAAGCCCACGGCGGATCCGGAGCGGGTCAAGCAGCAGCTTACGGAATATGGCCTTGTCTGCGAGGAATGGGGCGGCGACACCATCTGCGTGCCCGTTTCCGCAAAGACCAAAATGGGCCTAGATAATCTGCTGGAAATGGTCCTGCTGCAGGCGGATGTGCTGGAGCTCAAGGCCAATCCCAACCGCATCGCCCGGGGCACCATTATCGAGGCCGAGCTGCATAAGGGCCGGGGCCCCATTGCAACGGTGCTGGTGCAGAATGGTACGCTGAAGATCGGCGATCCCATCGTGGCGGGCACGGCTTATGGCCGGGTTCGGGCCATGATGGACGATAAGGGCCGCCGGGTTACGGAGGCGGGCCCCAGCCAGCCTGTAGAGGTACTGGGCTTCTCTGAGGTGCCCAGCGCCGGCGACGTAATGAACGTGGCAGAGGTAGATAAGCTTTCCCGCCAGGTGGCGGAGGAGCGCCGGGATAAGCAGAAAGCCGAGCAGCTTAAGGCCATGAGCAAGGTATCTTTGGACGACCTCTTCAACCAGATTGCCGAAGGGCAGATGAAGGAGCTGGATGTGATCGTCAAGGCGGATGTACAGGGCTCGGTAGAGGCTGTGAAGCAGGCCTTGGAAAAGCTTTCCAATGACGAGGTGCGGGTTAAATGCATCCATGGCGGCGTTGGCGCCATTACAGCCAGCGATATCATGTTTGCCTCCGCTTCCAACGCCATTGTCATCGGTTTCAACGTGCGGCCGGATGCCATGGCCCGGGAGACCGCGGAGCGGGAAAACGTGGATGTGCGGACCTACCGCATCATCTACCAGGCCATTGAGGACATCGAAAAGGCCATGAAGGGCCTCTTTGCTCCCGTATATAAAGAAGTGGAGCTGGGCCGCCTCACCGTGCGCAATACCTTTAAGGTGAGCGGCGTGGGGACAATCGCCGGCTGCTATGTGAACAGCGGCAAAGTCAACCGCAATTCCCAGATCCGCGTCGTCCGGGATGGGGTGGTCATCCACGAAGGGAAGATCGCCTCCCTCAAGCGGTTTAAGGATGACGTAAAGGAAGTAGCCGCCGGCTATGAATGCGGCATTGGATTGGAAAACTTCAACGATATCCGGGAGGATGACGTGATCGAGGTTTATGAAATGCAGGAGGTAGAACGGTAAGCGCCGGGCAGCCGTCTGCCGCGCCGGTAAGGGCAGGGCCCCTCCTTTGGGGCTCTGCCCCCATGGTGCTGGCCTTCCAATATGGGAAGGCGGAAAGGAAATATACAAATGTCTGTCCGCTATCAACGCATGAATGAGGAGATTAAGAAGACTCTCTCCCAGATCATCCGGGAGATGAAGGATCCTCGGATATCCCCTATGACCACCATCGTAGGGGTGGAGGTCACCAACGACTTAAAACAGGCTAAGGTACGGGTCAGCGTCTACGATAAAGAGCAGTCCCCGCGGGAGGAGACCGTTGCTGCCCTCAATGGAGCAGAGGGCTTTATTGCCCGGGAGGTGGGCCGCCGGATGGATATCCGGGCGCTGCCCAAATTTAAGTTCCTGCTGGATGACTCTATTGCCTACAGCGTCCATATCTCCCAGGTGATCGATCAGCTGCATATCAACAGCGGAGATCCGAAAAAAACGGAAGGGGAATAACGAATGCTGGCCCAACAGGAGATCGACCGGATTCGGGATTTTATTACCCATAACGATGGCTTTACCATTATCGCCCATGTATCGCCGGATGGGGATACATTGGGCTCTTCTCTTGCCCTCCTGGGGATGCTCCGCCAAATGGACAAGGCAGCGGAGGCTGTTTGCAGCGACCGGATTCCCCCGCAATTTGCCGCCCTGCCGCTGGCGGAGACCATCCGCTTACCCAAGGAGGCGGTGGGGTATGCCCATGCCATTGCGGTGGATTGTGCCGACCAAAGCCGTATGGGCAGCGCCTGCTGCCTTTTTGATGGGGCGGAATCTACCTATGTGATTGATCATCATTTTACCAATACGGGCTATGGGACCTATAACGCGGTGGATCCCCGGGCGGCAGCCACCGGTGAGCTGATTTACCGCCTGAGCCAAAGCCTGGGCCTTCCCTTAAATGCAGGAATCGCTTCCTGCCTGTATACGGCCCTGATGACGGATACAGGAAACTTCTCTTATTCCAATACCACGGGGGATACCCTGCGCATTGCCGGGGCGCTGCTGGAGGGGGGCGCAGATGGCTATGAACTGAACCTGCACTTCTTCCGCTCCCGCTCCCTGGCCCGCCTGAAGGTATTGGGAAAAGCCATCGAACAGATTACGCTCCATGGAGAAGGGCAGATCGGCATAACCAGCCTTTCCCGGGCCCAGATTCAGGAGTGCGGGGCCCAGGAGGAGGATACAGAAGGGGTGGTGGATTACGTTCGGGACATTGACTCTGTAGAAATTGCCATCTTCCTGAAGGAGACGGGCCAAGGCGTCTGGAAGGCCAGCCTCCGGGCCAAGCGGAAGGCCGATGTGGGCGCTCTGGCAGCTGGTCTGGGGGGCGGCGGACATGCAAGGGCCGCCGGCTATACGGCCCATGGAGATCGGGAAACCGTGCTGGATCAGGCTCTGGCGCTGGCCCGGGAGGCCCTTTTATGAGGAGCGGCGTCCTCAATCTGCTCAAACCCCCGGGCATGACCTCCAGCGACGCCGTCCTGGCCGTCCGCCGCCTGTTTGGGCAGAAACGCGTTGGGCATACGGGCACCCTGGATCCGGGCGCTGCCGGCGTATTGCCCATATGCCTTGGCCGGGCCACCCGGCTTTTCGATTACCTGGTGGAGAAGGATAAAACCTATCTCGCGGAGATCCACTTTGGCGCGGAAACGGATACGCTGGATTCCTATGGCCGCATCCTGGCAGAGGGAGATAGCTGCGTTCCAGCAGAGGCGCTGGAAGCCCTGCTGCCTGCCTTCTTAGGGGAGCAGGAGCAGAGGGCGCCCATGTACAGCGCCCTGAAATCCGGGGGGAAAAAGCTCTACGAGCTTGCCCGGTCGGGGGCCCCGGCCGTAGAAAAGCGGCGGCAGATATGTATTTATAGCCTGTCTCTGCTAGAGCAGACGGGCCCTGGGGCTTTTTTGCTGGAGGTTCGGTGCAGCCGGGGCACATATGTCCGCTCCTTATGCCGGGATATAGGACAAGCCCTGGGGGCCCCCGCTTACCTGTCCTTCCTGCTGCGCAACCAAAGCGGCGCCTTTTGCCTGGAAGAGGCCCATACCCTGGAAGAGCTCCAGGCCCATAAGGAGGCAGGCAGCCTGGATACCCTGCTGATTTCGCCGGAAAAGGCGCTGGCGCACCTGGAAGAGGTCCGGCTGGTGCTGGATAGGAAGGACAGGCTGCACCTATACAACGGCGCGCCGGTTCAATTTCCGGGCTGGGAAGCGCTGCCCAAGGGCAAACCCCTGCGCACCTATGTGCAGGATCAATTCTGGGGCCTTTCCGCAGCCCGGGAGGCCGGGTTGCAAATGTGCTTATTCTTACAAGATGAGGAGAATATGGGCCATGGGTAATATCATCGCATTGGGAACCTTTGATGGGGTGCATCTCGGGCACCAGCGGCTGATCCGTACCATGCTGGAAATGGCAAAGCAGGAAAACAAGCGGCCCCTGATCTATACTTTCTCAAACCACCCTTTGGAGGCCTTTGGCCGGAAGACCCATCTTGTAATGAGCAATAAGGCCCGGATTGCCCTGCTTTCCACCATTTGCGAAACGGTAAGCGTACCCTTCGACCGGGTTTATGCTGCCGTGGAGCCCCGGGATTTTGTCCGTCTGCTGCTGGAAGAATATTCCCTGGATACGGCGGTAGGGGGATTCAACTATACCTTTGGCAACCACGGCGCCGGTGACATGGATATGCTCCGGACCTTGGGGGCAGAGATGGGCTTCCAGGTCTGCGAGATTCCGCCCCAAACCTATAAGGGGGAGACGATCTCCAGCACCCGCATCCGCCGGACTTTAGAGGCAGGCCAGGTGGAGGATGCCGGCAATATGCTGGGGCGCCCCTTTTCCATGGAGACTCGTTTCCAAGGGATGGATGGCCCTGCCCTTATGCTGGAAAGCGAGGCAGGTTTGGCTTTACCTGCCCAGGGGACTTATGGGGTTCGGCTGCGGAAGGCGGGGGAAGCCCCCCTGCCCGGGCAGGCAGAGCTGCGGGGCCAATCCGGCGAAAAGGCGCATATCCGCCTCCGGCTGGAGGGGGCGCCCCAGGGGCTTATCCCGGGCACAGAAATGATACTGGAATTTTTAGAGCGGATATCCCGCTAAAGTTCCTGCCCCATATCGGGAAAAAACGCCGGAATCTACGGAAAATATGGGCGGACTATTTACAATTGGCCGCGCATATGATATAGTAAAACGTCGTAAGGCAAGAACCGATTGCTGCGTTTGGCGCTTCTCCAACGTCATGCCCGGCTTTCGGGGATATAAGTTTAGGAGGATTTTATCATGCAAACCAAAGCCGAAATCATTGCCCAATATGGCCGCCATGAGGGCGACACAGGGTCCCCTGAGGTGCAGATTGCGCTGCTGACCCAGCGGATCAACCATCTAAACGAGCACCTCAAGCTCAACAAGAACGACCATCATTCCCGCCGCGGCCTTCTTAAGATGGTTGGCCAGCGCCGTGGCCTGCTCAATTACCTCAAAGATAAGGATATTGAGCGCTATCGTGCCATCGTAGCCAGCCTGGGCCTGCGCAAGTAAAAATGGCAAATTAAAGCGCCTCTGCAGCAAGCAGGGCGCTTTTTCTTTGCAAAAACACGAGAGACCTTTATAGAAGGAGAGGGCCTGGGAGCCGTGGGCGCGTCTATTTTTCCGTTTCCACCTGAATCTTTTTCCCATTGAGCAGGATGTGAAGGGTGCCGTTCTCGTCCGTGCGGTAGTATGGGATGCCGGCACGGCTGAGCATATTTAAAACCTCCTCCTCCGGATGGCCAAAGTCGTTTCCTGCGCCGACAGAAATGAGGGCAATGCTGGGAGATACGGCGGCCAGAAAGGCATCGCTGGCAGCATTGGCGCCGCCGTGATGGGGCATGCACAGGACGGAGGATGGAAAGGCGGAAAGGGGCAGCTTGGAGAGCATGACCTCCTGGGCATATTCTTCCGCATCCCCAGGCAGGATAATGGAAGTATCGCCATAAGCTATGCGAAGGACGGCGCTTATATCGTTCAGCTCCGTATACTCCACCCCCTTAAAGGGAGAAAGGACGGAGACGGTTGTCAGAGGGTCCCAGGGGATGGTAGAATCCAGGCCGCCATAGGCAGAATAAACAGCCACCTCTTCCTCCTCCAGGGCTTCCAGCATGGATTCGTAGACGGCGGTCGTATGGCCCTGTTCCGGCATGTAGAAGGCGCCGATTTCGAAATTTCGAATAACTTTGGCCATAGAGCCGATGTGATCGCTGTGGGGATGGGTGGCTACCACAACATCCAGCCGCTCTACCCCTTGTTCTAACAGGAAAGCTTCTACTGTAGCATAATAATTGCTCTCCCCGGTATCGATGAGCATGGTATAGCCGCCAGGCGAGCGGATAAAAGCGCAATTGCCCTGGCCTACGTCCAGTATATAGACGTGCATGCCGCTGTTTTGCAGGATTACCCCCTGGGGAAAAGATGCTGCGGGCGTTGGGGAGAGGGAAGGAGCGGGGGTTGGGGCGGGCGATTCCTGGGAAAGGCCGAAGTCCACCTGCTGCTGGAAATGGGGCAACTCCGGCAGTTGGAGCATATCCGGCAGCTTTTCCAGCTCCGTCTGGCCAAAAAGATACTTAACCGCTTCTATAGGGGTCACGTTTTGATCCTGGCAATATAAGAAGGTAGCAAACCCAGCCAGAATCAGCAGGACCAGTATTTTATAGAAGAAAGATTTGCGGCTTTTTGTGCTTTTTCGCCTGGACATAAGGCCCACCTTTCCAGATTACTCCTGCATATTGTATAATATGTCGGTTTAAAATACCATACCCGCGGGAAATAATTCGATCCATTGACAGATCATTGTAAGAAAGATAGAATAAGAAAGTAATATTTCTGCAAAACTTGCAGTATTATGAAAGACAGGAAGAATTTCCTGTCAGGAGGAATTATTCTTATGGATCAATTTTCCCGGGTACGCCAGCTGGTGCATGATGTCAGCGGCGTGCCAGAAGAACAGATCACCCTGGACTCTACTGCGGATCAGCTCCACCTGGATTCCCTGGATCTTGCCGAGCTGGTCATGAATGTGGAAGAGGAATTCGATGTGCTCATCGAAGATGATGCCGCCATCCATTCCGTAAACGACCTGCTCCACTGCCTGGAGCTGACGGCCTAAGGGCAGCTTTTCTGCCCTAGGACCAAACGAAAAAGACCGCGAGCCGATTTATGGGGCATTGCCCCAAGGCTCGCGGTCTTTTATTTAATCCTTTTTCATAAAGCCATTGAACCAGGCCCGCTCTTCAAAGGGCTTTTTGGCAACAAGCTTCACTTCGTCTGTGGCAATGCCCACAGGCAGCAGGCATACCAGGTGATAATCCGCCGGAATGTGCAGGATTCCGTTGATGGCCTGCACCATATCCGGATCCTCGGTAACCTGCCCTTCCACCCAGCAGCTCTCGTAGCCCAGGGCCTTGATGGCCAGAAGCATATTTTCGATGGCGGCGCTGTAATCTTGCATATAGTAGGTCTTATCCCGGTAGGAGACGATCTTCTGGGCTAGGACGGCGATGAGGGCCGGGGCCGTATGGCTGATGGGAGCCGTCATCACGTCCCATATCTGGGCAAGGACTTGGGGATCATCCACGGCGATGAGGGAGGTGGTCTGCTTATTGCAGCCCGAAGGGGCTGCAAGGCCCGCCTCCAGGATTTTTATCAGATCCGCCCTGGGAACGGGCTGGGGCTGAAAACTGCCCCGGTAGCTGTGCCTGCTTTTTATCAGATCGATCATAGTAAGTTGCCTCCTTTCAAAATATAAGTACAGGCCGGGAATTTCGCCTGGAGTTTACAGAAAGCCGCCATCCACCCCCAGCACCTGGCCGGTAATGAAGCTGGCCCGGGTGCTGGCCAGGAACAGGATGGCTTCCGCCACCTCATCGGCCTGGCCAATGCGGCAAAGGGGCGTGCGGGCCGCAAGCTCTTCCATATCCGCTGGGGAAAGGGCGGCGTTCATGTCCGTTTGAATGACGCCGGGGGCTACGCAGTTTACCCGGATATTGCTGGGGCCCAGCTCCTTGGCCAGGGCCTTTGTCAGGCCGATGAGGCCGGCTTTGGCGGCGGAATAGGGCACCTCGCAGCTGGCGCCGCTGATGCCCCACATAGAACTGACGTTGACAATGGCGCCCTGCTTCCGGACCAGCATGGAAGGAAGGGCAGCGGCGATCATATTCCGGGCGCCTAGCAGGTTGGTATTCAGGGTTTCGGCCCAGATCTCCGGCCCGGCGTCCTGGAACTGGCAGGGGAGGGAAATCCCGGCGTTGTTAACCAGGGCATCCAGGGGACCGAACTGGTCCGCCACGGCTGCCACCAGGGCTTCGCAGGCCTCTGGGGAGCGGATGTCCCCCTGGAAGGCATAGGCCAGGCCGCCAAAATCCCGGATGGATTCCACCACCTCCAGGCCCTGCTTTTCGGCCCTGTGATAGCAGACGGCGACCCGCCAGCAATCTCTGGCAAAGGCAAAGGCAGCGGCCCGGCCAATACCCCGGGAAGCGCCAGTAATGAGTACGGTTGGCATGGTTGATTCACCTCTTTCAGGATGGGTTCGTGGGGGAAGGAGCCCCCTCTTTTTCCAGAAGCTCTCTCCAGACGGTGCGGCGCATGGCCAGATAGCTGGCACTGCCGCCGATCAGATCGGAAAGGGGCTCTGCAAAGAATACGGCAAAGGCGCCTATGGGCAATACCTTTGGCAAAAGCCAAACCAGGGGGATAACCAGGATGACTTTGCGGAAAAGGGAGAAGAAGATGGCCTCTTTGGAACGGCCGATGGAAACGAAGGTATGCTGCCCGGCGATTTGCAGCGCCATAAAGAAGAAAAGGCAAAAATAGGCCTGCATGGCTGGGGCACCCAGGCGGATGAGTTCCGCTTCCCCATTGAAGATGCGGATAAAGGCCTGGGGAAAGGCCATAACGCTGGCCCAGAACAGGAAGCAGTACAGGGCGGCATAGAGGGTAAGGAGCCGTATTGCCTCCCGGGTACGGCCATAGCAACGGGCCCCGTAATTATAGCTGATTACCGGCTGGGCGCCTCCAACCAGGCCAGAAACGGGCATATTAGCGATTTCCCGCACAGAATTGATCACCGTCATGCAGCTGACGTAAAGCTCCCCGCCCAGAGCCTGGAGAGAGGCATTGTATACCATGCCCACGGCACTATTGGTGACGGACATGGTGAAGCCCGTAAGCCCCAGGGCCACCATATCCCGCACCACAGGCCACTGGAGGCGCAGGCAGGGCAGGCGGAGCCGCAAAATGGCCCGGTGCCCCTGCAAAAACAGGAAGGCCCATAAAAAGGAGCAGAATTGGGAGATGACCGTAGCCAGAGCCGCGCCTTTGACCCCCATATCCAGCAGAAAGATGAAAACAGGATCCAGAAGAATATTCACCAGCGCTCCCAGCAGCACCGTCATCATGGCCACTCCAGGATAGCCCTGGCCAGTAATGAAGGGGTTCATCCCCAGGCTCAATAAAACGAATATGGTACCCGATAGGTAAATATCCAGGTAAGCATTGGCATAGGGAAAGGTGCTTTCTACCGCGCCCGTAGCATACAGAAGCGGCTCTTTTACCAGGTATCCCAGAACCGTCAGGACAAGGCCGGAGAGGGCCAGCAGAGAAAAGGCATTTCCCTGAATCATTTCTGCTTGCTCCAGATCCCCAGCACCTCGGGCCATGGCGCATAGAGGAGCACCTCCATCGGAAAACAGCCGCTGGAAGGCGCTGATTACCGCAATGATGGGAAAGGCAAGGCCTACGCCCGTCAGAGCCAGCCGCCCATTTACCGGAAGATGGCCCAAATAGATCCGGTCTACCACACTATAGAGCATATTTACCAGCAGGGCAATGGTCAGGGGCCCGGCCTGCCGGAAGATCGCTAGGGAAATGGAACCCCTGGAAAAATCCCGCCAAGAAGCGTCCGACTCCCGCAAGGGAAAGCCTCCTTTTTATTATTATAGGCCCGGCATAAGCCGGGGCTGCGCAGGGCATTGCTGGGAAGGGAAGCCCCTGCCGGAGAAATTACAGGCGAAGGGCTACGGGGAAGGGAAGCCTATTCAGAATATCCCGCTGAAGATCTACGCCGGGATATACCTCCGTAAGGGTAAGGCCCTCCTCCGTCAGGCGAAAGAGGCAGCGCTCCGTAACGTATAGGACCTCCTGGCCCGATTCCCGGGCGTTTTTCGCGCTGAAGCTGATGGCGCCCACTTGCTCCACGAATTTCTGAATGGAGCCCTCCTGCAGGATCTTTACCTGGCCGTAGCGGTTTTCCGCCTGGAGCCCGCCGGAATTGAAGGTCAGGCAGAATACCACCTTTTTTGCGTTCTGGGTGATATCGGCAAAGCCGCCGATGCCCGCCAGCTTATTGGGGCTGATATGGCCGTTGACGTTCCCTGCCCGGTCTACTTCCAAGGCGCCGATATAGCAGATGTCCAGCCCGCCGCCATCGTAAAAATCAAACATCTGGGCGGCGTTGATGATACAATGGGCCCCTACAGCGGAGCCAAAGGCTTTGCCGGAAGCTGGCATGCCGCCAATGGCCCCATCCTCCACCGTCAGGGTGATGGAATTGAGCAGGTGCTGCTTGGCAGCTTCCAGGGCCACGCCCTCCGGAACGCCGATACCCAGGTTCACGAACATGCCCGGGCGCAGCTCCTTTACCGCCCGCTTTGCCACGGTGGTACGGGCCGCATCGGTTTTGGAAGGGCCATGGGATAAGACGAACTCGGTGATTTCATCCGCCGTCATAAAACGGTCGCCGCCATAGGCGGGCTCATAGCCTTCTACGCCTAGGATGGGCTGCTGCTCCGGGCAAAGGACGATATAATCCACAAAGGAGGCCGGAATGATGCATTCCCAGGGCCTGCGTTTTTCCACGAAGCCCCGGACCTGGACGATAACCTTACCCCCGTTGCGCTTGGTAGCCATGGCCAGGGAAAGGGCATCCAGGGTGCAGCTTTCATGCTCCATGGTGATATTGCCAAAGCGGTCGCAGCTGCTGCCCTTGATCAGGGCCACGTCAAAGCGGGGCAGCTTATATTTGAGATATCGCCGCCCGTCGATGAAGATGTCCGTTACCCAGTCCTCCGTAGCCTTTTCATTGAGCTTGCTGCCCCCGTACAGAGGGTCCACAAAAAGGTTCAGGCCGCTCCTGGTAATGTAATGGGGCATGCTGCTGCAGGCATCCCGCACCATATGGGACATGGCCCCAAAGGGCAGGTTATAGCCGGCGATCCGGTTTTCCAGCACCATCTTAGCCGTGCCCGGCATGGTAGCGTAATGGCTGAGAACCACGGCCTTGACCCCGCCGCTGGTAATGATCCGCTCGCAGTCGGAACCCTCCTGCCAGTCCCCAAAGCCGGTTTCGCAGAACATGGTAAGTTCCCCGGGATGCCCGGTTTCTACAAACCGGTCCCCCAGGGCGCCCAGGAGCTGCTGTGGATTGGCCAGGGTTAAAAAGGCGTTTACGCCGATAAACGCCCCGTCCGGGATACAGGCTACGGCTTCATGGGCCGAAACAAATTCAGGCATGGAATACCCCCTGGTTATTACAAACCGAATACAAAAATTTCAACCTTTATTTTATCAAATCCCAGGGACAGGCGCTACCTATTCTTTTCATGCGGCTGCAAAGCGGCATGGAAACCCAGCCCCAAAAATAAAAGGCCTCCGGCTGTCATGCTTCCGAAGGCAGCAGAGAAAAGATTCGGGTTCCAGCTCCCAGGGCCTGCGGCCGTAAGGCGGCTTCCGCCTTCCTGCCAGGCAAACAAATAGCCATACAGGGGGCTTTTAAAGAAGGAACTGAAACGCAAAATAAAAAGGCTGCCGCAGCAGAAAGCTGCGGCAGCCCAGAGCACGCTTACTCCGCGGCGCCGGTCTCGACTTTGTCAGCCTTGACTTCGCTCCAGTTGTTGAACCCATCCTGGAGGGTGTAGACCTTGGACATATCATAGCCGATTTCGGAAAGGGCGTTGGTGGAAACCTGGGCATAT
>CALVLF010000098.1 GCA_944336625.1 uncultured Clostridia bacterium
ACGAACGCCCTTCCAGTTCCAGTGTTTCTCCTGCCGCCAGGCAGGAGATGCCTTCGCGGTAGGCACCGCCGGCGATCACATAGTGCCCGGTCTCAAAGGCCGCCTGGTCAAAGCCGCCGCTGGTGAAGGGGCAGTTTTCCAGCACATAGCGTAGATACGCCCCATCCAGCCCCACCACGATGGCGGTGTATGCACCGGTCTCGGTGAACTGGTCGAGCCCCGCCATCCAGTCCGGGAAAGCCGCCTGGGATTCTTTGAGTGTCATGGTCTCGTCGTAGGGCTGGTTGTAATAGTCCACCACCCGCTGGCGCAGGGTCTCGTCCGCCGTCAGGGGCACCTCCCGGCTCTTGAGCGCGCTCACCGATGTAACCTCCGGCCGGGCGCTGAGCTCCTCCACCATCTCCTCTGTGATTCCCTGATTATGCTCGTTGTACCGCAGATAGGAGTTGGCCGCCGAGGCGTCGGCAATGGAATAGTCCCAGGGAGACAGCGCCTCCAGGTATATATCCTCCTGCAAGCTTACATATTGCAACCGAATGTCCGTGAGCAGCAGCACTGCCGAGAGCAGGATGCCTACCGACAGGGCCATGCGGCCCTTGCCCCGGCCCAGGGTGCGCAGGGCCAGCCAGGGCAGCGTGACCA
The DNA here is from genome assembly GCA_944336625.1 of uncultured Clostridia bacterium. GTDB lineage: Bacteria > Bacillota > Clostridia > Christensenellales > CAG-138 > Pelethousia. Next base: position 643 of record CALVLF010000098.1, read on the forward strand.
TTCCGTTTTTGGCTCCGCTGCCGCGGGCGGGCTGGGGCGCATTCAGGCGCAGGGTCTGGGCGGGCGTCAGCCGGGCCAGCCGCACCGTGGGCAGCAGATAGGATAGCAGCGCCGTGCCCAGGGCACACGCGGCCGCCAGGGCGAAGGGCTGCCAGCGCAAAAAGTAGAGGGCCGGGTTCTGCTCCATGCCCACCAATATCCGGGGCGTGATGGCAAGATTCAATAGGAACCCAATCAGAAAGCCGGGAATCAGCCCTAGCGCCGTCACGATGACGGCCTTTTCTAGCAGATACCGCCGCAGCTGCCGGGGCGACAGGCCAAGGGCTTTTAGTCCGGCAAAGTAGGCGCGGTCCTGCTCAGCGGTGACCTGTACGATGGCAAAAATCATGAGAAAGCCGCACACCAGCACCAGCAGCGCCGGGGCGTAGTAGGGGCGGGCCTGCTGCCCGGCTAAATCCATCCGAGCATCGTTATAGGAGAGGTTCGTGGTAAAGGGCAGCTCCGGCAGGCCCTGGTCGGTCAAAATCTGCGCGGCCTGGGTCTCCAGGTCGCGGGGCTGGTGCAGAGTGACGCCCAGGGTGAGGTTGGCGGCATTTTCGCTGTCATAATCCGGCACCAGCGCCTGGGCGGTTTCCGCCGTGATCCAGGCGCAGGCTTCGGTGAAGTTGGTGGGGCTGGCCCACCAGCCGCACAGGGTAAATTCGTCCGTATGGGTCTGTCCGCCGGCATCCGTCCATTGGAGGGTCACCGGCGCGCCGATCTCCTTCAGAACGCCCAGGGAGCCCATGGTGAACGCATCCAGGGCAATCTCGCCGGGCTGCTGGGGCAGGCGGCCGGTGCTGGGGACGGACAGGACGGTTTCGGCATAGTCCTGATCGGTCACCGCCAGCTTCACCAGCCGCTGGCCCATCATGGGGTCGGAGAGCGTGCCGATGGTACTCAATCGAACGGTGCTTTTGATGTTGGGATGCTGGGAAAGCAAGTCGGCCTGATGCTCCGTCAGGCCACTGTAGAGAATATGGCTGGTGGAGCCATAGGTGTACTGGTAGTTGAGCAGGAACGCATCCTCCACCGCCCCGCCCAGCAGGAACACAAAGGCATACAGGCCGGTGACCAGCGCCACCGCCAGGGCTAACACCGCGTTTTTGACCCGGTGAAAGCGGAAATCCCGCCGCACCAGCCTCCAGCAAACCTTCAGGTTATTGTTTGCAAGCATGGCGCCCCCTCATCCGCAGATGCGCCCATCCTCGATGCGGATAACCCTGTCGGCCATCTGCGCGATTTCCAGGTTATGGGTAATCATCAGCAAGGTCTGGTGATAGGTTTCTACTGACAGTTTCAGCAGGCCCAGCACATTTTGGCCGGTTTTGCTATCCAGGTTGCCGGTAGGCTCATCGGCCAGCAGAATAGCGGGCTTCGCGATCAGGGCGCGGGCGATGGCTACCCGCTGCTGTCCGCCGCCGGAAAGCTCCCCGGGGAAAGCATGCAGCCGGTCCTTCAGATGGAGCATATCCACAATTTCCGCAAAAAAGGCGGGGTCCGGGGTGCTGCCCGCCAGGCTCAGGGGGAAGAGGATGTTCTCCCTGACCGTCAAAGTAGGCACCAGGTTGAAGTTCTGGTATACAAAGCCCACCTTGCTGCGGCGGAACACCGCCAGTTGCTTCTCTTTCAGGCCTCGCAGGTTCATACCGTCCACAACGACCTCCCCCTCATCCGGAATATCTATGCCGCCGATCATATTTAGCAAGGTGGTCTTGCCGGAGCCGGAGGCGCCGATGATGGCGGTGAATTTGCCTTTTTCAATTTCAAGGTCGATTCCGTTCAGGGCTTTGACCTGGTTTTCGCCCTTGCCGAAATACTTTTTTAAGTTATGTATGGCAACAATGTTCATGGGTGGATTTCTTTTTATCCTTTTTATTTCCGTATTAATCCAATTTTTCTATATTCACTGTGGCAATCGCAGATTGATTTGGCGCCCCTGTAACAAGGTCTTGCGGTGCTGGTATCAACATCATAAATCCTTCTTTTCCATATCGTGGTTTGTATCCCTGTGCATATTCTCTTTCAACAGAAATATGTTGTACCTGCCCAATCACCATAGCCGTAATTCCAGCACCGCTTAAATCCTGGATTTTCTTCAAGGTACATTCCATATTGATAAAAGCTTCTTGGATGGCTGGCGCATGGATGGTTTTCGCATGCGAAAGGGTAAAATTTCCCACCGCAAATTCATCGGTTCCTAAGTTGTTATGATGGATGGTATCCACCAACTTATCGTAATAACTTATTGGGAGAAAATTTATGCAAAAACACTTTTCTCGCTGAATATTCGCGTAGGTATGGGTGTGCTGGTATAAATTTCCCATCACGGCATAGAAAGCAGTTTTGTCTCCGTGAAAGCAACTCCATGAATGAAAGCAAACATTTGGCTGCCCGTTTTCTTTCCAGGTAGTAATCGCAAACAAAACAGTTGGTATGCCCGCTGTAACTTCAAAATGTGAGAATAATTCAAATTCCTCTGGATATGCGGGCTTGAAATAGTCTGGTAAATTTCCCCTTATCTCAATTTTCATACTGAAACCTCCAACACACACCTTATTTATGATAACAGATACACGGAGAAGGTGGTTCCCTTCCCCACCTTAGATTTTACACTGATGTATCCCTTCTGCCGGGTGATGATGCCGTTGGCCAGATACAGGCCCAGGCCCACCCCTTCCTGGGAGGCTACCTCCGGGGCGCGGTAAAACCGCTGGAACACATCGTTGTAATGCTCCTCCGGGATGCCGATGCCGGTGTCGGTGATGTCCACCCGGGTGTAAAACTGCCAGGGCCGCACGGTCACCGCCACTTTGCCCCCTGCCGGCGTATATTTCACAGCGTTATCCAGGATGTTGCCGATGGCCTCCGCCGTCCACTTGGGGTCGTGCTGCACCGTGATGGCCGGGTCGCATTCCGCCAACAGGTCGATCCCCTTTGCCTCCGCCTTGGCCCAGACGGTGCTCATGGCCTGGGCGATGGTATCGGCCAGCCGGGCTTCCTCCACATGCAACGTGAAGGTGCCCGTCTCCAGCCGGGACATTTTAATGAGGGACTGCATCAGAAAATCCAGCTTGTCGATCTGCCCGGCCATGGTATCCAGGAACTGACCCCGCTGCTCCAGGGGCAAGTCATGGCGCTGAAGAATATCGGTGAACATCTTCAGGTTGGCGATGGGGGTTTTGACCTGGTGGGAGATGTCGCTGACCAGGCCCTGGATGGTTTCCTTGTCCCGCTGGCTCTGGCGCTTGCCCTCGCTCATAATGTCGAAATACTGCATCAGCTTGCCCTGCACTTTCGCGCTGAGGCTGTCCTCATAGGGCTGGTAGCTCTTTACGGCACGGCCGGACATGAGGGCGTCCAGCGTCTCACACAGGTCGTCAGCAAACAGAAAAACCTGCCGCCGCTGGCACCAGGCCCACAGGCCTACTACAGCAAAGATGGCGGCGCACAGGCCCAGGATGCCCCAGCGCACCGGAGCCCAAGGGATCGTCTGCCACAACAGCCAGGCCAGGCCCCCAAAGAGCGCAGCTGACAACAGAAGCAGCCCAGCACACAGGCCTGTCATATGCCGGTGGCGCACGCCTTCCCTCCTGTCCAGATGTAGCCCATGCCCCGCACCGTTTTGATATAGGTATGGTCCGCATCCTCGATTTTTGCCCGCAGCCGGTTCATGGTGACGGTCAGCGTATGGTCGTCAATGAAGTTGCCATCGCTGTCCCACAGGCGGTCCAGCAACACCTGCCGGGTGAGGATTTTGCCGGCATGCTCGGTGAGGGCCTTGAGCAGTTTATACTCGTTGGGGGTGATCGTTAGCTTTTCTTCCCCGCGCTGCGCCGTCAGGGCAGCAAAATCCAGCACCAGGTAGCCGTCTGTCCAGCGATCTGCTGGAAGGGCCTTTGTGCCGCCCCGCCGGAGAGCCACCTCGATCCGGCGCAGGAGGATTTGCATGTTGAAGGGCTTGGTCACATAGTCCTCCGCTCCCATGTCAAATCCGCTGAGCACATCCGCCTCCAGGTCGTTGGCCGTCAGGAAGATCACCGGCAGCTCCGGCCACCGCTGCTTAATCTCCCGGCACAGGGCAAAGCCATTTCCGTCCGGCAGGTTCACATCCAGCAGGGCCAGGCCGAAGGGCGCGCCATCTAAAAGCTGGAGCGCCTTTCTGCATGTATATGCAGGGACTGCCAAATACCCGTTGCTATCCAGTTCAAAGCAAAGCCCGGCGCTGAGAGCCAGGTCGTCCTCCACGACCATAATTTTTTCCATGGCGCTTCTCCTGTTCTGTCGCTTTGAAAGCAGGAAGATAAGATTTTATTCCATGCCATCTCAGCGTTCGATTATAGCGCATATTGGATCGCTTGCCAACAGGAGAATGGGCGCCTTTCTAGCCTGCCTGCCGCCAGAGCCAGCTCTTAATTCCCGTTTACTTTCCTAGGAGCATTGCCCCAGGAACACATCCGCCGGACAGGCCACGATAGGCGCAAAGAAACTGGCAGATCTCCATGATAAATTCATAATTCCATGTTACACTGGAAGCAGGTGAGACCTGATGAAACATATTTTAATCGTGGAAGACGAGCCGGATATCCAGGAGCTACTGCGGACCTATCTGGAGGACGCCGGCTATGCGGCCGCTGTGGCAGGGGACGGTGTAGCAGCCCTAGCCCTGTTCGGCGCCCAATCCTTTGACTTGGTGCTGCTGGACCTGATGCTCCCGAAAATCGCCGGCTTCGGGGTGTGCGAGCTGATTCGCCAGCGCTCCCAGGTGCCCATCCTCATGCTGACTGCCCTAGATGGGGAGGAGCAGCAGCTCCGGGGCTTTGGCCTGGACATAGACGACTATGTGACCAAGCCCTTTTCCATGCCCGTGCTGCTGGAAAAAATCCGGGTGATCCTCCGCCGCAGCGGCGGAACGGCGGAAGATCGCCTGCGCTACCGGGACCTGGTGATGGAGCTGGATACCCGTGAGGTTACCGTGGCCGGCCGGCCTCTTAACCTGACTGCCCGGGAGTTTGAACTGCTCCGCACATTTCTGTCTGCCCCAGGCCGGGTATTTACTCGGGAGATGCTTCTGACCAAACTATGGGGCTATGACTTCTTTGGGGATGCGCGGGTAGTGGACTGCCATATCAAAAACCTCCGCCATAAGCTGGGGCGAGACTATATCGAAACCGTAAGAGGAGTAGGTTACCGTGCTGCGAAAGAAGATATCTGAGCGCCTGACAGCCCGCATCTTCCTCCTTACCGCTCTGATTCTGCTCTGCGCCGGGGCCACTACCTTCGGGCTGATCGCCTGGGCTACCCCCAGCACCTATACTGCCGTGGTTAACGACGATTTAACGCGGCAGGTGGGCGCCCTGGTGAATCAGCTGGCCAGCACCACGCTGGCGGATAGCGGCCAGCTGCTGGATTCCTTCATCCGCCAATCCGGAGCCAATGCCATGCTGGTTGGGCCGGAGGGAAACATTGTGGAAAACGGTTCCCAGCTGGCCGTACAGACGGTTTATGAAGATGATACCATGCGCATAACGTCCTCTGCCTGGGAGGATGCGGCCTGTGCTTCCTCTGGCGGGTGTGCGCGGGAAGAGGCGGTAACCGTCACCATGTCCGAACAGGCCACCATCGCTGCCGAGGTACAGTTTTCTGGCGAAAGGGAACGATACACCCTCTATGTGGCCCCCCGCATGGAGGCAGAGAACCTAGCTGTGCGAGCGCTCATGCAAATGGCGCCCTGGATTCTGCTGGTATTGCTGTCCCTCTCTCTGCTGTGCGCCTTTGTTTACTCCCAGTATATCACCCGGCCTATCATCCGGCTCAGCTGCATCGCGGGAAAGATGGCGGAGCTGGACTTTCACTGGTCCTGCGGAGAAACTCGCCGGGACGAGATTGGCCAGTTGGGCCGGAGCCTGGACGAAATGTCCAGTAAGCTATCCGCTGCCCTTACGGAGTTGGAGAGCGCCAACCAGGCCCTCCAGGGGGAGGTGGAACGGGAGCGGAAGCGGGAGCAGCAGCGGACGGCCTTTTTCAACGCCGCATCCCACGAATTGAAGACCCCTTTGACCATCCTGAAAGGCCAGCTCTCTGGCATGTTAGAGGGAGTGGGCGTCTATCGGGAGCGGGATAAGTACCTGCTCCGTTCCCTCCAGACTGCGGGGCGGATGGAGGCGCTGATCCAAGAGATGCTGGCTATCTCCCGCATGGAGGCCGGCACGGTTGCCGTGAAGCAGGAGCCGCTTGACCTGGCTGCCCTGGTGGAGGCACAGCTTTCCCTGGATGCTGGCCTGCTGGAGCAGAGGGAACAGCATCTGTCATCGAGGCTGGCGCCGGGGATCACAATTGCCGGAGATGCTGCCCTGCTGGGCAAAGCGGTGGGAAACCTGCTGTCCAACGCTGCCCTCTACTCTCCGGAGGGGGCGGAAATACGGGTGTGGTGTGGATTGCGCAATGGCAGCCCCGCCCTGACTATAGAAAACACCGGAACCCATATTCGGGATGGGGCCCTCCCCCACCTGTTCGCCCCTTTCTACCGGGAGGAGGTTTCCCGTAGCCGCAGCACCGGCGGCAGCGGCCTGGGATTGTATCTGGTAAAGATGATTTTGGACCGGCATGGGGCCACCTGTACCATCGAAAATACAGTGGATGGCGTCAGGGCTACCTTGGTATTCCCGCTGTGGAAGCCATCCGTAGACTTTGGGGAAAATCCCTGATAAAATAGGAAACATCCTGGATATTAAGGAGGTGTTTTTGTGAAAATGGGGCTTGATGGCACTCCATGCAAGGCTTAACCGGATAGGCTTGTATGGAGGCAGGTAATGTTCTATCCCCTACGCCTTGCATGCGAAAATATCTATATTTATTACATGCAAAGGAGTATTGCGATGAACTATAAAATTGTTGATTTAAGCGCCTGGAGCCGGGGCGATCTGTTTCGGTTCTATATGGACCAGATGCGCATTGTAATGAGTTTAACGGTGGATATAGACGTAACACCGCTGGTTCGTTTTTCCAAAAAGAACCGGCTGAAATTCTATCCGTCTATGATCTGGATAGTTTCGAAAGCCGTCAATGCTCATGATACATTTAAGTATGGCTGGGATGCCGCAGGAAATCTGATTCAATGGGAGACCATTTCTCCGAGCTATGCAGAGTTTCATCCGGAGGACGCCTGTTTTACGAAGCTGGTCACCCCGTATGCTGAAGATCTGCTCGAGTTTCATGCCCGCTTCTTACAGGATCGGGAACGGTACAGGAACCTCAGAGCCATAGTAAAGGATCAGCCGGCCAATCATTTTGATGTATCCTGTCTTCCGTGGGTACGGTATTCCCACTTCGATGTTCATGTGTTTGATTCGGGAAAGTTCCTGGCTCCGGTGATCACTTGGGGAAAATATACGGCCGAAGGCGGAAGGCTGGCCATGCCGTTGACCATGAACATTCATCACGCGGTAGCAGATGGGTTCCATCTCTCCAGGTTTTTTCAGGAAGTACAGATGCTGATCGATTCCCTGCCCGGATAAAGTCAGAATCTGTTAAAAATGGCAGCACTGCCCCGCAATATGGGGCGGTGCTGTTTTTTCATAAGGGCCAATACCATTCGCGTATAAGAGACATCCAATAACCGTAAATGTTTTCTCTTCATATAATCCGCACATAATCTACAGGTTCTCTCCATATCCCCCTGGTATCTTTACTGCATTCCACAGAAAGGAACCAGATAATATGGAACTTAGCATTCAAAACGTCAGCATGACCTATCCAAATGGCAAAGAGGCGCTGAAAAATCTCATCCTGGATTTAAAGTCCCCTAGCCTCATCGGCCTGCTGGGCCCCAACGGAGCGGGAAAGTCCACGCTTATGAAGCTGCTGGTGACCGCCCTTCTGCCAACGGGCGGCTCCATACAGGTGGATGGGGCGCCGTTGAAGAAAGGGGCGCGGCAGCTGAAAGCAAAGCTCGGCTATCTGCCCCAGGAATTCGGCCTATTCGACGAGCTGACGGTCACCCAGTTCCTGGACTATATGGCCGCGCTCAAAGGGATCTCAAATCCCAAGGTGGCAATCCAAAAGGCAATCCGAGCGGTCAATTTGGAAGAAAAGGCAAAATCCAAAATCCGTACCCTCTCCGGCGGCCAGCGCCAGCGGGTAGGTATTGCACAAGCTCTGCTAGGGAATCCGCCCTTCCTGATTCTCGACGAGCCCACGGTAGGTCTGGACCCGGAAGAGCGCATTCACTTCCGCAATCTGTTCTCCCGCACGGCAGAGAACCGGCTGGTGCTGCTTTCCACCCATATCATCGAAGATGTGCAGTCAGTGTGCGACCAGATCGTGGTCATCCATCATGGAAAGATCCGGTTCGCCGGAACGCCGGAACAGTTGATTCAGTCTGCTGCCGGCCATGTGGGCGTCTTTTGGGAAAAAGACCAGGTACAGGAAAAGGGGCTGCATATTACTGCCCGGGTCAATACCAGCCAGGGAATCCGCTGCCGTGTAGTGGCGGATAAGCTCCCGGCCTATGCCCAGGCTGATGAGCCCTCCCTGGAAGATGCTTACCTCTATCTCATCTCCCGGGAGGTAGCACAATGAAGACGATCCGCCTTTTCCCCCTGGAGCTTGGACGGCTGCTTCAAAACCGGCTGACCTGGCTTATGATTCTGCTGGCTGTAATCTCCCCGGCAGCTGGGCTTTTCCTCTGCAAGCCGGCCACGGCCACCACCATGCTCTCCCTCTATCTTGCCAATCCTGCCATCGCTGGCGGGGTTGCCAGTGGCATCCTGTTTGGCCTGCTCACGATATTTGAACTGGATCGCGTCAGCCGCAGCCGGGCGGATGCGCTGCTGGACGCGGCAGTATCTCCACTGACTATGGCCCTGGTTCGCCTGTTGGCTCTACTGGCAGTGGCGGTCGTGACCGTGGCCCTTACGATGCTAGTTTGGCTCCCCATCAGCATGCGCCTCATTGGCTCGGTATTTGGCGGCATGGATTATGTCCTTGCCTATCTGCTTCTGATGGGGCTGGCTTTGCCCCTATCCATTCTGGCCGCTGCAGCCGCCTATCAGTTTACGCGGCGGGTTGACCTGTCTCTGGTGCTGTTTGCCGCCTTTGCGGCCCTGAGCCTGACCGTCTGGGCGGATGATTGGCAGCTCTGCTGGCTCAATCCCTGTGTCTGGGCGCTGTCGGACGACTTCTCCAACTTCCGCATCTTCCGCTCGGTTGCCTGGATGCGCCTGACCTGGCTCCCGGCCCTAGCCTGACTTTGGGCGGTCTCCTGTCTCTGCATCCTGCAACATGGAAAAAGGGTGCTTGGTTCCCTGGCCGCAAGCACACGGCGGATCTACCGTCCAGCCATTGCCCTGCTCCTGCTCATTTGCTCCGGCACTGCCTATGCCGCGCAGCCGCTGGTTGACCAAAGCAATCCGGACGAAACGGCCATGACTTTCTACGAGGTGCCTTACGCGGAAAATGTGGTTTGCACCGGACGCAGCGCCCAGGTGTTCCCCAATACCTCCACAGGCTCTCTTTCCGGCACGGCTTCCTATCAATTCCAGAACACCTCAGGTCAGGCCCAAAATGTGGCCTTTGGCATCAATCCCGGCTATGCCATCTCCCATGTACAGGTGAATGGCGCAGATGTACCCTTCTCGGTGCGCGAGTACCAGGAGTACAATGAGGCCATGCTGGAAGTGACCATTCCTGCGGATGAACAGGTGGAACTGACCATGGAATACAGCGGTTTCCCTCAGGAGAACCGCAATATGTCCACGATGCAGGGCAGCAAAGAGATCAGCACAGAATACCTGTGTCTGGAGAACTCGGCTCTTTCCCCGCGCCTGATGAACATTCTGCCGGGCGAAAATGGATACCCTACCACCATTGAAATTACGTTGCCCGGGTCCATGACTGCGATTCCATTTGGCTCCAGTGAAGCAGAGGTGATTGCGGAGCACGACAATGGCGCCAAAACCTGGCGTTATGAGGCCAATGGCACTGGCGGCATCCTTTATGCCGGCGATTATATTTGTGAGAATATTGAAGCTGGCGGCATGGCCATCGAGTTCTACTACGGCCGCAAACACCAATCTGTTATGG
>CALVLF010000099.1 GCA_944336625.1 uncultured Clostridia bacterium
ATCAAGCAGCTGCGCAAGCAGATGGGCTTCCGGCAGGAGGACCTGGCAAAGGCCCTGGGCGTAAGCCGCCAAACCATCATCGCCATTGAAAACAATAAATATAACCCGACTTTGGAATTGGCCATGAAGCTGGCGAAGCTGCTCCAACTCCATGTGGATGAGATCTTCTTTCTGGAAGATTGAAGGGGAAAGGAAAAGGGCTGGCCCCGGGGGCCGGCCCTTTATATATCCTATAGTTAATATGCTACGCCTTTGCGAAAATTACAGGGAGAAAAGCAGTTCTTCATAGGCAGGCAGGGGCCAGGCATCCGCTGGGCAGAGCTGCTCCAGCTGGTCGGCATACTGGCGGACGGCTGCCATGGCGGGAAGGATCTTCTCCTTGCAATGGAGGGCGGCTGCCTGGTTTTCTTCCGGCAGATGATCTATTACCTGGGACAGTTCATCGCAGCAGCGGTGCAGCTGGATGCAGGCATCGGCGATCTGGGTAAGCAGCGCCTGCTCTACCGGGGCATCCAGCCCCAGGTCCTTCTTCATCGTGCAGGCGGATAGAAGCTCTTTCTGGCAGGCCAGCATAGCAGGGAGGACGCTCCGGCGCACCATCTCCAGCAGGGTAGCCCCCTCGATATGAATGAGCTTTACATAGTTTTCCAGCTGGATTTCATAGCGGCTGCGCAGCTCCCGCTCGCTGTAAATGCCATAGCGGGTAAAGAGCGCAATATTCTTTTCAGAGATAAGGTGGGGCAGGGCGTCTGCCGTAGTAGGCAGGTTGAGCAGGCCCCGGCTTTCTGCCTCGGCCGCCCATTCCTGGCTATAGCCGTTGCCGCTGAAGAGGATCCGCTTATGATCCCGCACCACATGCCGGACTACCCGGAAGGCCTCATGGCGGAAATCCTGGGCGTTTTCCAGCTTATCGGCAAACTGCCGCAGGGATTCCGCTACGATGGTATTAAGGACGGTGTTTACATCCGCAATGGAGTGGCTGGAACCGGGCATGCGGAATTCAAACTTGTTCCCCGTAAAGGCAAAGGGGGAGGTGCGGTTCCGGTCTGTGGTATCCATGCGCAGGGCAGGCACGACGCAAACGCCGCTTTCCAGCATCCTTACGGCCCGCTCCGCATAATCTTCCCGCCGCTCGATGGAGGACAGAAGATCGCTGAGGGTCTCCCCCAGAAATACGGAGATGATAGCCGGGGGAGCCTCAAAACCGCCCAGGCGCTGGTCGTTCCCCGCACCGGAAACGGATACCCGCAATAGATCCTGATATTCGTCTACTGCCTGGATCACCGCAGCCAGGAACAGGAGAAACTGCAGGTTATCTTTGGGATTTTTGCCAGGCTCCAGCAGGTTCATGCCCGTATCCGTGGCAAGAGACCAATTGTTGTGCTTACCGCTGCCATTGATGCCTGCAAAGGGCTTTTCGTGCAGGAGGCATACCATGCCATGCTTCATGGCCGTATTGCGCAACATCTCCATGACCAGCTGGTTATGATCCGTGGCGGTATTGGCGTCGGCATAAACGCAGGCCAGCTCATATTGGCCCGGGGCAACTTCCTTATGCTCCGTCTTGGCAAATACCCCCAGGCGCCACAGCTCACTGTCCACATCCCGCATAAAGTCCATAACCCGGGGGGAGATGGCGCCAAAGTAATGATCTTCCAGCTCCTGGCCCTTGGCCGGCGGCGCACCCAGCAGGGTGCGGGAGCAGAAGCGCAGATCCGGCCGCTGATCAAAAAGCGCTTTGTTTACAAGGAAATATTCCTGTTCAGCCCCTACGGTAGAAATGACCCGGCGCACGTCCTTATGGCCGAAGAAGGCCAGAATCCGGCGGGCCTGCTCATCGATGAGCTGCATGGAGCGAAGCAGGGGCGTCTTTTTATCCAGGGCATCGCCGCCATGGGAACAGAAGATGGTGGGGATGCAGAGGGTGGAATCCTTGATGAAGGCATAGCTGGTAGGATCCCAGGCTGTATAGCCCCGGGCCTCAAAGGTAGCCCGCAGGCCCCCGGAAGGGAAGCTGGAGGCATCCGGCTCGCCCATGATGAGCTCCTTCGCGGAGAATTCCAGTATGGCGCCGCCGTCCTTAGAGGGGGAGAGGAAGCTATCGTGCTTTTCCGCCGTATAGCCCGTCAGAGGCTGGAACCAATGGGTGTAATGGGTAGCGCCCTTTTCAATGGCCCATTCCTTCATGGCCGAGGCCACCTCGCCGGCGATATCCGCCTCTAGGGGTTTCCCGCAGCGGATGGTATCTTTCAGGGCCAGGTAGGTTTGGGCAGGGAGCCGGGCCTTCATGGCTGCATCGTTGAAAACAAGTTCGCCAAAGCTGATGGGGATGCTCATGGTCCTTCTCCTTTATATAAAAAATTTAAAACAAAAAATAAGCAAAAATAATCGCCGGGAAAGAGCGCCCTGAAAAGCAGAAGATAGGAGGCCCCTTCGTTTCTGTGGCCCGGGCGGCAGGCCGGCAGCGAAGGCGGAAACATGCCGCGGGGCCTTGGGTTTATCGCTTTGCGGCCCTGGATTCCCAGGAACCCACGAAAATAAAAAACGATTTTACTAGTATACGCCAAAAGCCAGGAAAAGTCAACGAATTGGCAGGGGGCAAGGGGATTTCTACGTAATAAAAAATGCCTGGCGAAAAGGGAACGGATGCCCTTGCATATGCAGCGGGGAAATGGCTTACAGCGGCCGGTGGAGCCCCGCCCGGCCCTTTCTGGAAGCGCGGGTAAAATGAAGGGACGGAGCCTTGTGCACTGTCCCTTGGTAGTATCGGCTATTTGGGAAGATGAAGAGAAACCTATACTTTCCATTGCCCGCAGAAAAGAGAGGGGGCGTATCCCGGCGGCTGCAGGAAGGACAGAGCCTACGTCAGCCGGCCCGTCAGGGTATAGACGATGACGGCAATGCCCTCCCGGATATAATTATTGGGCGCGGCATACCAGATATCCCGGGCAGCGATGCCCTGGGCCGAAATCCCATGCATTTTGGCTACCCGCCGGGCCCGGTATACATGGAAGCCCGTGGTTACAAAGGCCACGGAGGCCTCTGGCGGGAAGCGCGCATCCAGAATTTGTTTACAATAGAGGAAGTTTTCGTAGGTGCTGGTGGAGGCATCCTCCAGGATGATCCGCCCTGCAGGAAAGCCATGGGCTATCAGGTAGTCCGCCATGGCCTTCGCTTCGGAGACGGACTCGTCCTGCCCCCGGCCCCCGCTGACGATAACGGTGGTATGGGGGCTTTCCTCCAGATAAGCGAGGGCCCTATCCAGCCGGTAGCGCAGGGTCAGGGAGGGGCGGCCGTTGCGCACGGCGCAACCCAGAATGATCAGCACATCCTTGTCCGGCTCTACCTTCTCCTGGGCGGCGCTCTTCAAAAGGCAGGTCATGAACCCGATCACCAGGAAAAAGGCGCAGTACAGGCAAATTACCAGGATTTTTGCCGCGTGGCCCAACGGGGTGGCAAACCAGGCGGTGAACATGGGGTAAAACAGGCCCAGCAGCAAAAGGGGAATTCCCAATATGGCGGGCATGTAGGTGCCCAGGTTGCCGTTGGAGACCAGGGAGAGGCCCAGGGTATCCAAAATGAGCAGGCCCCCGGTGATGAGGAAGAAGAGCCGCACGGCTTTATCTCCTTTCTTCTTGGCCTTGGATTAAGGGCGAGTCGAGCCGGGCCCTTCGGGGGAGGCTGTTTGCCCCATAAACCCCCACGAGCACCAGCAGCGTGCCCACGCCCTGGAGAAGGGAAAAGCTTTCATGCAGGAATAGAACCCCGGATAGGACGCTGACCAGGGTGCAGATTCCGTTGAAGCTTCCCGTGCGGCCCGGGCCCAGCCGGGCTACCGCCGCATTCCGCAGGATGAAGGCCCCCACGGAGCAGCCCAGGGAAAGATAGAGGCAGCTCAACAGGAACTCCATATTCTGGAAGGGGAGCAGAAGATAGGCGCGGAGGGTACCCTTCATCCCGTTTTCCACCAGGGCCCCCAGGGTAAAGGCCAGAGCCCCCAAAAGGGTCATGGCATAGGTCTTTTCGATCCCCGTATAAGCATCTGCCCGGCGGGACAGGTTTAAAAACACTGCGTCGCTGATGACGGCCAGGAACAGGGCGCCATAGCCCCAGGGGTTCAGGGTGGCTCCTGCCCATTTGGCAATGCCCACGACGATGATACCGGCCACGGATATGGCGATGCTGATCCACTGCCGCCGGCTGGGCCGCTCATGGACCAGAAGGGGCATAAGCAGCAGGGTGACGAGAGGGATGGAAGCCATGAAGGTACCGCTCTCACTAGCGCTGGTGAGCTGGATCCCCAGGGTTTCAAATATATAATAGGAAACGGGTTGCAGAAGTGCGATCAGCAGCAACAGCCTCAGGGGCTTTCCTTTTAAATGGATATGGAATATACCCAGGACCCGGCAAAGGAACATGGCCAGAAAGGCCATCAAGAAACGCCAGCTTAAAAGGGTAAGGGTGGATACGGCGGAGACCCCCTGCCGCACCGCTACATAGCTCAGGCCAAAGAGGGCATAGGCCCCCAGAGCGGCGGCCATGCCCAGCAGCTGCTGCTTATCCAGGGATAATTTCATAGGCAATTCCTTTCCGGCAGGAGCGCGGATTCCTGCCAGCCAACTCCATGATAGCATAAAGCCGCCGTTTCCCGGAAGCCCCTTCCGCCCCGTTCATGGAAAGTTTTCGTGACGAATGGGGCCGATGGGTTTGTAAGGCGGGGAAATGTATGATAAAATGGCTGATAGCATCCTCCGGCGGCGGCCGGGGGAATTGATAGCAGGAGGAAGCAATGAGCTTTATCGATAAAATCCTGGGCAATACGGCCCAGAGCCAGCTGAAAAAGCTGCAGCCCATCGTCAACCAGATCAATGCGCTGGAACCGGAGATTTCCGCCCTTTCCGATGAAGAGCTCCGGGCGAAAACCCCTTACTTTAAAGAAAAGCTGGCTAAGGGCGCTAGCCTGGACAGCCTTTTGCCTGAGGCTTATGCCGTCGTACGGGAAGCGGCGAAGCGCACCATCGGCCAGCGGCATTATGACGTGCAGCTCATCGGCGGCATCGTCCTGCACCAGGGCCGTATTGCGGAAATGAAAACCGGCGAGGGAAAAACCATCACCGAAACCCTGCCTGCCTACCTCAATGCCCTGGAGGGCAAGGGCGTTCACATCGTAACGGTAAATGATTACCTGGCCGCCCGGGATGCCCAGTGGATGGGCAAGATCTACCGCTTCCTGGGCCTTACGGTAGGCTGCATCCTTCACGATTTGGATGGGGAGCAGCGGCGGGCCGCCTACGGCTGCGATATCACCTATGGCACCAACAACGAGCTGGGCTTTGACTACCTGCGGGACAATATGGTGGTCTACCGGAAGGAGATGGTGCAGCGGGAACTGCACTATGCCATTGTAGACGAGGTAGACTCCATCCTCATTGACGAGGCCCGTACCCCCCTGATCATTTCAGGCCGCGGAGAGCAATCCACGGATATGTACCAGCGGGCAGACCGCTTCGTCCGCCGCCTGACCCGGGGGGAGAATATCATCAAAATGAGCAAGTCCGAGCAGCTCATGGGGGAGGAGCAGCCCGAGAGCGGGGACTATATGGCGGATATCAAGGCCCGTACCGTAGCCCTGACCCAGGAGGGCATGCGCAAGGCGGAGCAGTTCTTTAATATCGAAGACATTTCCGCTACGGAGAATACGGAGCTGAACCACTATATCCAGCAGGCCCTTAAGGCCCACGCCCTTTTCCAGCGGGATAAGGACTACGTGGTGCAGGATGGGCAGGTGCTCATCGTGGATGAGTTTACAGGCCGGCTCATGCTGGGCCGCCGCTATAGCGACGGATTGCACCAGGCCCTGGAAGCCAAGGAAGGGGTTAAGGTTGAGCCGGATAACAAGACCCCGGCCACCATCACCTTCCATAATTATTTCCGCATTTACCACAAGCTGGCGGGCATGACGGGTACGGCCAAGACGGAGGAGCAGGAATTCCAGTCCATCTATAACCTGGACGTTGTGGAAATCCCCACCAACATGCCCCTTCGCAGGGTAGATCATAACGACGTGGTCTATACTACGGAGCAGGGTAAGTTCAAGGCCGTGGTAGAGGAGATCATGGAGGTTCACAAAACCGGCCAGCCCATCCTGGTGGGCACCATCTCCGTGGAAAAGAGCGAGTTCCTTTCGGATATGCTCAAGCGCCGGGGCGTGCCCCACGTGGTCCTCAACGCCAAGCAGCATGCCAAAGAGGCGGAGATCGTAGCCCAGGCGGGCAAGCTGGGCAGCGTTACCATCGCCACCAATATGGCGGGCCGGGGCACGGACATCCTTCTGGGGGGCAACCCGGAATTCCTGGCCCGGCGGGAGCTTTTAAACGGAGGCATGGAGCCGGGGCTGCTGGAGGAAGCCACGGGCCACGCGGAAACGGCGGACCCGGCCATACTGGAAGCCCGGGCGCAATATGCGGAGGCCTATGCCCGGCATAAGATCGACACGGACGCGGAGCATGAAAAGGTGGTGGCTGCCGGCGGCCTGCATATCCTGGGCACGGAGCGCCACGAGAGCCGCCGTATCGACAACCAGCTCCGGGGCCGGGCCGGCCGCCAGGGAGACCCGGGTTCTACCCGCTTCTATATTTCCATGGAGGATGACCTGATGCAGCGCTTTGGGGGGGAGCGGCTTAAGGGCCTCATGACCCGCCTGTCCCCGGAGGATGATATCCCCATCCAGATGGGCCCCCTCACCAAGCAGATCGAATCCGCCCAGAAGCGGGTGGAAGCCCACAACTTCGACATCCGCAAAAACGTCCTCCAGTATGACGACGTGATGAACCGCCAGCGGGAGATCATCTACGGCCAGCGGCGCAAGGTCCTCATGGGGGAGGATATCCACGGAAGCATCCTGGATATGATCCGGGAAAGCGTGCAGATCCGCTGCGCCCAGTGCTGCCCCGCCTCCCTGCCTCCGGCGGAATGGGATAAGCAGGGCCTTCGTACGGACTTCGGCCAGCTTACGGGGCTGGATTGCCTGCCGGCCATTCGGGAAATCGAGGATGCGGCGGCCTTGCAGGCGGCTATGGAAAACCTGGCCCTGGAGGGTTATGCGAAGAAGGAACAGGAGGTTCTGGCTTCGGCGGAAAAGGCTGGCGTGACGGCGGATATGCGGGAGATCGAGCGGGTGCTCCTCCTGCGGGCCGTAGACGAGCATTGGATGGACCATATCGATGCCATGGACCAGCTCCGCCAGGGCATTGGCCTCCAGGCCCTGGGCCAGAAGGATCCGGTGGTGGCCTATCGGAACGCGGGCTTCGATATGTTCGATGAGATGGTGCACGGCATCCGGGAAAAGACCGTCCGCAGCCTGTACCACGTGGTGCTTACCACCGGGGCCCCCAAGCGGGAACAGCTGGCCAAACCCATAGAGACGGCGGGGGACGGCACCCTGCCCCGGCAGCCCGTCCGGGCCGGCGCAAAGATCGGCCGGAACGACCCCTGCCCCTGCGGCAGCGGCAAGAAATACAAAAACTGCTGTGGCAAAGGAAAATAAGCTGCGGCAATCCATGGAAAAAGGAACATAGAATCTATATATAAAGGAAGTGATTACTTTGGTACAACTGGATGAGTACCGGCAGAAGCTGGAAGCCACCAGCCAAAAACTCAAAGAGGCAGGTGAATCCCTTTGACCTGGCAGGGCTGACGGCAGAAAAGGAACGCCTGGAAGCGGAAATGGGCAAGGATGGCTTCTGGGAAGACGTGGAAGCAGCCAATAAGGTGAACCAGCGGATGAAGGTGGTCTCTGGCAAGCTGGAGTCCTATAAAAAGCTGGAAAGCCAGGTGGAGGATGTCCATACCCTCATGGAGCTGGCCGAGGAGGAAGGGGACGAAAGCCTGCTGGGGGAGATCGCCAACGAGTATCATTCCCTGGAGAAGGCAGTGGAAGCCTTGCGCTTGAGCACTCTTCTGAAGGGGCCCTATGATAGCTGCAACGCCGTGCTCTCCCTTCACGCCGGGGCTGGCGGCACCGAGGCGCAGGACTGGGTTTCCCTTCTCTACCGGATGTATTGCCGCTATTGCGAAAAGAAGGGCTATACCGTGAAGGAGCTGGATTATCTGGATGGCGAGGAGGCGGGCATTAAAAACGTCACCTTCGAGGTCCAGGGGGACAGCGCCTACGGTTACCTAAAGGCGGAAAAGGGCGTGCACCGGCTGGTGCGCATGTCCCCCTTTGATTCCTCTGGCCGGCGGCATACCTCCTTTGCCTCCCTGGATGTGACCCCCATCTTCGACGATGATGTAGCAGACGTGGAAATCAACATGGATGATGTGCGGGTGGATACCTACCGGGCCAGCGGCGCCGGGGGCCAGCACGTCAACAAGACCAGCTCCGCCATCCGCCTGACCCACCTGCCCACGGGCATTGTGGTCCAGTGCCAGAACGAGCGCAGCCAGCTTCAGAATAAGGAAGTGGCCATGCGCATGCTAAAGGGCAAACTCATCGAGCTCCAGGAGCGGGAGCGGGAGGAGCAGATGGCCCAGATCAAGGGGGAGATGAAGCGCATCGAGTGGGGCAGCCAGATCCGCAGCTATGTCTTCCAGCCCTATACCATGGTAAAGGATCACCGCACAGGCGTGGAAGAGGGGAATATCCAGGCCGTCATGGACGGAGACCTGGATGAATTCATCAATGCCTACCTGGTGCAATCCTAATCGGCAATAAAACAGGGCGCCCGCCTTTTCACCCCAAAGGCCGGGCGCCTTTTTTATGCCCGGGGGCCTGCGGAAGGGCAGCGGCGTTATTGCCCGGCAGAGAACAGGCGGAAGGGGTTCCAGCTTGCTCCCCAGGAGCGGGCTCCTCCAAGCAGAGCTGAAAGGCGCGGATCTTTTTTTTGTTGCCAGCTGGCCCATCGTTCCGCAAACAGGACGCAAAACGGCCTGGGAAGCATGTCACGCAAACTATACTTTTTCTACGCCATTGCCCTTGTGCGTTAAAGGTAAAGCTATAGAAAAATGAAGATACATTGACAAAAGATTAGTATTTTGATAAAATTAAGAATAATTACTATAATTGATTTTAGAAGGAGATATTTCATGCGGAGAATCCTCTTAGGGCTCATAGCCCTGGCTTTCTGCCTATCCTGCCTTGGGTGCAGCGGGCCTTCCGCTCCGGCGGCTACGGCTGCGCCGGCTACGGCAGCGCCGACTACGGCAGCGCCCTCCGCCCCGGCGGCAGCAGCTACGGCGGAACCGGTTCCTACGCCTTCCCCTACCCCCAGCCTTGTGGAGCTACATAATCCATACAGGCTCACGTTCCTGGGGGAGGATCTGACCCCGGCGGAGGAAGCAGGGGGCGTGGGGGTGGAGGCGGCCATCCAGCGGGTGCTCAAGCGCCATGGCACGGGCCGGCTAGGCAAGGAATACCACTATACCTGCATCGGCCTGGCGGAATATGATGAAGCCCTTTACTATACCATATACTGGACCCAAACCGACCAGGAGGATCCGGACGCAGCGGAGGAATACCAGGGCCACCTTTACGTATCTCTGGATGGCGAGGAACTGCTGGAAGGGGACGGGGAATATATCCATCCCCAGGTAGGGGGCTGAGTGCCCCGGCCCTTTGAAGACGGTCTCGTCGATTAAAAAAAGCCCCATTTTGGGGCTTTTTTGCTGCCTTCAGCATAGGCGCAGGGGGCCAGCGCTGAGAATTAAATAAAATTCAAATATATTGAGTGACAAATCCATATGCGATATAGTATCATTTATATATAATATTATATTCTGAAAATAGTTAAAATTTGATTTATTTTAACACAAATTCCACATCAATAAGAGAACGTCAACTGAATACATAAATTAGTTTAGATGCAAACATTATGAGCAGGAGAAAATAATATGAAAAAGATAATAACTTATATAGTATTTATATTATATATATTGATATGTAATGTATGTATGTATTTAGTTGGAAGGAAAGAATGTTATAATAGCGAACCTTGCGTTGGTTTGTGGTTGCAGAATTGGGATGTCTTTTATAGCTGGTTTCATTGTGCAGGCACAAGATATCATTCATATTTTTTCCGCAGGGAGAAATATAAATTTTGTAAAGGGAAATTTGATATTCTCATGCATATGCCTTGGGTTGGCCTTGTCTAGAATTTGGATGTGCACCTTGTTTGCGAAAGCAGAATTGAATCTATTTTCGCTTAGCTTAGCAAATCCCATTATGCTAGAATACATTTTGACATTTTGCGCAGGGATATATTTTGTAAGAACCTGGCGGCCTAACGGAACAACAGAAAATCGATGTGAAAACGGAAGTGATGTTTAACAGTCCAAATACAGACCGAGGCAATATCCAAGGGAGCGAGGTTGACGCCAGGAAATATTTCATTTGATACGCCATGCTTTAGCCGGGAATCACTCCCGGCTTTTTTTAAAAAGTTGTGGTATTAAGCGAAACAGCCTACAAGATATAGAGAGAAACACCCGGCCGCGTGGGCATTTCAAAAAAAGTTGGGGAAACGGGCAAAAAAAGCTTGCAATCCGGGCAGTTTTCGTGTAACATAAATGACGCTGTGCGAAAGCAGAGCTGTTTCCCTGCACA
This sequence comes from uncultured Clostridia bacterium, assembly GCA_944336625.1. Lineage (GTDB taxonomy): Bacteria > Bacillota > Clostridia > Christensenellales > CAG-138 > Pelethousia. The sequence continues at coordinate 10,604 of CALVLF010000099.1, forward strand.
AAGCCGGGAACATGCGGCTGCGGGAGGTTGCCGGCAATTGCCATCCGGGTAATTTCCGCAGGCGCGCCCATACAAAAGGGCAACGGGCGGCGTGCGCCCGCGCGTTCCATTTTAAAGAAGAAACACACGGAAGCGTGTACTGCCCGAGACTTTGAAGGAGGACGAAAAATAATATGGCAAACCAGAAGATCCGCATCAAACTCAAGGCCTACGAGCACGACCTGATCGACCAGAGCGCCGAAAAGATCGTGGATACGGCCCGGCGGACGGGCGCCCGGGTTTCCGGCCCCATCCCTCTGCCCACTGAGAAGGAGATCGTTACCATTCTCCGCTCGCCCCATAAATATAAGGACAGCCGCGAGCAGTTTGAAATGCGCACCCACAAGCGCCTCATTGACATCCTGCAGCCTTCCGCCAAGACGGTGGACGCGCTGATGAAGCTCGATCTTCCCGCCGGCGTGGACATCGAGATCAAACTTTGATACGGAGGTGAACAAAGATGAAAAAGGCAATTTTGGGCACCAAAGTCGGCATGACCCAGATGTTCCGCGAGGACGGCACCATGATCCCCGTCACCGTGATCCTGGCCGGTCCCTGCCCCGTCGTGCAAAAGAAGACCAGCGAGCATGATGGCTACGAAGCCGTGCAGGTAGCCTTTAAGCCCATCCGGGAAAAGCTCTGCACCAAGCCCATGCTGGGCCATTTCAAGAAGGCGGGCCTTGGCGCCTACCGTTACACCCGGGAATTCAAGCTGGATGATACCGCCGCTTATGAAGTGGGCCAGGTCATCAAGGCGGACGCTTTCCAGACGGGGGATATGGTAGACGTAACCGGAACCAGCAAGGGCAAGGGCTTCCAGGGCAATATCAAGCGCTGGAACCAGTCCCGGGGCCGCAAGACCCACGGTTCCCACTCCTACCGGGTTGCCGGCTCCATGGGCGCCTGCACCTATCCCGGCGAGGTATTCAAGACCAAGCACCTGCCCGGCCATATGGGCCACGAGCGGATCACCGTGCAAAACCTGGAGGTCGTCCGGGTGGATGCGGATAGGAACCTGCTGCTAGTGCGGGGCGCCATCCCCGGCGCCAAGGGCGGCCTGGTCATGGTTCGTGAGACCGTCAAATAAAGGAGGAAGCAAGTATGCCTAGCGTAGCATTGTATAATATTGCCGGCCAAGAGATCGGCACGGTGAAGCTCAGCGATGAGATCTTCGCCCATGAAGTCAACCAGGCCGCCCTCCATACGGTGGTGCGGGCCTACCTGGCCAACCAGCGCCAGGGCACCCAGAGCGCCCTGACCCGGGCCCAGGTTTCCGGCGGCGGCATCAAGCCCTGGCGCCAGAAGGGCACCGGCCGGGCCCGGCAGGGTTCCACCCGTTCGCCCCAGTGGCGGCACGGCGGCGTGGTATTCGCCCCCAAGCCCCGGGATTACCGCATCAGCGTCAACAAGAAGCTCAAGCGGGTGGCTATGAAGAGCGCCCTTTCCTCCAAGGTGAACGATGGCAGCATCATCGTATTCGACGCCCTGGACCTGGCCGCTCCCAAGACCAAGGAAATGATCAAGGTGCTGGATGCCGTTAAGGCCGGCAAGGCCCTGGTAGTCCTTCCCGAGAAGGACGATACCGTAGAGCGGGCCACCGGCAACATCCCCAACGTAAAGACCACCCTGGTGGGCACCCTGAACGTTTACGAGATCCTCAAATACGATACCCTGATCCTCACCAAGGATTCCCTGGCCAAGATCGAGGAGGTGTACGCATAATGCAGAACGCGCATGACATCATCATCAAGCCCGTGCTCACGGAAAAGAGCTACGATCATCTGGCCCAGAAGGTTTATACCTTCATCGTGGACAAGAAAGCCTCCAAAACCGAGATCCGCCAGGCCATCGAAAAGATCTTTGGCGTGCAGGTGGAGAGCGTTCACACCATCAACGTTCTTGGCAAGATGAAGCGGCAGGGCGTGCACCAAGGCCGCCGTCCCTCCGTGAAGAAAGCCTATGTGAAGCTGAAGAAGGATTCCAAAGGCATCGAGTTCTTCGACAGCATTGCGCAGTAAGGAGGCATACCAATGGCTATTAGAAAGATTAAACCCACTACCCCTGGCCAGCGGGGCATGACGGTTTCCGCCTTTGAGGAGATCACCTGCACTACCCCGGAGCGCTCCCTGCTCCAGGAGCTTAAGTCCTCCGGCGGGCGCAATAATGCAGGCCGCATCACCTTCCGCCACCGGGGCGGCGGCGCCAAGCGGAAATACCGCATCATCGACTTCAAGCGCAACAAGGACGGCATCCCCGCCAAGGTTGCCACCATTGAATACGACCCCAACCGCAGCGCCAACATCGCCCTGCTCCATTATGCGGATGGCGAAAAACGCTATATCATCGCCCCCTTGGGTCTTCAGGTAGGCGACAGCCTCCTTTCCGGCGAGGGTGCGGATATCAAAGTGGGCAATGCGCTGCAGATCAAAAATATCCCCGTGGGCGCCATGATCCACTGCATCGAGCTCAAGCCCGGCAAGGGCGCCCAGCTGGTCCGCTCCGCGGGCAACGCCGCCCAGCTCATGGCCAAGGAGGGCGCTTATGCCCAGATTCGCCTTCCCAGCGGCGAGGTGCGCCGGATCCCCATGGACGCCAAGGCCACCATCGGTCAGGTGGGCAATGTGGACCATGGCAACATCAGGCTGGGCAAGGCCGGCCGTACCCGGCACCTGGGCTTCCGCCCCACGGTACGCGGTTCCGTCATGAACCCCTGCGACCATCCTCACGGCGGCGGCGAGGGCAAGAGCCCTGTAGGCCGTCCGGGCCCTGTAACCCCCTGGGGCAAGCCTGCTCTGGGTTATAAGACCCGCAAGACCAAGAACGTCAACGATAAGTTCATCGTCCGCCGCAGGGACGGTAAGTGATAGGGAAAGGAGAACAGCATGTCAAGGTCAGTTAAAAAAGGCCCGTTTGTTGAAGCGCGTTTGCTCAAGCGCATTGTAGATATGAACGAGAGCGGCAAAAAGACCGTGGTAAAAACCTGGTCCCGGGCATCCACCATCTTCCCCGATATGGTGGGCCACACCATTGCCGTCCACGATGGCAAAAAGCACGTTCCCGTATATGTGACCGAGGAAATGGTCGGTCATAAGCTGGGCGAATTCGCCCCCACCCGTACCTTCCGGGGCCACCGGGGTTCCGAGAAGTCCACCGGCGGCAGGTAAGGAGGAGGAAGAAAAATGGCAACTAGGTCTAGAGAAAAGAGCGCGGCTCGCCGCGAAAACGCCGATAAGCGGCCCCGGGCCATCGCCCGCTACGTCCGGATCTCTTCCCGCAAGGTGAAGGTCGTCATCGACCTGATCCGGGGCAAGAGCGTCAAGGAGGCCCAGGGCATCCTCATGTATACTCCCAAGGCTGCTTCCGAGCCGGTGCTTAAGGTCCTCAACAGCGCCGTGGCCAATGCGGAAAACAACCTGGGCCTGAGCCCGGATACCCTCTATGTAGCCGAGGTTTTCGCCAACCAGGGCCCCACCCTCAAGCGGTTCCGTCCCCGTGCCCAGGGCCGGGCGACCCGCATCCGCAAGCGCACCAGCCACATTACCGTGATCCTGGATCAGGCCAAGTAAGGAGGAAAATATGGGACAAAAAGTTAATCCGAATGGTTTCCGCGTGGGCGTTATCCGGGATTGGAACACCCGCTGGTATGCCTCCAAGAAGGATTTTGCCGATTACCTCGTAGAGGACCGGAAAATCCGGGACCACCTCAAGAAGGTCCACTACGCCGCTGGCGTATCCAAGATCGATATCGAGCGGGCGGCCAATAAGGTCACCGTCAGCATCCATACGGCCCGGCCCGGCATGCTCATCGGCAAGGGCGGCGTAGGCGTAGAAGCCATCCGCGCGGACGTAGCCAAGCTCATCGGCAAGCCCGTGAACGTGAACATCATGGAAGTCCGGAATCCTGACGCCAACGCCCAGCTGGTAGCGGAGAACATCGCCGCGCAGCTGGAGAAGCGCATCAGCTTCCGCCGTGCCATGAAGCAGGCCATGCAGCGCTCCATGAAGGCGGGCGCCAAGGGCATTAAGCTGGCATGCTCCGGCCGCCTGGGCGGCGCGGAAATCGCCCGCAGCGAGGGCTATCACGATGGTTCCATCCCCCTGCAGACCATGCGCGCCGACATCGAGTACGGCTTTGCAGAGGCCCACACCACCTACGGCCGGATCGGCTGCAAGGTGTGGATCTACAAGGGCGAAGTGTTGAACCGGCAAAAGAAAGCGTAAGGAGGCAAATAACCATGTTGATGCCTAAGAGAGTCAAGCGCAGGAGAGTGCACCGTGGCCGTATGAAGGGCGCAGCCCACCGCGGCAACTTCATTGCATATGGTGAATATGGCCTCGTGGCGCAGGAGCCCGGCTGGATCACCAGCAACCAGATCGAAGCCGCCCGTGTGGCCATGACCCGTTATATCAAGCGCGGCGGTAAGGTTTGGATCAAGATTTTCCCCGATAAGCCCGTTACCCAGAAGCCGGCCGGCACCCGTATGGGCTCCGGTAAAGGCGCGCCCGAATACTGGGTAGCCGTTGTAAAGCCAGGCCGCGTCATGTTTGAGATCGCCGGGGTGGACGAGGCCGTTGCCCGGGAGGCCCTGCGCCTGGCCGGCAACAAGCTGCCTATCAAATGGAAGATCGCAAAGAAAGAGACCGAGGTAGGAGGCGAGAGCAATGAAGGCTAGCGAACTGAAGAAACTTTCTGTCCAAGAGCTCGCCGCTAAGGAAAAGGAGCTCAAGGAGGAGCTGTTCAACCTCCGCTTCCAACTGGCTACCGGCCAGCTCACCAATCCCCAGCGGATTCGTGAGTGCAAGAAGGATGTGGCCCGGGTAAAAACCATCATCCGCGAGCGCGAGCTCAAGGCGGCCGAGTAAGGGTGAAAGGAGGATATCATCGTGGAAAACAGAGGCTATCGTAAAACCCGCACCGGTGTGGTTGTCAGCGACAAGATGGATAAGACTGTCGTGGTCGCCATTAAGACCAAGGTGCGCCATCCCCTCTATGGCAAGATGGTAAACCGCACCCGCAAATTCAAGGCCCATGACGAGGAGAACGCCTGCGGCATCGGCGACACCGTCCGGATCATGGAGACCCGGCCCCTCAGCAAGGATAAGCGCTGGCGCGTGGCCGAGATCATCGAAAAGGCCAAGTAAGCCGGAAAGGAGACCGATATGATTCAACCTCAAACCCGCTTGAAGGTAGCGGACAACAGCGGCGCGAAAGAGATCATGTGCATCCGCGTGCTGGGTGGTTCTCACCGCAAGAGCGCAAACATCGGCGACGTGATCGTCGCCTCCGTCAAGTCGGCATCCCCCGGCGGCGCCGTGAAGAAGAAAGACGTGGTCCGCGCGGTCGTCGTGCGCACCGTTTCCGGCATCCAGCGGCCCGATGGCAGCTACATCCGCTTTGACGACAACGCGGCCGTTATCATCAACGACCAGAAGCAGCCCCGCGGCACCCGTATCTTTGGGCCCGTCGCGCGGGAGCTGCGCGAGAAGGATTATATGAAGATCATATCCCTCGCGCCGGAAGTGCTCTAAGGGAGGACGCGCAGAATGAACAAGCTGAATGTGAAAAAGGACGACACCGTCGTCATCATCGCCGGCAAGGATAAGGGCAAGCAGGGCAAGATCATGGCGGCCTTCCCCAAGACGGGGCGGGTCATCGTCCAGAATGCCAACATGATCGTCTGCCATACCAAGCCCCGCAGGCAGGGCGAGCAGGGCGGCCGCATCAATAAGGAAGGCACCATCAACGCCTCCAACGTGATGCTCATTTGCCCCAAGTGCAACAAGGCCACCCGCGTGGCCCATGGCATGGAGGGGGATAAAAAGGTCCGCGTTTGCAAGAAGTGCGGCAAGAACATCGACTAAGGCAGGAGGAAAAGAGAATGGCCAAGAAAGTCAACCCTTCTTCGGCACCCGCCAAGAAGAAAAAGCAGGAAGAAGCCAAGCCCTTTACCGAAGCGCCCCGCCTCAAGGTCAAATACACCGATGAAGTAGCGCCCGCCCTTCGGGAAAAGTTTGGATATAAGAACCCCATGGAGATCCCCAAGCTGGAGAAGATCGTCCTGAACATGGGCCTAGGCGCGGAAAAAGATAACGCCAAGGGCCTGGAGAACGCCGTGAACGAGCTGGCCCTCATCGCCGGCCAGAAGCCCATCGTCACCAAGGCCAAGAAGTCCGTTGCAAACTTCAAGGTCCGCGAAGGGATGAACGTAGGCGCCAAGGTCACCCTCCGGGGAGACCGGATGTATTATTTTGCCGATAAGCTCATGAATATCGTATTGCCCCGGGTGCGCGACTTCCGCGGCATTTCCGATACCAGCTTCGACGGCCGCGGCAACTATGCCATGGGCGTGAAGGAGCAGCTGATCTTCCCCGAGATCAACTATGACGACGTCGATAAGGTACGGGGTATGGACATCGTGTTCGTTACCACTGCCAAGAGCGACGAAGAAGCGAAGGAACTGCTCACCCTCATGGGCATGCCCTTCATCCAGGCTTGATAAGGAGGAAGATACCGTGGCAAAAACTAGCATGAAGATCAAGCAGTCCCGCCCCGCCAAATACTCCACCCGGGCCTATACCCGGTGCAGGATTTGCGGCCGGCCCCACAGCGTGCTGCGCAAGTACGGCATTTGCCGGATCTGCTTCCGGGAGATGGCCTATAAGGGCGAGATCCCTGGCGTGCGCAAGGCCAGCTGGTAAGCTGTAGAAAGGAGAGTCCAACATGGTTATTACCGATCCCATCGCTGATATGCTCACCCGTATCCGCAATGCGCTCATCGCCCGGCACGACGAGGTCGAGGTACCCCTTTCCACAGTAAAAAAGGCCATCGCCGAGATTTTGCTGGAGGAGGGCTACATCAAGAGCTTCGATATTCGGGAAGAGGGCGTGAAGAAGAACATCCACATCGTCCTCAAGTATGGCCCCAACCGCCAGAAGGTCATTACCGGCCTGAAGCGGATCTCCAAGCCGGGCCTCAGGGTTTATGCCCGCAAGGATAACCTGCCCAGGGTTCTCAACGGCCTGGGGATCGCCATCCTTTCCACCTCCCGGGGCATCATGACCGACCGGGAAGCCCGCAAGCAGGGCGTGGGCGGCGAAGTGCTGGCATATATCTGGTAAGCACTGATTTGGGGAACGGCTTGCCGTCCCCCAATCGGCCTTTCATAAAATTGAAAATTACATTGGAGGTGTAACACATGTCACGAATCGGAAAACTTCCGATCAACGTCCCTGGCGGAGTGACAATCACGGTCGGCGACGATAACACCGTGCAAGTTAAAGGCCCCAAGGGCCAGCTGAGCGAAAAAATCGCGCCTATGATGCAGGTCGTGGTAGAGGGGGACGTGCTCACCGTCAAGCGCCCCAGCGACCTGAAGGAGCATAAGGCTCTCCACGGCCTTTCCCGCTCTTTGATCCACAACATGGTGGTTGGCGTGACCACGGGCTACCAGAAGAACCTGGACATCGTGGGCGTGGGCTACCGCGCGCAGATGCAGGGCACGAAGCTGGTGCTCAACGTGGGCTACTCCCATCCCGTGGAATTTGAAGCCCCTGCCGGCATTTCCTTCGAAGTGCCTACCCCCAACCGCATTGTGGTCCACGGGATCGACAAGCAGCAGGTTGGCCAGATTGCAGCGGATATCCGCAAGGTACGGCCGCCGGAACCCTATAAGGGCAAGGGCATCAAGTACGATACCGAGTTCGTACGCCGTAAAGAAGGCAAGACCGGTAAATAATGCGTAGAGAAGGAGTAGCAGTATGATTTCAAAAATCGATAAAAACGCTGTGCGCAAGGCCAGGCACGACCGTACCCGCCGCCACATCGTGGGCACGGGCGAACGTCCCCGGCTCAATGTATACCGCAGCCTGAACAATATCTACGCGCAGGTCATCGACGATACGACCTCCCGCACCCTGGCAGCGGCCTCCACCCTGGATCCTTCCCTGAAGGAGCAGCTGGCGGATAAGACCAAGAAGGAAGCCGCCAAGATGGTAGGCGAACTGGTGGGCAAGCGCGCTATGGAAAAGGGCATTGCAGAAGTCGTGTTTGACCGTGGCGGCTACCTGTATACCGGCCGCGTGGCTGAGCTGGCCGAGGGCGCTCGGGCAGCCGGGCTGAAGTTCTAAGGAGGTAATCATGCAGAAGCGTATCGATGCATCTACATTGGATCTGAAGGAAAGGCTCGTATCCATCAACCGCGTAGCCAAGGTCGTCAAAGGCGGCCGGAACTTCCGCTTCTCCGCCCTGATGGTTGTGGGCGATGAGAACGGCCATGTGGGCGTTGGCATGGGCAAGGCCGCAGAAATTCCCGAGGCCGTGCGCAAAGGCGTGGAAGACGCCAAGCGGCATATGATCGAAGTGCCCCTGGTAGGCACCAGCATTCCCCATGCGGTGGAAGGCAAGTTCGGCAAAGGCTATGTCCGTATGCTTCCCGCCCAGGAAGGTACCGGCGTTATCGCGGGCGGCCCCGCTCGTGCAGTGCTGGAGATGGTGGGCATTAAGGACATCCGCACCAAGAGCTTCGGCTCCAATAACCCCGCCAACTGCGTGAAGGCCACCATGGAGGGCCTCAAGCAGCTGCGTACTGCCGAGGAGATCGCCAAGCTCCGGGGCAAAACCGTAGAAGAAATTCTGGGTTAAGGGAGGCACACAATGGCCAATTTGAAAATTACGCTTGTAAAGAGCACCATCGGCGCCCTGAAGGATCAGCAGGCGACGGTAAAGGCCCTGGGCCTCAGGAAGACCAATCATTCCGTCGTGCAGCCGGATAACCCCTGCATCCGGGGCATGATCTTCAAGGTAAAGCACCTGGTCAAGGTCGAAGAAGTTTAACGGAGGTGCAGTTTTATGAAACTACATGAGTTAAGGCCCGTTGAAGGCTCCACCGCCCCCCGCAAGCGGGTGGGCCGCGGCACCGGCTCTGGCCTGGGGAAGACCGCCGGCTATGGCCATAAGGGCCAGAAGGCCCGCAGCGGCAGCAAGAAGAACGGCTTCGAGGGCGGTCAGATGCCCCTGGCGCGGCGTATTCCCAAGCGGGGCTTCACCAATATCTTTGCCAAGGAATATACCGTCATCAATGTGGAAGTCCTCAATAAGCTGGAGGATGGTACCACGGTAACCGCCGAGCTTTTGAAGGAAGCCGGCATCATCAAAAAAATCAATAAGGACGGGCTCAAGATTCTGGGCCGCGGCGAGCTGACCAAGAAGCTGGATGTCAAGGCCGCGAAGTTTACAGAGACGGCCCAGAAAGCCATTGAGGCCGCGGGCGGAACTGCTGAGGTGATTTGATGATAAAGACCATCATCAGCGCCTGGAAGATCAAGGATATCCGGACCCGGATGCTGTTCACCCTCCTTCTGATCGTGATCTATCGGTTCGGCTCCTTCATCCCGGTGCCCTTTGTGGATGCCGCCGCCATTGCGGAGCGGGCGCAAATGTATGATATCCTGGGCTTTTTGAACCTGCTCTCAGGCGGCAGCTTCAGCCAGTTTACCATCTTTGCCATGGGTATCTCCCCTTACATCACCGGCTCCATCGTGATTCAGCTGCTGACCATCGCCATTCCCAGCCTGGAAAGGCTGGCCAAGGAAGAGGATGGCCGGCAGAAGATTGAGCGGATTACCCGCTATACGGGCATTGGCCTGGCGCTGGTTCAGAGCATCGGCATCGTGGCCGGCCTGGGCCAGGATGTTATGACCAGCACGGCTTGGTATGCCTATGCGACGGTAGGCATTGTATGTACCGCTGGCACCGCCTTCCTGGTATGGATGGGCGAGCGCATTACGGAAAAGGGTGTGGGCAATGGCGTTTCCATGCTGATCTTTGCCTCTATCTGTTCCCAGGTGCCTTTGGTGGTAATCGACCTGTTCTCCGGCGTATTCGTGCGCAATGTATACCGCTGGTGGATCCTCCCCGTGCTACTGGTATTCGTGGTGGTAGTTATCGCGGCAGTGGTGCTGGTAGACCGGGCTGTCCGGCGGATCCCCGTGCAGTATGCCAAGAGGGTCGTTGGCCGTAAGATGTACGGCGGCCAGACCACCCACATTCCCATGAAGGCTAACGCCAACGGCGTAATGCCTCTGATCTTTGCCATGACCCTGATGCAGGTTCCCGGCATGATCGGCCAGTTCTGGCCGGATGGCGCCTTTTATGCCTTCTATACCAAGTGGCTGGCGGCAGGAACCCCCATCTATTATGTGATCTACGCCCTGCTGATTGTAGGCTTTGCCTACTTCTACAGCACGATCTCCTTTAACCCTGTGGAGATCAGCAAGAACCTGCAGCAGAACGGCGGCTTCATCCCTGGCATTCGCCCCGGTAGGCCTACCAGCGACTACCTGATGAAGATCTGCAACCGGCTGACGCTATTTGGGGCATTCTTCCTCATGTGCCTGGCCATCATCCCGGCGCTGCTGCTCCATGCCTTTGGCATGAGCTCTACCATGGGAAGTGCCTTTGGCCCCACCAGCGTGTTGATTATGGTGAGCGTGGCCCTGGAAACCAGCGAACAGCTGGAGTCCCTCATGCTCATGCGGCACTATAAAGGTTTCTTAGGATAAGGAGAAAAGGGCTATGCATCTGGTCTTTCTGGGACCTCCGGGGGCCGGCAAGGGCACCCAAGCGGAAAAGGTATGCGCCCGCTTCGGTATCGCCCATATCTCTACGGGGGATATGCTGCGCAAGGAGATGCGGGAAGGAACGGAACTGGGAAAGCAGGCCAAGGCTGTGGTGGAGGCCGGCGGCCTCGTGAGCGATGATATCATCATCGGCATGGTGAAAAACCGCCTCCAGGAGCCAGATTGCCAAAAAGGCTTTCTGCTGGATGGCTTTCCCCGGACCATTGCCCAGGCGGATGCCCTGGGCAGCCTGACGGACATCGACATGGCCGTAAATATCGACGTCCCTGAGGACGTGCTGGTAGAACGGATCAGCGGCCGGCGGATGTGCCCGGACTGCGGCGCAGGCTACCACGTATCTTTATACGATAAGGATACCTGCGAAAAATGCGGCGCGAAGCTGTATATCCGGGATGATGATAAGCCCGAAACCGTTCGCAACCGCATCGCCGCTTACCAGCAGAAAACCCAGCCCCTTATCCAATATTACAGCGAAAAGGGATTGCTCCAAACCGTATGCGGCAGCCTTCCCATGGAGCAGGTGCAGGCCAATATTCTGGCGCTGCTGGAGAAGCTGCAATGATGACCATTAAAAACGGGGCAGACATTCAAAAGATGAAAGCCGCCGGCCGGGTGGTGGAAGAGACCCTGGCCCTTATGGAAAAGCTGGTCCGGCCCGGAGTGAGCACCCTGGAGCTGGACCGGGCTGCGGAGGATTTCATCCGCAGCAAGGGGGCCTATCCGTCCTTCCTCCTCTACAATGGTTATCCCAAGAGTATCTGCGCCTCCGTCAACGAGCAAGTGGTGCACGGAATCCCCGGGCATTACCGGCTGAAGGAGGGGGACATTGTGGGGATCGACGTGGGGGCAAAACTGGATGGCTTCCATGGCGATGCAGCGCGGACCTTCTGCGTTGGCAAGGTTCTCCCGGAGGTGGAAGCCCTGGTGCGGGTGACGCGGGAATGCTTTTTTGCAGGGCTGCAATATGCCCGGCCCGGCTACCGCATCAGCGATATCTCCCGGGCAGTGCAGGCCCATGCGGAAGCCCACGGCTATGGCGTGGTGCGGGAGCTGATCGGCCATGGCATTGGCCGGGATATGCACGAGCCGCCGGATGTGCCCAACTTCGTAGGCGGGGGCTTTGGCAGGGGCGTGCGGCTGATTCCGGGCATGACCATTGCCGTGGAACCCATGATCAACCTGGGGGGCAGGGAAGTGCTGCAGCTCCAGGATGGCTGGACTGTCGTCACCAAGGACGGCAAGCCCAGCGCCCATTATGAGAACACCATCGCCATCACCGAAGGCGATCCCATCATCCTAACCTGGAGCGGGGGAGCAGACTATGGCCCTTGCTGATAACATCCTGGGGCGGGTGGTGACCGCAACGGCAGGCCGGGATAAGGGCAAGCGCCTGGTCATTACCGGCATAGAGGGGGACGAATACGTCCTGCTGGCCGATGGGAAGCGGCGCAAGGCCCAAAAGCCCAAGCGCAAGAAACTCCGGCATGTGCGCTTCGAGCCCTGGCGAATAGACCCGGCGCTGTTTGGCGATAATGCCGCGGACGCCCACCTTCGCAAAGCCCTGCGGGCTCTGGAAGGGAAACAAGATACGGAATCTGAGGAGGGATAGCTTGTCTAAGACGGACGTAATCGAAGTTGAAGGTGTTGTAACGGACTCCTTCCCCAACGCCATGTTCGAGGTGGAGCTGATCAATGGCCACAAGATATTGGCACATATTTCCGGGAAACTGCGCATGAATTTCATCCGCATCCTGCCTGGAGATAAGGTAACGGTTGAGCTCTCTCCCTATGACCTGACACGCGGCCGCATAACGTGGCGCACAAAGAACTGATAAGGAGGAAAAATACGATGAAAGTACGGCCTTCTGTAAAACCCATTTGCGAGAAGTGCAAAATCATCAAGCGCAAGGGCCGGGTAATGGTCATTTGCGAGAACCCCAAGCATAAGCAGAAGCAAGGCTAAGCCAATCAAAAGTAACGCCTGTCCAAAGCGGCTGCCCGGCGGAATTGCTCGGGTCATTGGACCGGCCTAGTATATATCAACCCAAATATTTACGGAGGTAATGAGAATGGCACGTATATCCGGCGTGGACCTGCCCAGAGACAAGCGAGTCGAGATCGGCCTTACCTATATCTACGGCATCGGCCGCAAGACCGCTTCCGACATTCTGAAGGCCACCGGCGTAGATCCTGACATTCGGGTGCGGGATCTGACGGAAGACGACGTAAGCAAGCTCAGAGAGTATATCGATCATAATGTAAAGGTAGAAGGCGACTTGCGGCGGGAAGTTTCCATGAACATCAAGCGCCTCATTGAGATCGGCTGTTACCGCGGGGTGCGGCACCGCAAGGGATTGCCCGTCCGCGGCCAGAGCACCAAGCAAAACGCCCGCACCCGCAAGGGGCCCAAGCGCACCGTGGGCGGCAAGAAGAAATAAGGAGGAAAAGGCATCATGGCAGCAGCAACCAAAGGCAAAGTCAAAAAGACCAGCCGCAAGCGTCGTGAAAAGAAGAACATCGAGCGCGGCGCAGCGCATATCCGTTCCTCCTTCAACAATACCATGGTCACCATTACAGACCTGCAAGGCAACGCCATTTCCTGGGCTTCTGCTGGTGGCTTGGGCTTCCGGGGCAGCCGGAAGAGTACGCCCTTCGCAGCCCAGATGGCTTCCGAAGCCGCCGCCAAGGCAGCTATGGAGCATGGCCTGCGCACGGTAGAGGTTTACGTAAAGGGCCCCGGCAGCGGCCGGGAAGCCGCCATCCGCGCGCTGCAGAGCGCCGGGCTGGAGGTCAACATGATCAAGGACGTGACGCCCATCCCCCATAATGGCTGCCGTCCGCCCAAGCGTAGAAGAGTCTAAGGAGGACAGGGAATATGGCAAGATATACGGACTCCGTTTGCAGGCAGTGCCGCCGGGAGGGCGAGAAGCTCTTCCTTAAGGGCGAGCGTTGCTACAGCGCCAAGTGCGCCCTGGTCAAGCGCCATACCATCCCCGGCCAGCACGGACAGGGCCGCCAGCGGAAGCAGAGCGAATATGGCATCCAGCTCCGTGAAAAGCAGAAATGCCGCCGGGCCTATGGTGTATTGGAATCCCAATTTAGGAAATACTATGAAAGGGCGGCCAATATGCGCGGCGCCACGGGCGAGAACATGCTCTCCCTGCTGGAGCGCCGGCTGGATAACGTGGTCTATCGTCTGGGCCTGGCGGAAAGCCGCCCCATGGCCCGCCAGATGGTGAACCACGGACACATCCAGGTGGATGGCAAGAAGGTGGATATCGCCAGCTATCTGGTGAAGCCCGGCCAGGTGATCACCATCAAAGAGCGCAGCCGCGATATGCAGAACCTGAAGGACCTGCGGGAGCAGGGCGCTTCCAAGCCCATTCCCAAGTGGC
>CALVLF010000100.1 GCA_944336625.1 uncultured Clostridia bacterium
ACGGAATGGAACCGGGGTATGAGGGCCGGCCGCTTGGAGCCTTAGCCCCGATTACGGAGCAGTTGGATACCTATGTTGCCAATCTGGAGCAGGAATTCCGCACCTGGAGCGAACAAACCGGAACGGAAGCCGGCAGCTTTGAGTCCAGAACGGTTACTCTCTACTTTACGGATTTAAACGGTGAGCTGCTTATTGCCCGAAATAGCACCGTCAATTATGACCGCAGCGAGGACAGGGCGGGCATTGCCGAGCTGCTGGTAGGCAAGCTGCTGGACGGGGACGCAAGCCTGGAGCCGGTGGTACCGGCGGATCTGACCTTTGCAGAGGCCCCCACAACGGCCTTGGTGGATGATTTTATCCATACGATTTTCCCATCCGTCACCGGCCCGGAAAACGATGTTCCCCATCCCCAGGATTCGCTGACGGAAACATTGCAGCAGGACAGGGGAGAGGGGGTCGTGATCCTGCACTTTGAAAAGCCCAGCTACGATTATGATGAAAATATTATGGCTGGGGCCTTAACCCTGACCATTACGGGCTATATTCCAAACATCCGGGGCGTTGCCATCTATATGCGCCAGGACGATGGAACTTACCGAAATCTATCGCCGGATGGCCTGTACTTCACCCGGGAGGATTTTACCGACATGATCGGCCTCAATGTGTTCTTGCCATTTCCGGATGCCGAAGGCAGCGTGCTGCACCGGGTCCCGCGAGCCGTTCCCGGCAAGGACGCTTACGACCCGCAGCTGCGGCTTGCGGAGCTGTTTAAAGAACCGGCCGACCCGGGGGAACTGTATCCCTATTTTACAGCGGAGGATATCGAGGATATTTACGTAGTGGAGGATATAGCGGTCCTAAACTGGAAAGCCGGCTTTTCCGAAAAACTGCAGGCCTTGCTTGCGGATCCGGAATTCATTATCCCCCAGAACCGGCGAGAGCGGCTGTTTATATACAGCGTTGTCAACGCGATTACGGAGATTCCCGGCATCCAGCGGGTCTGGATGCTGGAGGATGGCAATAAGCTCGGCACGGTAGGGGAGCTGTATTTGGGCAATGCGCTTATGCGCAACCCGGGGATTATGATCGATGAATAGAGAGAGAATCGTATTGGGTATGTCCGGCGGCGTGGATTCCTCCGTTGCCGCCCTCCTTCTCAAGGAACAGGGCTTCGATGTCATCGCTGTTTTTATGAAAAACTGGGAGGAAGAAGACGAAGACGGCATCTGCACGGCTGCCCGAGATTATGAGGACGTGCGAAAGGTATCCCAAGCCCTGGGAATTCCCTACTATACCGTTAATTTTGCCAAGGAATATAAAGAACGGGTCTTTTCCTATTTCCTGCGGGAATATGAGGCGGGGCGTACTCCAAATCCGGATGTATTGTGCAACTGCGAAATCAAGTTCCGCGCCTTTTTGGATTTTGCTATGGGGCTGGATGCTGCCGCCCTGGCAACGGGCCATTATGCCCGCCTCCGGCGGAATGGGGAGCAGGTGCAGCTTTTGCGGGCGGTGGATTCCGGGAAGGATCAAACCTATTTTCTAGCAGGCCTGACCCAGGCTCAGCTCAGCCGGGCCATGTTTCCCATTGGGGACCTGCCCAAGGGGGAAGTCCGGCGGCTGGCGGCGGAAGCGGGCCTGAGCACTGCGGCCAAAAAGGATTCCACGGGCATCTGCTTTATTGGTGAGCGGAATTTCAAGCGCTTTCTCATGCAGTATCTTCCTGCCCAGCCCGGGGATATGGTGGACCTGCAGGGAAGGGTAGTTGGCCGGCACGACGGGCTGATGTACTATACCCTGGGCCAGCGCCGGGGCCTGGGCATCGGCGGCCGGGCGGATGGAAACGGAGAAAGCTGGTTCGTCATTGGTAAGGATATGGAACGGAACCTGCTCATTGTGCAGCAGGGGGAACAGGCGGAGCTGTTTTCCACCGGCCTACGGGCAGACAAGGTTCATTTCGTGGCAGGGGATCCTCCGGCTAAAAGCTTTGCCTGTACGGCAAAGTTTCGCTATCGCCAAGGGGACCAGCCCGTACAGGTCACTATGGATGGGGAAGGCTGCTATGTGGATTTCCAGAGCCCCCAGCGGGCAGTCACCCCTGGGCAGTGGGTGGTTTTTTACGATCAGGATGTATGCCTGGGGGGCGGGCCCATCGATGCAACCCGGCCTTTGCGGCCCATTCGCTTAGGAGGCGTAGGGGAATGGAAGTCCTAAAGAAAAAGACGGGCCGGGATCCTCTGTATATGAAGAGCCTGGCGCAGATCCATATTGCCGTATTCTTCCTGGGCATGTCCGCCCTGGCGGGGAAATGGAGCAATCAGAATGCTCTTGTACTTACCTTTGCTAGGGTATGGATTTCTGCGCCGGCGCTGTTTATCTATCTTAAGCTGCGAAAAATGCCCGTTTTATTGAAACGGGGAAGGGATTATGGCTGCATGGTAGCGCTGGGGGCGCTTTGGGCCGCTCATTGGACGGCCTTTCTCACCTCTGTACAGCTTTCTACCGTGGCGATTGCTACGATTACCTTTTCCACCTATCCGGTTTTCGTTACATTTTTGGAGCCGTGGCTTTTTCACGAAAAGTTACGGCCCAGCGCCCTTATACAGGCCTTTATCATGCTGGCAGGAGCTGCGATTTTGGTATCTTGGGGAGAAGCGGGGGAGGATATGCTCCTGGGCTTTATCTGGGGTATGGCCGCCAGCTTGCTCCATGGGGCTATCGTGCTGCTGAACCGGCGCATGGTGCAGGATTATTCCGGGGAGGTGGTGGCCTTTTATTCCCAGGGCTTCGCAGCGCTGCTGCTTTTGCCGGCGGGGATCGCTTTGCGCCCGGTATTCACAGCCCAGGACTGGATGGCCGTATTGGTGCTGGGGCTTTTGTGCAGCGCCTTGGCCCAGGCCCTGATGGGGTGCGGGCTTAAACGGGTTAAGGCCCAGACCCTATCCCTGATCGGGGGCCTGGAAAGCGTATACGGCATCCTGATGGCGGCGGTGCTTCTGGGGCAGCCGCCAACGGGCCGGGAGCTCCTGGGAGGCGCCATCGTATTGGGGGTATCTCTTTTTGCTACATTGCGCAAGGGGGCAGCGGAATGATTGGGGGAATACTCCACTCTTTGGGCCAGCTTTTTCCCTGCGGCCGGTGCTATAGCCGCGTATATCGGCGGTGCGTATAAAAAATAAGGAGGAAGAAACATGAACCCAAAGGTATTTCACAACCTGTCCTATGGTGTGTATATCACCACTTCCTTGGATGGGCAGCGCCCGGTAGGGTGCGTTACCAACAGCATTATGCAGATCACTTCCCAGCCAGCAACGGTAGCTGTAAGCGTAAATCATAATAATTACACCAACGGCTGTATCGAAAAGAGCGGCAGGTTTGCCTTTTCCATCCTGGCGGAGGGCTCGGATCCCTCTCTTATCGGCCGCTTTGGCTTCCAATCTAGCCGGGATGTGGATAAGTTCCAGGGGATTTCCTGCGATTATGTGAATGGCCTGCCGGTATTTAAAGAGGGCTGTGGCTATGTGGTGTGCAAAGTCATCGGCAAAATGGAAACGGCTACCCATACCGTCTTTCTGGGCCAGGTGGAGGAAGGGGAAGTAGGTCCCTTGACTCCGGCCATGACCTATTCGTATTATCATAATGTGATCCGGGGCAAGAGCCCTAAAAACGCTCCCACCTATATCCCGGAGGAGGAGAAAAAAGAAACGGTACAAGCGGTGCCAAAAGCCAAGTGGGTCTGCAAAATCTGCGGCTATGTATACGAAGGCGATTCCCTGCCGGAAGATTTCATCTGTCCTATCTGTAAGCATCCGGCTTCGGATTTTGAACGGGCATAACCATTTTCCGGCAAGCAGATAGAATCAGCAAATGCAAACAAAGGGTACTGCCTTTGCATTTGATAGGCCGCTGAAAAAGCAAGAGCCGTGGAAAGCCTTCGGGTCAGCCCCGGCTCCTTTCACAGAAAAGAATCATTTCCTTAGTTTTTTGGCAAAAGAGGTGTTACAATGCCCTATTTTTCATATAGGCAGCACCGCTGCTATTATGAAGAGTTTGGCAGTGGGAGCCCTACGATTTTCCTTCATGGTAATACTGCCTCCTCCAAAATGTTTGAATTGCTTTTGCCTTTATATCAAAAGGACATAAAGGTTATTCTGCTGGATTTTTTAGGGAATGGAAAGTCCGAAAGAATAGAACGGTTCCCTCCGGACCTTTGGCAGGATGAGGCGCTTCAAACCATAGCATTGATAAATCATTTGCAATATGAAAAGGTAAATTTGGTCGGCACGAGTGGTGGCGCATGGGCGGCAATTAACGCTGCTTTAGAATGCCCGGAAAAAATTGGCTGCGTAGTTGCAGACAGCTTCGATGGCAGGACGCTGCATGATGGATTTGGGGCAGACCTTGTGAAAGAGCGAAATTTTGCTGTAAATAACCTGGAAGCAAGCCGGTTTTATGAATGGTGCCAAGGCCCGGACTGGAAAGCTGTGGTGGAGAGGGATACGGCTGCCCTGCTGGAATGCGAAAAAAGGAGATTGCCATTATTTCGAAAGGATATAAGGGCGTTGCAACCTCCAATTTTGCTGCTAGGAAGCAAAGAAGACCAAATGGTCAGAAAGGATTTGCAGCAGGAATATCTGCTTTTGCAGGGGCTTATTAAAAATGCAACCATCCATATGTTTGAAAAGGGGGAGCATCCTGCGATTTTTTCAAATGCAGAAAAGGCGGCAAACCTTATTTTGAATTTCATAGCGAAAAATGCATAACCCAATCTTGATCTATTGGGAAAACAGCGGCTTTGTTTTTACAAAGCCGCTGTTTTATAATTAGCGAAATGGGATTAAACTAGCCTGTCTCTTCAGGTGCAAACAGGCTACCTGGAAAGGAGCATATGAAAGATGGGCTGGAATTTTGCCGGGTCGCCACTGGTATGGAATTCCACTGCTCCAGCGCCCTCGTTGTTTCGTAGACCGTGCGCATCCAGAACCCTTGCCAGCTGATGGACCGTACCCTCATTTCCATCGAAGAGCTGTGGGTTGCCCCGTAGGTGCAGAGAAGCAGCCCGGCGAAAAGCGCCGGGGATGAAAACATAATGGGTGCAGCCCAAAACGATTCCGTCGGTATAAAGCCCCTCATAGGGAGCAAGATATGCAGCAAAAAGGTCATCAAAATCCTCGTCTCCCAAACGCCCCAACTCGATTCGCTCTACAATACCGGGGCAGGGAATGTTAATGATCCTGTCCGGGTCGGGCATCCGGGCTTGCAGGGCCAGGTAGCGCTCCAAATGAGTGGTGGCCTGGGTAGCCATCATGAGGATTTTCCCCTTCCCCGGAAGCATGCAGGCGGGCCGGATCGCCGGCTCTACGCTAACGACGGGTACGTTCAGCTCCGTGCGGATTATGTCGATGCAGTTTGCAGTAGCTGTATTGCAGGCTACCAGAATGGACTTGCAGCCCATATCCAGCAGCTTATGTACGCAGGAGAGGGTCAGATCCGTGATCTCTGCCTCCGGTTTATCGCCATAGGGGGCATGGGCATTGTCTCCATAGTATATGTAGTTTTCCATGGGAAGCAGGCGGCGGGCGACCTTTAAAACGCTGGCGCCGCCTAACCCGCTGTCAAATACGCCGATAGGCGCATGGGATTTGTCCATATTGTTTATTTTATCCTCCAAGGGTATTATACAGCCCGGCGACAGGGGTGTAAACCTATAAAACAGAGGGGATAAAAGCACATTTACAGTGCGCACAAAAAATATTTGGATACAAAATAAATAAGAAGAAAGGGGTGGGGAAGGAGGAGTTAACAAAAAAGATGAAAAAAGGAGAAAAAGGGTATTGACTTGAGGGGAAAGAGTTGGTATTATAAACAAGCTGCTTCGCGAGGGCGCAAGGGCCGGAGAGGCCGGGGCACAGAGGCGGAAGCGGCAGGAAGCACCTTGAAAACTATATAGTGCAAACGAAGAAGAAACGCAAAGAAATTGAGGACAAGACCGGCGGTGACCCGGAAGGGTCACGCGGGCGAGTCGGAAGACGAGCCAGAAAGAGGAAAGAGCGAAGCGGGAGACCGCTTCGACAGGATTTTAACTCAAGAGTTTGATCCTGGCTCAGGACGAACGCTGGCGGCGTGCCTA
>CALVLF010000101.1 GCA_944336625.1 uncultured Clostridia bacterium
GGCCCCATAATCTACGGGGCCGGGCGGCTTTTAAGGAATGGCGCGGGTTCTAACAATTGTTTCCCACAAACCTGCGTGCGCGAATATAGCCGTGCGCTTAGCACCGGGGCCGGGCGGGTTTTAAGGAAAGACGCGGGCAGGAACCATGGCTTCCCGCTAACCTACGTGCGCGCTATCGCCGTCCGCGCAGGACCGCTTAGCGCCTTATTTGCCAAAGCTTTCGATGATATCCACGATCTCCGCGCCGATGCGCTTCTGGGCTTCCACCGTGGCAGCGCCAATGTGGGGCGTGCAGGAAACGGCGGGATGGTGCAGCAGCGCCTCGTTGGTGGGGGGCTCCTTGGCGTAAACGTCCAGCCCCGCCGCCCGGATCTTGCCGCTGTCCAGGGCCGCCAGCAGGGCGTCCTCGTCTACGTTATTTCCCCGGCTGGTATTGATGAATACCACCCCGTCCTTCATCTTGGCAATGGTCTCGGCGTTGATCAGGGGCTTGCCATCGATGGCGGGGGTATGGAGGGAGATGAAGTCGGCCTTGGCCAGCAGCTCATCCAGCTCCACATAATGCATGGTATCGCACTCCAGCCCCTCTACCTTGTAGATATCATAGGCCAGCACCGTCATGCCCAGGGCCTGGGCCATGCGGCCCAATGCCTGGCCAATGCGGCCATAGCCGATCACGCCCAGGGTCTTGCCGCCGATTTCAATGCCCTTGCCATAGGCTTTCTTTTCCCACTTGCCTTCCCGCATGGTATGGCCCGCAATGGAGATATACCGGGCGCAGGAAAGCATATGGGCGATGGCCAGCTCTGCCACGGAATTGCTGCTGGCCTTGGGGGTATTCCGCACGGCGATGCCATTTTCCTCCGCATACTTTACGTCGATATTATCCACGCCAACGCCGCCCCGGATGATGAGCTTGAGCCGGCCTTCCTTGGCGATGTCAATGTGATTGGCCCGCACCTTAGTGGCGGAGCGCACCACGCAGGCGTCGAATTCCTTCAGGGCTTCCCCCAGGGCATCCGGCTCATAGAATTGTTCTACCACTTCGTGGCCATTGGCCTTGAGCTGGGCAACGGCGGTTTTATCCATGCCATCGGTTACAAGAATACGCATTGCTTTGCCTCCTTTTTATTGATGCTGGGCCTCATATTCCTTCAGGAAAGCCACCAGGGCCTCCACGCCCTCCTTGGGCATGGCGTTGTAGATGGAAGCCCGCAGGCCCCCTACGCTCTTATGGCCCTTGAGGTTATCGAAGCCGGCGGCTTTCGTGGCCTTTACCACCTCTGCGTCCTTCTCCTTGCTTTCGGTACCGAAGGGCACGTTCGTCAGTGAGCGGTATTCCTTTTCCACCGTGCCCTTGAACATCTTGGAGCTATCCAGGAAGTCGTAAAGGACCTTGGCCTTTTCCTCGTTCCGGCGGGCCATCTCCTCCAGGCCGCCGATGCTCTTAAGGTATTTGAATACCTTGCCGCAGACGTAGATGCACCAGCAGTTGGGGGTGTTATACATGGAGTCGTTATTGGCATGGGTATCGTAGCGCATATAGACGGGGATGCGGGGATCTAGGTCGTCGGTACGGATCAGATCCTCCCGGATGATGACGATGGCCATGCCGGCAGGGCCTACGTTCTTCTGTACGCCGCCGTAGATCATGCCATAGTCTGAAACGTTGCAGGGCTTGGAAAGGAACATGGAGGATTGATCCGCTACCAGCACCTTGCCCTTGGTATTGGGGAGCTGCTGGTAGGTGGTGCCGTGAATGGTCTCGTTTTCGCAGATGTAAACGTAGTCCGCATCCGGGCTGATGGGCAGGTCGGAGCAGTCGGGAATATAGCTGTAGTTCCGGTCCTCGCTGGTGGCCACCAGGTTGATTTTGCCGTATTTCTTGGCCTCGGTATAGGCCTTTTTGCTCCAGGAGCCAGAGACGATATAGTCGGCCACGCCGTTTTTCATCAGGTTCATGGGGATCATGGCGAACTGGAGGGTAGCGCCGCCCTGAATGAAAAGGACCTTGTAATTATCCGGGATGTTCATCAGTTCCCGCAAATCGGCCTCGGCCTCTTGGGCGATGGTTTTAAAAACCTCTGAGCGGTGGCTCATTTCCATAACGCTCATGCCGGAGCCTCTGTAGTTGAGCACTTCCGCTGCGATCTCTTCCAATACGGGTTCGGGCAGCATGCTGGGGCCTGCGGAGAAGTTGTAGATGCGATCGTACTTCATGATAGACTCTCCTTAATTATGTATTGCAAATGAAAGGCGGCACGATGCCGTCCGAAAAGGGGAAAGGGCCGGGCAAGGCAAAAAAAGCCATGCCCTATTAAGCTGATTATATACCACCTGCTGTCTTAAAGCAATCCGAAAAGCAAATATTTTAATAGGTCGCAAAAAAATATTTTTGATAAATAAAAAACATCCCTGGGAGTTCCCCAGGGACGCAAAACCTCGGAAAGGGGCGGGGCCGTCAGTGGAGCTGGGTGCCGCAGTCGCCGCAGAATTTGGAGCCGGCGGCAATGGTAGCGCCGCATACGGGGCAGGTTTCCGTGCCGGCAGCAGTGGCGGCCTTGGCCTGGCGGGCCTGCTCCCTGGCCTCCTGGCGGGCCTCCGCCTTGGCCCGGCGCAGGTCATCCTGCTCCTGCTTAATCTGCTGGATCTCCTCCTGCATGGCCCGTATGTTGGCCTTGCGCTCCCGGATGGCCAAGCAGATCACCGTGGCCCGTTCATCCATGGCCACGCCGGATTCAAACTTTTCGAATATATATTCTCCCAGGTCGAAATAATGCTGCTCGATGGAATCCTCCTCCCCGTGGATGCGGGAATTCAGCTTGCCGATCTCCAGCATATCGTTGGTTTTATCCCCTACGCTTTTTGCAAGATCCCCCAGCTTGTTAAAAAAATCCATATTTTTCACCTCTTAGCTTGGCTTCCACAAAAATACATTCTGTATTATGCCATAAATAGGCCTGTTTGGCAAGCCAAAGGGCCATATGGAGCCTGTTCTCAGGATATCTTAATGTAGGGATACACGATTTTCGCGGCCTGTGCGCCCCCAGGAAACGCTTCGCCCTGAAAAGGCCTGCTTTGGTGCAGTGCAGGGCAGCAGAGCGATGGACTAGCAGCGCTCATTCGAGGGTTGGTAACCAGAAATGGGTCAAAGCAGACCCTTTCAGGCGTGTAGCCCCCTGTATACTAAGGGTATGCGCAGGGCCGGAAAAAAATGCCGGCCCGGGCTATGCTGCCCGGGCCTTCCTTCTGCAAGAAAAGGGACTATACCTCTACCAGCTTTACGCCGGCCTTTTGGGCCGCATCCAGGAAATCCTGGGGCAGGGGGCCGTCCCCCACAAAAATATCCACATCCTCCAGGGTGGCGAAGGTAAAGGGCAATGTCCTGCCCTGCTTGGAGCTATCCATGAGCAGGATGGTACGGGCAGCCTTTTGAATCACCTTGCGCTTGAGCTGGCTTTCTGCATAGGAGCCGATGGTAAATCCCCCCTGTTCCGAATAGCCGGAGGCGGAAAGAACCGCCGTATCGATATTGATCATATCTACAAAGGCCTCTGCCTGGGGCCCGCTCAGGGCCAGGGTGGCGCCGCTGATCTCCCCACCCAGGCAGGTGACATTCATCTCCACCCGTTGAGAAAGCTCCATGGCAATATTGGCGCCGCTGGTCACCACCACATAATGCTGGTTGGGCAGCTGCTTGGCTAGGTTCATAATGGTGCTTCCGGAATCCAGAAAGATGGAGGAATTTATATCCAGGAAGGGCAGGGCGGCGCAAGCAATGCGGCGCTTGGCCTCGCTGTTTTCATGCATACGGTTGAAATACAGGTTCTCCTTATCCCACCGGGCGTTATTGGAAATGGCGCCGCCCCGGATACGGCGAATGGCGCCCTCCTCCTCCAGCCGCTTGAGGTAGCGCCATATGGTCATCTTGGAGCAGCCATCGCACAGTTCCACCAGTTCATCCACGGTAACCTCGCCGTGAAGGTCGATATATTTGCGTACGTTCTCAATGCGTCTGTTTGCCATATGGAGCCTCCTTTATCTTCGCCGGGCAAAAGAGGATAGCCCGGTAGTTCTGTCGGTAGTATGCGCGCCGTACAGGCGGCAGGTGGGCTTGTTGGGATGGGCGGATGGGGTGCCAAAAATGCGCGGAGCTCCGCCGCAAGGAATCTTGCCTGGGGCAGAGCTGGTTTCCAGCAGATGCGCCCGCTAAGGAAGCGGGCGGGAAGCTTCTTTTTCTCCCAGCAAAAGCAGGGAGATCACCCCGTCCATGAGCCGGGCCATGTCCGCTTTGCAGGTTTTCCGCACCTGCTCCATATCCCCTGCCTGGGATATGGAAGCAAAGGCCGCCGTAATTCCCTGGGCATAGGTTTCCTCCGCTCCGGGCCCCAGGGAGCCGCACAGGGCGATGCAGGGTACCCCAGCCCGCTGGCAGCGCCGGGCTACCCCCACGGGGAGCTTGCCCCGGGCGCTCTGCCAATCCAGCCGCCCTTCCCCGGTAAAGACCAGGTCTGCATCCTCCAGTTCCCGGTCGAAGCCGATGGTATCCAGCAACAGATCTACCCCAGGGACCAGCTTACCGCCCAAAAAGGCTACGACGCCTGCCCCCAGGCCGCCTGCAGCCCCTGCCCCCGGCAGCGCCGCCACATCCGCCCCTAGCTCCGCCTGAAGCAGCCGGGCCATATTGGCCATACCCGCCTCCAGGCGCTCCAGCTGGGAGCCTTCTGCGCCTTTCTGGGGGCCGAAGGTATAGGTAGCGCCCTGGGGGCCCAGCAAGGGGTTATCCACGTCACAGGCAGCGGTCACCCGCAGCTCCAGAGGCTGCTCCGGAGGCCGAATATGGGCGATTCTTCCCATATTTGCCGCCAGGGGCTCCAGCGCCCGGCCCTGTTCATCCAAAAAGCCATAGCCCAGGGCTGCCGCCATGCCAATGCCGCAGTCGTTGGTGGCGCTTCCTCCCAGGCCCAGCAATACCTCCTGCACCCCCATGGATGCCATATGGCGAAGGAGTTCTCCTAGGCCATAGGTGCTGGCCCGCTCCGGGTCTCGCTGCTGCCCTACCAGGGGCAGACCAGCGCAGGCCGCCATTTCCAGCACGGCCCTGCCACCAGGCAGCAGGCCATACTGGGCCTCTACCGGAACGCCAAAAGGGCCCTGTACGGAAGCGCGGCCTTCCTGGCCCCCGCACAGGGATAGATATGCCTGCACCATCCCTTCCCCGCCATCTGCCAGGGGAAAGGCCCTGCATTGGGCTTGGGGAATCCGGTACTGAATGGCCTGGGCCCATATGGCGCAGATGGTCTGGGCGTCCATGGTGCCCTTAAAGGAATCCGGGGCAAGAATAAATCGATACATCATCATAACCTCTAAGATTCATCTATAACAACTGGTTGCTGTTTTTGGCCGCGCCCCGCCAAAGCAGCAGGCCGGCAGCAGAAAGAGGCTTTAGAATACAAGCGGATGCAGAATAATAAAAAGCCTTGTCTTTCAAAGTTCTCTCCCAATGATTCGCACCCCGCTGCAAAAGGGGAACCATCTGCGAAACCTGACAGGGCAAACATTTTTTAGCGATTGCATAAGGTACGGTATTTGCGGCATATCATAAGTAATCATTATAAACAATACTCCATGCCAGCCCTTCCGTCAATAGAAAAATATGGTAAAATATCCTTATTTTTCTAAAAATGTCCAAATCTTATTTTTCTTGCGGGCCAGCATGACTATGCTATACAATAAAAATATATACAGACGAAAAACCGGATTATAAGCAAGGAGGCTGCTGCCATGACAAAAATCGTGGTACTGGATGGCTATACGGAAAACCCGGGCGACCTGAGCTGGGCAGGCCTTGGGGCCCTGGGCGAGCTGCAGGTTTACGACCGCACGCCGCCGGAGCTGGTAGCCCTGCGGATTGGCGATGCGGATATTGTCTATACCAATAAAACGCCCATCACCCGGAGCGTTTTGGGATCCTGCCCCAGCATACGGATGATCTCCGTCCTGGCTACGGGCTATAACATCGTGGATTGCCAGGCCTGCCGGGAGCGGGGCATTCCCGTGACCAACGTGCCTTCCTATGGCACGGCGGCGGTGGCCCAGGCCGCCATAGCCATGCTGCTGGAGATCTGCAACCGGGTGGGCCACCATGACCAGGCCGTCCACGCCGGCCGCTGGGCCCAGAGCCCGGACTGGTGCTTCTGGGACTACCCCCTGATAGAGCTTGCTGGGAAGACCATGGGCATCATCGGCTTTGGCCGCATTGGCCAGGCCACGGGCCGCATCGCCCGCTCCCTGGGCATGGAGGTGCTGGCCTATGACCGCTTCCCTACGGAGGCGGGCCGGGCCACCGGCGCCTATGTGGACCTGGATACCCTGCTTGCCTCTGCCCATGTGGTATCCCTTCACTGCCCCCTCTTCCCGGATACGGAGGGGCTCATCAACCGGGAAACCATCGGCAAGATGCGGGATGGAGCCATTCTTCTCAACAATAGCCGGGGCCCTCTGGTGGTGGAGGCAGATCTGGCGGAGGCACTGAACAGCGGCAAGCTTTACGCCGCCGCCCTGGACGTCGTCTCCCTGGAACCCATCCAGCCGGATAACCCCCTGCTGAAGGCCAGAAATTGCATCATCACCCCCCATATTTCCTGGGCCTCCCGGGAGAGCCGCCAGCGGCTCATGGATATTGCCGTGGAAAACTGCGCCGCCTTCCTCCGGGGCCAACCCCAGAACGTGGTCAACGGCTAGGCATGCTTACCCGGCAGCTTCGAATCGGCCCCCAGGAGGCAGGGCGCACCGTTGAGAGCCTCCTTCGGGGGGAGCTGGGCCTTTCCCAGGGGCTGATCGCCCGCCTCAAGCGGCGGCCCTTGGGCATCCGCTGTAACGGCCAGCGGGTATTCACCAACGCCCGCCTGGCGGAAGGGGATCTGCTGGAGGCGGAGGTAGGGGACTGGCCGGTGAAGCGGGCCCTGCCCATGGAATACCCCCTTTCCATCCTGTATGAAGATGCATACCTGCTGGTGTTGGATAAGCCGGCGGGCCTAGCCGTCCATGCCTCTACCCGCAGCCCCGGGGAGCTCACCTTGGAAAACGCCCTTGCCTATTACCTGCCCCCGGAGGCGGGGGCCCACCCGGTGAGCCGGCTGGACCGGGGTACCACCGGGGTAATGACCTGGGCCAAAAGCGGCTATATGCATGCCCTTTTACGCCGCCAGGTCCATACGCCGGACTTTTTTAAGGCCTATACGGCCATAGCTTTGGGCTCTGTTTTCCCAGCCCACGGCCATATTCGCCTGCCCATAGGCTTCGCCCCCGGCTCCCATTATCAGCGGGCCATAGAGCCCCAGGGCCAGCCCGCCCATACGGAGTATTTCGTCCTGGCCCGGGGCGGGGGCTATACCTTTCTCCGGCTCATTCCCCATACGGGGCGGACCCACCAGCTTCGGGTTCATATGGCAGCCCTGGGCTACCCCCTGGCAGGCGACTGGCTTTATGGCCAGCCCTCCCCCGCCATTGCCCGGCCCGCTCTCCATGCCAGCCACCTTTCCCTGCAGCATCCCCTGACAGGGGAACGCCTTTCCCTGGAGGCGCCCCTTCCCCCGGACATGGCCCGCCTCCTCTTTTCTTCCGGCATAACCTGCTAAGGTCCTACGCGGACGGCGGCGCTAAGCGCGCGGCTATAGCGCGCGCAGACGTTAGCGGGTAGTCTTCCGCAGTGCCCGCGCCCTTCCTTAAAAGCCGCCGGGGGCCGTAGATTATGGCCCCCGGCTTTTTCCAGCCGCGCGCAAGCGGGGCCTTATCCATACCGCAAAAGGCCCAAAGTAAGGCGGAGCGTCGCAAAGGCGCTTGCAACTGAGCAGCGGAGCCGTAGCGACGGCCTTTTGCGGAGAGGAAGAGCAAGGGAGCGACGCGACGGCGGCTTTTTCGCCTACAGCTAAAAAGCCGCCGGAGTAAAGCGGACTTTGCGATGACGAGCCGCCGGGCGAAATCCGGTTCGCCCGGCTTTGGCGGGGCGGCTGAAAGGAACGTTCGTGGAAATACGCAAACGAGGCG
This sequence comes from uncultured Clostridia bacterium, assembly GCA_944336625.1. GTDB lineage: Bacteria > Bacillota > Clostridia > Christensenellales > CAG-138 > Pelethousia. Next base: position 8,050 of record CALVLF010000101.1, read on the forward strand.
GCGGGCGCGCACAGCGCGCACAAAGCAAGGGCAGGGGCTTTGCCCCTGCCCTTGCTTTGGTTTGGCGGCCCTTCGGCCCGCCAAACGCCGCCGCCCCCTCCTTACCCCCGCCTGCGCAAAGCACCCCCATCCCAAAGGATGGGGGTGCTTTGGTTGCCGCAAAAGGGCTGCTTAGCCCCTTTTCCACAGGCTGACGCCGGCGGAGCGGATTCTTCCGCCCTGCCTTGTTCGCTTTGCTCATGGCAAGGCTGCTATATAAGGAATGCCCGGCTTAGGCCGGGCCCTGCCCTTCTGCCGCACCTGCCGCCAGAAGGGGTTGCGCCTCGGGGCTGCGCCCCGAGGCATGAAAACGATTCTTCGGCAGGCTGCCCTTAAGCGCTGGCGCTATGGCTGCGCTGCCGCACCCGCCTAAGCTGCAGGGCAATGACGCCGATGAGAATAACCAGGCCGATGCTGTCCGTCACAATGCCGGGGATGATCATGGCCAGGCCGCCGCCTACGAGAAGGATGCGCTCATACCAGGTGCAACGGTCCTGCACAAAGCCCGTCAAGCCCCCGGACAGGGCATACATGCCCACCAGGGCCGTACAGGTGCTCAGGATGATATCCCCTACGGAAGAATCGATCATCAGCATCACCGGGTTGAGCACGAAGATGTAGGGCACGATAAAGGCCCCTATGGCGATTCGTGTGGCCGTAACCCCCGTTTTAAAGGGGTCGCCCTTGGCGATAGCAGCCCCTGCCATGGCAGCCAGGGCCACCGGCGGCGTAATATCCGCGATGATGCCAAAGTAGAACACGAACAGGTGGGCGCTCATGATGATGGCCATGGTGGGCTCTGCCAGGCCGTTCATGGATACCAGCACGTTGATCAGCGCCGAGGCGCAGATGGTAGAGGTGATGAGGTAATTAGCCGTGGTGGGCACGCCCATGCCCAGGACAATGGAGGACAGCATGGTGAAGAACATCAGCAGGAAGATATTGTTCCCAGCGATGCTAGCTAGGCCTGTGGCGAATTTCAGGCCGATGCCCGTCAGAGTAACGGTGCCCACGATCATGCCTGCCATGGCGCAGGCAACGGCCACGGAAAGGACGCTGCGGGCGCCGCTCTTAAGGGCGTCCATAATGTCCATGGGGTCAAAGCCCAGCTTATCCGCCAGCTTGGGCCCCCGCTTCCAGTTGATGATAGGCGCCAGGATGAGCCAGAGCACCAGAGACCATACGGCATACTGGGTAAAGCGGATCTCCCCGATGCCAAACTGGGCCAGGAGCCCCGGGAACCAGTTGTGGGCCTGCATGCAGGTGAGCATAAGGCCGATGGGGATGAGAGAATACCAACGGATGCTGTGGGCCATGTGGGAAGTAAGGATGGCCCCCAGGGCGGCATAAGTGGGGGTAGTTTTGCTGGAAAGCATATAGATCATGAAAATCAGGGGCAGAAGCAGGTGGCCCCCCTCGGCCATGACCTTGCCCAGCTTGGGGATTTCATCCGCAGACATGCCCCTTAGGCCGATCTTGCGGGCCTCATGATGGACGCTAATGAGGATGCCGGAAAAATAGAGGATGGCGGGGATGATGGCGGATTTAACCACCTCCGCATAGGGGAAGCCCGTAGCGTCCGCCATGAGGAAAGCCGCCGCCCCCATGATGGGGGGCATGAGCTGGCCGCCGGTGGAAGCCGCCGCCTCCACCGCCCCGGCGAATTCCGGGCTATAGCCCAGCTTTTTCATGGTAGGGATGGTAAAGGAGCCGGAGCCCACCGTATTGGCCACGGAGGAGCCGGATACGGTCCCTTCCAGGGCGGAGGCGATAACGGCCACCTTGGCCGGGCCGCCCACCCGCTTGCCCGCCAGGGCATTGGCCAGGTCGATGAATAGCTTGCCCACCCCCGTCTTTTCCAGGAAGGCGCCAAAGAGGATGAACAGGAAGATATAGGTGGAGGATACCCCCAGGGGCGTGCCGAATACGCCGTTGAGGGTGAAATACATATGGGTGACCACCTGTTTTACGCTGTAGCCCCGGTGCCCAAAGGAGCCGGGGATATATTTGCCGAATACGGCATAGGCCAGGAACAGCAGCACGATGATGAGGATGGGCAGACCTACTACCCGGCGGCAGGCTTCCATCAGCAATACCATGCCTACCAGGCCGGCGATGATCTCCACCGTGCCAAAGTTGCCTACGTTCCGGACGATATATTCATAGTTGAAGGGAATATACAATACGGCGGCCAGCGCCAGCAGGCCCAGGACGATATCATACCAGGCGATCTTATCCTTTCTAAGATCCCGCCTGGCCGGATAGAGCATATAGACCAGGAAAAGCACAAAGGCCAGGTGTACGGCCCGGAGGACCTGGGGCGGGATGGTCCAGATGCTGGTGTAGATCTGGAAAAGGGAAAAGGCGATGAGCGTGATGGAGATGATCAGGGCAGGCGGGCCTTTGAGCCGGTTGCGGTAGGCGGCCTCCTTATCGTATTTCTCCAGAACGGCCTCCGCCTCCAGCCGGGCCCGCTCATCTTCGCTCAGGCCCTCCAGGTTCAGCTCGGGGCTGGGCGGGGGCTGGGGGGCATTTTCTTTTTTCTTTTTACGTCGTTCCATGTGGTTTCCTCCCAATGCGATGTTGCTGGGCCGCCAGGAACCGGCCCATAGGCTGGGGAAAAAGGGAGATTCTATCCCTTCCCCGGGTTTGGGCGGCCCAAAGCGGCCGCAGCCGGAAGCAATCTCCTTTGGCGGCCCCGCCCAGGGGCTTGCGCCCCTCCTGAAAAGGGGCGGCCCCTAGCCGGCCCCCAGGAGGCAATCGAGCAGGCTGGCCCTCTCCACGCCCAGGCGGACAAAGGTCCCCGCAGGCGCCAGCTCCAGAAGCCGCCTTTCCCCGCCCCGGTACAGGAGCCGCTGGTCCGGCACCTCCTGCAAAAGGATGGGAATGCTATCCTGCTTTTTGTCAATATCCGAAAGAAGAAATCCCTCCGGCGTATTTTCGAAGCTGCCCCCAATTCCATCTGCCAGCACCGGCATCCCCCAGCCATAGGCGGAAAACAGGGTGCTTTCCAATACCAGGCTCCCGCCGGATACCCGCAGGGTATCGGTGACGGGGGTCAGGTTGACGGAATGGGTATAGCAGAGGGCAATGGTCTCCCCTTCCCGAAGGGGAAGCAGAAGGAGCCGTTCCCCCGTCCGCCCGTTCCGCAGAACAAGGGCCGGAAACAATGGCAGGCAAAGGGCCAGGGCAAGGGCCAGAATGAGGGCCGGGAGCAGGAGACGGCGCCCCCTGCTTCCCAGTAAGTTTTTGCGCAATGGCTTCATCCGAAGGATGGCTTACTCGATGGTAATCCCCTGTTCTTCATAGTAGCGCAGGGCGCCGGGATGGAAGGGAACGGTAATGCCGTCCGCTACTTTGTTGATATCCAGGTCGTTGCCCCGGGCATGGCCGGCAGCCAGCTCATCCTGGTGCTCGAAGAGGGCTTTGGTGATCTGATAGGCGACCTCCTCATCCATATCCTCGGTGCAGGCCAGGGTAGCGATAATGGCTACGCTCTCCGCCTCTGCATCCCCGTAAACATCCGCGCCGATGGTGGTGCGGGCATAGAAGGGGTATTGGGCGATGAGGGCATCCGCCGTTTCCCCGCCGATGGGCACCACCACGATATCCGTGGTATTGGCCAGCTCCACAATGGCCGTATTGGGCAGGGCGGAGGTAGCGAAGGCCGCGTCCACCGTGCCGTTCTGCATGGCGGTGGAAGCATCGGAGAAGCTCAGGTACTGTACATCAAAGTCGTCATAGCTCAGGCCAGCCGCCTCCAGGATCTGCTTGGCATTCACTTCAGAGCCGGAGCCCGCGTCTCCCACGCAGACCCGCTTGCCCTTCAGGTCCTGGATGGAAGTAATGTTGGAGGATTCCAGGGCCACCAGCTGGATCACCTCCGGATACATGCCGGCAATGGCCCGCAGCTTGGGCATAGCCCCGTCCTCCGCCATGGAATCCGTGCCGGAATAGGCATAGCCCAGCACGTCGTTCTGGAGGATGGCCAGCTCCGCCTCGCCGTTGTTCAAAGAGCGGGCGTTGGCAGCGGAAGCGCCAGAGGTGGTGGCAGTTACCTCCAGATTATTCACGTTGGCAGTGAGCACGTTGGCAAGAACGCCGCCCAGGGAATAATAGGTGCCTGCATCGCCGCCGGTCACCATGAGCAGCCGCTGGAGGCTGGCGATTCCCTCGCCGGTGGCCGCGGAATCCGTAGCAGCAGTATCCGCAGCAGCGGTATCCGCAGCGGCAGTATCCGCTTCCTGGCCGCAGGCAACGGCGCTGAGGGCCAGCAGGCCGATCAGCAGGAGGGACAGCAGCTTTTTCATAGCAGTGTGTTTCATGTGTTTCTCCTCCACGTTTATTTTTATTTTATCCGGCATCCGCCCCAAGGATAAGATAATCCCGGGAGCAGATGATCCTTTTATAGAAAAGCAGGTTTTCTTTAAGAATTGGTTGGATACGCGTATACAGTAAAAAATATGATTATAGCATACCCGTTTTCCGCTTAACTTTCAAGTAGTTTTGCAATATATCCCTTCCATGGGCTATAATGGGGGCAGCGGTGTCCCTTCCGGCCCGCCACAAAAGGGCCGAAGGCCCCCTTTTTCATCTTGCATCCAGGGAAGAGAGGCTACCATGTATACGGCAGATCTGCATATTCATTCCAAATATTCCCGGGCCACCAGCCAGGATTGCGACGGGCCCCATCTGGAGCTATGGGCCCGGTATAAGGGAATAAGCCTGCTGGGCACCGGGGATTTTACCCACCCTGCCTGGCGGCAGGAGCTGGAAGCATGCCTGGAGGAAGCGGAGGAGGGGCTTTATACCTTAAAAGAAGCCTTCCGCCTGCCGGAGGGCCCCCGGGAAACCCTGCCCCGCTTCGTGGTCAGCGGGGAGGTGAGCTGCATTTATAAGCGCCATGGGAAGACCCGCAAGGTCCATAACCTCATCCTCCTTCCCGGCCTGGAGGCGGCGGACCGGCTTTCCGCCCGGCTGGAAATCCTGGGGAATATCCGCTCCGACGGCCGCCCCATCCTGGGGCTGGATAGCCGGGACTTGCTGGAAGTCACCCTGGAAGCCTGCCCGGAGGCCATCTTCATTCCCGCCCATATCTGGACCCCCCATTTCTCCATATTCGGGGCTTTTTCCGCCTTTTCCTCGGTAGAGGAATGCTTCGGAGATCTAAGCCCCCATATCCGGGCTCTGGAAACGGGCCTTTCTGCTGACCCGCCCATGCTCTGGCGGGTCAGCGGGCTGGATGGCTATACCCTCCTCTCCCATTCCGATGCCCATTCCCCCAGCAAACTGGCCCGGGAGGCCGATTTGCTGGATGCCCCCCTGTCCTACCCGGGCCTGCGCCAGGCTCTTACAGAAGGGACAGGCTTTCTGGGGACGCTGGAATTCTTCCCGGAAGAAGGCAAGTATCATTTGGATGGCCACCGGGCCTGCGGCGTATGCCTTACGCCGGCGGAAGCGGAGGCGCTGGGCGGGATCTGTCCCGTCTGCGGGAAGAAGCTCACCATCGGCGTGGAGCACCGGGCCCTGGAACTGGCGGATAGGCCCCAGGGCTTCCAGCCCCCGGGGGCAAAGCCCTTTGCAAGCATCATGCCCCTTATGGAGGTGCTGGGGGAAAGCCTGGGCCTTTCCCCCGCTTCCAAGGGAATCCAGCGGGCCTACTTTTCCCTGCTGGAAGCCCTGGGGCCGGAGCTCTATATTCTGCGGGAGGCTCCTCTGGAGGAAATCGGCCGGTCGGCCGGGCCTCTGTTGGCAGAGGGGATTCGCCGCCTGCGGGCGGGGGAGGTAAAGCGGCAGCCGGGCTTTGATGGCCAGTATGGCAAGATCTCCCTCTTCGCCCCGGAGGAGCGGGAAGCTTTCGGCGGGCAGACGGCCCTTCTGGATTTATCCGCCCTGGCAAAGAAAAGGGAAAAGGCCTTCCCCGCCCCTTCCCTGCCCAAGGCACCTTCCCCGGCGGAGGCGGAAACCCCCACCGGCCCGGCCCCCGGCCCCAACCCCCGCCAGCTGGCCGCCATAGAGAGCGATGCCCCGGCCCTGGGGGTGGTGGCCGGGCCGGGCACGGGTAAAACCAGCACCCTGGTGGACCGTATCCTGTACCTCATACAGAAAAAAGGGGTGTCCCCCCGGGAGATCACGGCGGTCACCTTTACCAACCTGGCAGCCCAGGAGCTGCAAAGCCGCATCCGGGCCGCCCTAGGGCCCCGGGAAGCCCGAGGCCTTACAGCCGGCACCTTTCACAGCATCAGCCTGGGCCTGCTCCCTGCAAAGCCCCTTCTGGGCCGGCAGGAAGCCCTGGGGCTGCTGGCGCCCATCCTGGCCCGGGAAGGCTATGACCTTTCCCCCGCCCAGGCCCTGGAGGGCATCAGCCGCCGCAAGGCCGGGCTGGAGTCCCCGCTGCCGGAAGGCTTATATGAAGCCTATGAAGCCGCCTGCCAGGAGCGGGGCTGCCGGGATCTGGACGGCCTGCTGCTGGAAGCCCTAAAGCAGGATGCAGCCGGCCACCGGGCTTTTACCCACCTGCTGGTGGATGAATTTCAGGATATCAACCCGGTGCAGCGCAGGCTGGTATGCCACTGGATGCAGCCCGGCGGCAGCCTTTTCGTCATTGGGGATCCGGATCAATCCATCTATGGCTTCCGGGGGGCCAGCGCCGCCTGCTTTGCCGAGCTGAAAGCCCAGGTTCCCTGCCTGTCCATTCTCACATTGGAAGAAAATTACCGCTCCACCCCCCAGATTGTGGAAGCGGCTACCGGCCTGCTTCAGGCAGGGGATGGCCGGCCCCGGCCCCTACGGCCCTGCCGGTCCGGGGGCGTGCCCCTGCGCTTTCTCATGGCCCCTACCCCCTTTGAGGAAGCCCTGTGGATCGCCAAGGAAATCAGCCGCCTGGCCGGGGGGCTGGATATGCTGGAAGCCGCCGGGGGAGAAAAGCCCCGGGCCTTTGAAGAGATGGCCATCCTCTGCCGTACCCACCGGCAGCTGGATTTGATCGAAAGCTGCCTGCGGCACGACAGCATCCCCTGCGTAATCCGCGGCCGGGAGGATTATCTGCTGGACCCGGCAGTAGAGGGGGCCCTGGGATTTTTCCGCGCGCTCCTGCAGCCGGAGGATACCCCAGGGCTGGTGGCCTGCCTTTCTCATGTATGGAACTGCCCGGCGGACCTTATAGAGCAGGCAGCCCGGGTGTATGCTTCCATGCAATCGCCAGACCCGGATGCCCTCCGTGAAAGCCTGGGGGATTCCGGCCACCTGTCCCTGTGGCTGGAAGAAGTGGCGGCCTATGGGCCCCGGATAAAAAAAGAGAAGCCCCGGCGGCTTTTCCTGGATTGGGCCAAGGACCATGGCCCTAGCCTGGCCCTGGATAAGCTGGCCAGCGCCGCCGCCTTCCACGATACCCTGGCGGACTTCCTCCTGGCCCTTTATGTGGGGGAAGAGGGGGATCTGCGCCGGGCCTCTGGTAAGGCCTATGCTTCCGGCGCCGTCCAGCTCATGACCCTCCATGGGGCCAAGGGGTTGGAATTCCCCCTGGTGTTCCTGGCTGGCTTGCAGGAGGGGATGCTCCCCCTCTGCCGTCCTGGCCTCCCAGAGGATATAGAGGAGGAGCGGCGTCTTCTTTACGTAGGCATGACCCGGGCCAAGGAGGCCCTCATCCTGACGGGCAGCGGCCAGCCCTCCTCCTTTGCTAAGGACCTGCCCCTTTCTCCCCTGCCCCTTCCCCGCCGGGCCCGGCAGGGGGAGCAGCTTTCCTTTTTCTAAGGCCCAAGGGAAATACAGCTCTTTCCACCGGCAAGCGGCGAGGGGGGGAACGGCCCCGCCCGCTTCCCGCCTCCTCCGCCCCCTCCGGATCTACACCCCGGCATAAGGCGCAGGCAACCGCCCTATAAGGGCCCCTATGCTGAAACATGTTTCCCTTTAATTTGTGCGGCGGCCGTATCCCTCCCTTGCCGGGCAAAAGGCGGCAGCTTTGGGGCAGAACCATCTTCCCCGCGCCCTAATAGAGCGCTATGAGAGCGCCTGGGCTTAGATAGAATGGGCCCTTTTGCAGCCGTTTTTCTGCTCTGCTCTTGCGAAGCAGCGCTCCTTCCTATACAATGAGAGTATACAAGTCTATAATTGGGGCTGCTGCCATGTTTTTGCCATAATTAACGGATTATTAAAACCTTATACACATTTTCCGCTGAGAAAAAGGGTACAATAGAATCGCACAGGGATCATACCCGCAAGAGCATGTTTTAAGGAGGGATTATCGTGAACAGAAAACTTTACAGGGCATTGGCTCTGGCCCTGGCCCTGGCCTTCGTGCTGAGCATGGCAGGGGTAGCCCTGGCTGACGCTACCTTCAGCGCCTCTTCCGGCACGGCTTACGCCACCGAGGCCGTCAACGTCCGCTCCGGCCCCGGCACCAGCTACAGCGTGCTGGGTTACCTGAGCCGCGGCGAAAAGGTCACCATTACCGGTACCGTCAGCAACGGCTGGACCCAGATCCGGCTGCCCGGCGGCTATTATGGTTATGTGAGCAGCGCCTATCTGAGCCGCTCTTACCCCACCGGCGGCAGCACCATCATCACCCCCTCGGGGGATCGCTATAAGGTTACCGCCGGCGCCCTGAACGTACGCCGAGGCCCTGGTACCAACTATAGCGTCGTTGCCGTGCTGGATAAAGGGGATATCGTTACCCGCATCGGCCAGAGCGGCAAATGGTTTAAAGTAGCCACCTCTGACGGTTCCGATGCCTGGGTATCCTCCAAGTATCTGGCCAGCGTCAGCGATACCGTGGTCGTTCCTGGGGGTACCACTACCATGTATGCCACCACCGGCGTCAACGTCCGCTCCGGCCCCAGCACCAACTACAGCATCGTAGGCGGTCTGGAGCGGGGGGATAAAGTGACCCGTACCGGCACCAGCGGCAACTGGACCCGTATTTCCTGGGGCAATGGCAGCGCCTATGTATTCAGCAAATACCTCCAGACCAGCCCTATCAGCGGCGGAAATAACTGGACCTCCGGCAGCACCTATACCCGCTATACCACCACCCTGCTCAACATCCGCTCCGGCCCCAGCACCAGTTATTCCATTGTAGGCACCGTGAGCAAGGGCCAGCCCCTTTCCTGCGTAGGTACCAGCGGCAACTGGACCAAGATCGTCTGGGGCAGCGGCTATGCCTATGCTTACACCAGCTACCTCACCAGCAGCCCTTACTATGGCAATATCTGGGGCAGCAGCCAGGATGTAATCTTTGGCAGCAACCGGGTCATGATGCAGACCTCGGCCCCCATCTATACCATTGCTAATTCCAGCTCCATGTACTATGTGCAAACCCTGCCTGCGGGAACCCGGGCCACCCTGCTGGCCATGAACGATGGCTGGGCCAAGATCCTCTACAATAACCAGGTCTATTATACCTGGGGCAGCAACCTGGCTTACGCAGATTAAGCCGGGCGGCATCTGAAACGCCGGGGCATGCCAATGGGCATGCCCCTTTTTTGCCCCCTTCCTTCCTCCCTTAGCCTGGCCCCCGGGTCCTGCGCGGACGGCGATAGCGCGCGCGAACGTTGGCGGAAAACGATGGTTAGAGCCCGCGTCTTTTCTTAAGCGCCGCCCGGCCCCGTAGATTATGGGGCCGGGCTTTCGCCGGAGGCTGAAAGAAGCCTTCGTGGAAATAGGCAAGGTGGGGCGGCGGGTGCGCGGAGCGCACACAAAGGAAGGGCCGGGGCTTTGCCCCGGCCCTTCCTTTGGTTTGGCGGCCCTTCGGGCCGCCAAACGCCGCCGCCCTCCCCGCCGGGAGCCGAAGGCAAAAGTCCTCTTGCAAAGGGTTGCCATTAGGCCGAAGCGCCGCGGGAGCGCTCCCCCCGCTTCCACCCATAAAAGCCATTCGGGCGTCAGAAGCGCAAGAGCCCGGCACAGCCGTGCTTTGCCTGTATAGCCCTGGCCATTTTTGCGAAAGGGCGAAGCCCTGCCGGAGGCATATCGGGGTAGCGCCCCCGCCAGGGGTATGCTATAATGATTTTAGCAATTCCTTTTTCTGCCCTTCGTGTACAAGGGTATCTTCTTATCCAGAACATTTCCAAAACATTCTGAAAGAAAGGACCTTTCTTATGGAAACTCAGTTGAAAAAACGATATGGCCTGCTTACTGCCATATGCATGGTTGTGGGCATCGTCATCGGCTCCGGCGTATTCTTCAAGGCGACCCGGGTTCTGTCCAGCACCGGCGGGGACATGGGCAAAAGCCTGCTTACCGTAGGCATCGTAGGGCTGATCATGATCATCTGCTCCTATGTCTTTGCCACCCTTGCCACCCGTTATGCCCGGGTGAACGGCATTGTAGACTATGCAGAGGTCACCATAGGCCGGACCTATGCCTACTATGTAGGCTGGTTCCTTTCCATCCTCTATTACCCTGCCCTTACTGGCTGCCTGGCCTGGGTCAGCGCCCAGTATGCCGCCATCCTCTTTGGCCTGCCCGTAGGGGGCAGCGCCCATGTGGCCCTGGGCGCCTTTTTCCTGATCTGCGGCTATGTGGTCAATGCCCTTTCCCCCCGGCTGGCCGGGCATTTCCAGGTATCCGCTACCCTGATCAAGCTGGTGCCCCTGCTGCTTATGGCCCTGGCCGGCACCATTTCCGGCCTGCGCAACGGGCTTACCATACAGGCCTTCGATTCTGCCGCCACCGGCCTTTCCCAGTCCGGCGGCGGCGGTATTTTTGGGGGTATTGTCGCCTTTGCCTTCGCCTATGAGGGCTGGATCATCGCCACGTCCATCAATGCAGAGCTGAAGGATTCCAAAAAGAACCTGCCCCGGGCCCTGACCCTGGGCTCCCTGATTGTGGTGCTGGTCTACCTGGGCTATTTTCTGGGGCTAACGGGGGTGCTGCCCGTTTCCCAGATCGCTGCCGCAGGGGATGACCTGCCCCGCCTGGCCTTCACCAGCCTTCTGGGGGAAGTGGGGGGCACCCTGGTCTTCGTCATCATCGTCATCTCCTGCCTGGGCACCATGAACGGCCTGATGCTGGGCTGTTGCCGGGGCGTCTATTCCCTGGCGGTGCGGGGCATGGGCCCTGCGCCCAGAATATTCTCCCAGGTGGACCCGGAAACCAATATGCCCACCAATTCCTCCATCCTGGGCCTTCTCATGTGCGGGATCATCTATGCCTACTGGCAGGCCTGCTTTTATGAAACCCGGGTCTTGGGCACGGCAAACCTGCCTGCTTTCCTGAGCTGGGAGCCGGATGAGCTGCCCATCATCACCCTTTATGCAGCCTATATGCCTATCTTCTTCGTTATGATGAAGCGGGAAAAGGGGCTTTCCCCCTTCAAGCGCTTCGTTATGCCCTGCCTGGGGCTGTTAAGCTGCCTGTTCATGGTATTCTGCGCCTTTTACGCCTACCGCATGGATGCTGTCTATTACCTGATGGCCTTTGCCCTGGTCATGGCCCTGGGCTGGTTTTTCAACCGGAAAAAGCGCACGGGCGGCAGCCCCTCCTAAGGTGCCGGGATGCAGCGCGCGCAGCAAGACCGTAATTTTCTCTTTGGCACCATGCTTGTCTTTGCCCTGGCCTTTATGGCCACGGGGCTGTGCCTGGGGAACCCCTTTCCCGGCCTTTGGAAAATCTGGAGCAGCGGCAATGCCCTGGTGACGGATGCCGCCGCCCGGGGGGGCCTGCCTGCCGCCCTGTTTAATGGGGGGCTTATGGCCCTTCTCTCCGGAACGGTGCTGTTTTTTGCCGGCGCCCGTCCCGCGGGCCGGGCCTTTTCCCCCTTCTTCGCCTGCTTGGCCACAGGCCTTCTGGGGGCCAACCCCCTTACGGCCCTGCCCATTCTCCTGGGAGGGCTGCTATATGCTGCCGTCCGCCGGGAGCCCATGGGCCGGGTTCTGCCTTATACCCTCCAGGGCTTTGCCCTTACCCCGGCGGTAGCCGCCTTTTACCAGGGCAGTACCGGCCACCCCACCCCCTGGAGCATCCTCCTGGGGATCTTCGCCGGCCTTACCGCCGGCTTTTTCTGCCGGCCGCTGGCCCTCAGCACCCGGCCCGTGCACCAGGGTTTCAATCTGTATTCCATGGGTCTTCCCCTGGGGGTGATGGCGCCTATCCTCTTTGGCGTTTATGAAGCCCTTACCGGCCTGCCCCCCAGCCTCTCCTGGAACCATACCCAGCACCTCATAACCGGCCAGGCCTATCCCCAGGTTTATTTGCCCCTGCTGGCCCTCCTCTTTGGGGGGCTATGCCTGGCGGGACTGCTCCTGGGCCGGTCCGGGGGCGCTTCCTATTCCGCCCTGCTGGCCCATGCTGGCCTGGAGGCGGATTTTCTCTCCCTGTTCGGCCTTTCCGGCCTGCTGCTGAATATGGGGGTTATGGGCTTGCTGTTCCTGGGGGTTTTTGTTCTGTTTTCTATCCCTCTGGATGGCCTGGCCCTGGCCGCCCTGTTCTTCGGCCTTTGCTGCAGCGGCGCCGGCGCCCATCCGCGAAATATTGCCCCGATCTTCCTGGGCTATTGCCTGGCTGCCCTGTTTATGCGCCTGCCCCTGCGCACCCCCTCCCTGGTAATGGGCTTGGGTTTTTCCGCAGGCCTGGCCCCCCTGGGCAGCAAGACCCGGCTGCCCTATGGAATCCTGGCCGGTTTTTTCCATGCCTGCCTCATGCCTTCCATCCTGGGTTATGGCGGGGGCTTCAACCTTATGACCGGTTCCCTGGCCTGCGCCATGGTAGCCCTGGCCCTCTTTCCCATGCTGCGCCGCTCCCGCCAGCGCTATGAACGGCGGGCCTGGGAAGCTGAAGCCAGCATGCCTCCCCAAAAAGAGCCGGAACCGGGCCCAGGCCTTCCCGAGGCCCCCCGGCCTGCCCGGAGCCCCGGCTTCTTTCTGCGGCTGCGGAATATCTTCGCCTGCCTGGCAGCCCTGCTTTTTATCCTGACCCTGGTTCCCGGCATGGGGCTGGGAGATTCCAGCAGCCGCCTGCGGGCTCTGGCTTACATCCTGGGAGCCGTGGCCTATGGGGCGGAAATTCTCATGCTCACTCATTTTTTTCAAAAAAAAGCCCCCCTGCAGGAAATGCTCATGCCCTATCTCTTCGGCGTCCTATATATAGCATTGGGCCTGGGCTATCTGCTGGGCCATTGAGCCCGGCCGGTATGCAAAAAAATGATATCCCTATAAGTAAAATCCCTATTCTGAAGGAGATATAAAACGTGGTATTATAGGAATGTACCCAAGAGAACAAAAGGAGGAAGCAACTATGGCGAATTGCGCGATCGTAGGCGTCAACTGGGGTGATGAAGGCAAGGGCCGCATGGTGGACCTGCTGGCCAGCGATTATGACGTGGTGGTGCGCTATCAGGGAGGGAACAACGCAGGGCATACGGTTATCAACCAATATGGCAAGTTTGCTCTGCATCTGCTTCCCAGCGGTATTTTCCGGCCGGAAGTGATCAACGTGCTGGGCAATGGTACAGTGATCGACCCGGAAGCCCTGCTGGGGGAGATGGAATCCCTGCGCCAGGCGGGAGTCAGCCTGACCCCGGATAATTTCAAAATCAGCGACCGGGCTACCATCGTATTCCCCTTCCACCGGGCCCAGGATTCCCTGGAGGAGGAACGGCTCAAGGATGCGAAATACGGCTCCACCAAGCGGGGCATTGCGCCGGTTTACAGCGATAAATTCCAGAAAAAGACCATTATGATGGGCGAATTGCTGGATATGGATTATCTGGCGGGCCGCTTGAAGGGCATTCTGGAATGGAAAAACCTTACCATCGAAAAGGTCTATGGGGCCCAGCCCTATGATTTCCAGGAGATGCTCAATTGGCTGGAAAAGTTCGGAGGCCAGCTCCGTCCCTATATCTGCGATGTGGGGAGCGTGCTGCGCAAGGCCCAGCTCAGGGGCAAGAGCATCCTCTTTGAGGCCCAGCTGGGCGCCCTAAGGGATATTGACTATGGCATTTACCCCTATACCTCCTCCTCCACCCCCCTGGCGGCCTATGCGCCCATCGGCTGCGGCGCGCCGGATCTGCGGGTAGATGAGGTACTGGGCGTCGTAAAGGCCTATTCCACCTGCGTGGGCGAGGGGCCCTTCGTAGCGGAATGGTTTGGCCCGGAGGCGGAAAAGCTCCGGGAAGCCGGCGGGGAATATGGCGCCGCTACCGGCCGGCCCCGGCGGGTAGGCCCCCTGGATATCGTGGCTACCCGCTATGGTGTGAAGGTCCAGGGCGCTACCTCCATCGCCCTGACCAAGCTGGACGTCCTATCCTATATGGAAGAGATCCCCGTCTGCACCGAATATTCCATCGACGGGAAAACCACCGGGGATTTCCCCTTCCCTTCCGCCCTTGCAAAGGCCCAGCCCGTTTTTGAAACGCTGCCCGGCTGGGGCTGCGATATCAGCGGCGTGCGCCATTGGGAGGACCTGCCAGAGGCGGCCCGGGATTATGTCCTGTATATCGAAGATCAAATCGGCTGCGCCATCTCCTACGTTTCCGTAGGGGCGGATCGGGACGCCATCATCGAGCGGTAAGCCATGAAAGACCGCTATGAAAGCCCCCTTGCGGGCCGCTATGCCTCCAGGGCCATGCAGGCCCTCTTCTCCCCGGATTCCCGCTATGGCCTCTGGCGCAGACTCTGGGCGGAGCTGGCCCGGGTAGAGCATGAACTGGGCCTGCCTATTACCCAGGAGCAGGTGGAGGAGCTACGCGCCCATGCCAATGACCCCATCGATTACGAAGCCGTAGCCGCCCGGGAAAGGCTGGTGCGCCATGACGTCATGGCCCATATTCACGTCTTTGGCCAGGCCTGCCCCAAGGCTGCGGGTATCATCCATCTGGGGGCTACCAGCTGCTATGTAACGGATAATGCAGACCTGATCCTTTACCGGGACGCCCTCCGCCTGCTGGAAGGGCAGCTTAAGGCCACCCTGGAGGCCCTGGCTAAATTCGCGGCGAAAAACCGGGATGTAGCCACCCCCGGCTATACCCACTTTCAGCCGGCCCAGCCTGTAACGGTAGGGAAGCGGGCCTGCCTATGGATGCAGGATCTTATGCTGGATCTGGAGGAGCTGCAGGATGTGCTCCGCTCCCTCCGCTTCCTGGGCTGCCGGGGCACCACCGGCACGGAGGCCAGCTTTTTGGAGCTTTTCAACGGGGACAGGGCCAAAATCGACGAGATGAACCGCCGCCTTGCGCAGGCCTTTGGCTTTTCCCGCTGCTATCCCGTTTGCGGCCAGACCTACCCCCGCAAGGCGGATAGCCGCATCCTTTCCCTCCTTTCCTCCATCGCCCAAAGCGCTTACCGCTTTGCCGGGGATATCCGCCTTTTGCAGCATGAGCGCCAGGTGGAGGAGCCCTTTGAGGAAAGCCAGGTGGGCTCCTCTGCCATGGCCTATAAGCGGAACCCCATGCGCTCGGAGCGGATCTGCGCCCTGGCCCGCTTCGTCATGGCCGATGCCCTCAACGGGCCTATGACCGCCTCTTCCCAGTGGCTAGAGCGGACGCTGGATGATTCCGCCAACCGCCGACTTTCCCTGCCCGAGGGCTTCCTGGCGGTAGATGCTATCCTGCGGCTGTATTATAACGTAGCCTCGGGCCTGGTGGTAAACCGGGCGGTAATCCGCCGGGCCATGGGGGAATATCTGCCTTTTGCCGCCACGGAAAACCTCCTCATGGAAGGGGTGAAGCGCGGGGGCGACCGGCAGGCCCTTCACGAAATCATCCGTACCCATTCCATGGCCGCAGCAGCCGCCAGGAAGGAAGGGAAGGATTGCGACCTCCTAGCCCGGCTGGGCTCGGACCCGGCCTTCCCCCTTTCCCGGGAAGAGATCGACGCCCTGCTGGACCCCCAGGCCTTCATCGGCCGGGCGCCGGAGCAGGTGGATGCCTTCCTGCAGGAAATCCAGCCCCTTCTTTCCGGGGCCGCCGAGATGGAAGAGGTGGGCCTGTAGCCCTTTGCCGCAATAAAAAGCGCCCTCTTTGGAGCGGCGCTGCAATAGAACGCCGGCTCCTTTGGAGAGGTGCGGAATTACAAAAGGACGGAGGTATCCCCCCCGCCCTTTTTTATGCTTTATGCAGGATGAAGTTGCTGCAGGGCATCGCCGGAATCCGCGCCCTGGCGCCTTTGCTGTTCTCCGTGCCGTATGGAGCGCAAGGGTTTCCTTCCGGCGGGCAGTGGATGCTTTCAAAGGGGCGAAAAGATATTTCTTCGTCCCCTTTTTTTATGACGAAGACGGGATGATAACATTGGTTTGGCCCGTCCCCCTGTGGAGTTCTGGAAATAAGGGCCCGCCTTTCCATCCTGGCCCGCCGGAAAGGCGCTAGCTCCTTTTTTTTGTTCCTGCTACTTGGCGCCCCATAAAAACGGTGCGGAGGAATGGCTCCGCCGCATGGCTCGGACAGGATCCAGGGCGGATAAGAAAAAGCCGCTTGCAGCGGCCTTTCATCCTACATGCCTACACAAAACCGGTACAGCGGCCCCAGTTCCAGGAAGGCGGCCCGAACCTCATCCAGCAGCTCCGGCTTAAGGGTGGGAGTTAGGCGCTGGTGAAAGCACTCCCAGCCGATCCCTTTGTGGTTTAAGTAGGGCTTCAGCTCCTCCGGCGTGCCCGGCGGGGTATGGTCCCGCTTATAGGCAGGGCCCGTAAGGGCGTATTTTTCCATGCCCGGCCCCATAACCAGGGCGCGGAAGCCCGCCGGGTCTGCCAGAATCCGCTGGCGCAGGGCGGCCATAGCCTCCGGATTGCCGCCGTACATGCCCATGCCGTAGCCATAGCCCTGGGGCGTAATCTCAAAATACAGGACAATCCCTTCGCTTAGCCGCTGGCCCGGCCGCCGGAAGCCCAGCCAGGCATGGTCCCGATAGGGCCGCTTATCCTTTGTAAAGCGGGTATCCCGGTAAATCCGGGAAAGGATGCTGGTCATGCGGGTATTGAAGGAAGGGTCGATATCCAGGGCCGTGGGCAGCAGATCCAGGGCCAGGGCCTCCATGGGCGCCTTTACGTTGGCCCGGTAGCGGCCCTGGTTTGCATGATAGAATTCCTTATTATTGTTGAAAGCCAGCTCGATGAGGAATTTATAGGTATCCTCATTAAACCCCTGAAAGGCCTGGGCCATGGTTCACACCCCTTCCCGGCGGGCAGCGGCCGCCATATTCTTTTCCGGAAGCTGGGAAAGGACCAGGGCCCCCAAAATCAGCAGGCAACCCATCCCCGTCCGGGCCGTAAAGGGCTCCCCCAGAAGCAGCACGCCAAAAAGGCAGCCAAAGGCCGATTCCGTGCTCATAAACAGGGAAGCATAGGCCGGAGAGGCATATTTTATGCCGATGTTCATCATGGTGAGGGCCAGGAGGGTAGCGCAGATGCCGCAATAGGCTAGCTCCCCGATCATATCCGCCGTAAAGGCGGCGGGGAAGGTTTCAAAGCAAAGGCCGGCGATCCAGGCCAAGGCCGCCGCAAAGACGAATTGCAGGCAGGTGAGCTGCATAACGTCCTCCTCCTTAAAGGCATCCACCACGCAGATGTGGAGGGCATACAGGATGCCGCAGAGGAATGTCAGCAAATCCCCCATGTTTATGCCGCCCTCCCCCTCCAGAGAAAGGAGGGCGATGCCCAGGAGCATCAGCAGAGCCGCTCCCATGATCCGCCGGCCCGGCCGCACCCCTTTCCAGGCCCAGAGCAGCAGCGGCACCAGCACCACGTATACGGCGGTAATCAGGGCATTTTTTCCCGCCGTAGTAAACATTAAACCGTAGGTCTGGGTGGCAAAGGCGCTGTAGATGCAGGCCCCCGCCGCCATTCCCCCTAAAACGGTCCGCCGGCGGAGGGGCCGCCGCCGGGAAAAGAGGCAATAGGAAAGGCCCAGGGCCCCAATGGTAAAGCGGAAGGCCAGCAGATAGTTGGTCGATATGGAGCTGAGGGCGCTTTTCATGGCCACAAAGCCCCCGCCCCAGAGGGCCCCCGTGAGAAGGAGCATACAATTTGCCAGGCGGCGCCTGGCTTTTTCATTCAGTCGCATCATATCCATGCCCACCACTATAGCACAGCCCGCCCCGAGGGGCAAGCCCGGGAATTGGCCAAAAAATTTTTCCAGTCCCATTGACAGCGGGATGCCGGCGTGGTATTCTAGTCTCATGGTTAATTGCTCAAGTAACTAACCAGTTAACACGAGAAACAGAAAGGAGGTACCCGCTTGTTCGGAAGCAATGATGGGGAACGGCCCCTGTTTTTGCAGGTAGAGACCCTGCTGGAGGAGGCCATCCTCTCCGGGGCTTATCCGGAGGAGGGCCAGATTCCCTCCATTACGGAGCTTTCCGTAAGCTGTAAGATCAACCCCGCCACCGCCTTAAAGGGCGTAAACCTGCTGGTGGAAAGGGGGCTGGTCTATAAAAAGCGGGGTTTGGGCATGTTCGTTGCGCCAGGCGCCAGGGAGCGCCTTCAGGAGGAAAGGCGGCGGCAGTTTTTTGCCGGGTATATCCAGCCCCTTCTTGCAGAGGCGGAAAAGCTGGGATTCACCCGGGAGATGGTAGCCAAAATGATATGGGAAGGAGGGGACGAAGCATGATGCAGCTTGTGAATATTTCCAAGTCCTTCGGCCGCGTTCAGGCGCTCAGCGGGGTCAGCCTTACCCTGGAGGGAACGGGCATCTATGGCCTGCTGGGCAATAACGGGGCGGGCAAAACCACCCTTTTGAATATCCTCACCAGCCGCATCTTCCCCGATGGGGGCAGCCTTACCCTGGATGGCCAGCCCATGCTGGATAGGGACGAGGCCCTGAGCCAGATTTTCATGATGGGGGAGCTGAACCTTTACCCGGAGGATATGCGGGTGCGCCGGGCCCTGGAGATAACGGGCTATATGTATCCCCGCTTCCGCATGGAGGAGGCGCTGGCCCTGGGGGAGCGCTTTGGCCTGAACCTGAAAAGCCGGATCACCGCCCTTTCCACGGGTTACCGCTCCATCTTTCGCATCGTTACAGCCCTTTCCGTCCATACTCCTTACCTGCTGCTGGATGAGCCGGTATTGGGCCTGGATGCCCGGCACAGGGATCTTTTTTACAAGCTGCTGCTGGAATCCTATGGCAATGACCCCCGCTGCATCCTGCTTTCCACCCACCTGATTCAGGAGGCGGAGCCCCTCATCGAGGAGGCGGTTATCCTCCAGGCGGGCCGCATCCTGCGCCAGGGCTCTGTGGAAAAGCTGCTTTCCGGGGCATATCAGCTTTCCGGCCCAGCCGGGCTGGTGGATAATTTCCTGGGAAGCCGCAAGCCCCTGGCCCAAACCAGCCTGGGGGGCCTGAAAACCGTCTATCTGGAAGGGGCCCGCCCCCAAAGCTGCCCCGCCGGGCTGGAAATTTCCCCCGCCGGGCTCCAAGGCTACTTTATCGCCCTGATGGAAGAGGAGGAAAGTAAATGCTAAAGGCAAAGTGGAAAGGCGTTCTGGCCTATGAAATAGAGGAAAGCGGCAAGACGCACGGCCTGTTTTTCGGGATCATGTTTATTGTATACCTGTCGATCCTGCTCCTTTCCGGCGGGGATATCAGCGGGGGCTCCTTCAGCGGCAGCGCGGAAATCTTTTCCTTCGTGGTGGGCATCGTCTCCGTGCGGCAGGATCTGCGCCTTTTCCTGCAAAATGGAAAGGGGCGGCGCACCGTATTCCTGGCCCAGGTGTTCCTGGCCCTGGGGAATGCCCTGTTCATGGCCTTGGCCCTGCCCCTGTTGGGCATATTGATCCAGGTGCTGGCCTCCACCTTATTCCCCGGCACCTCCGGCGTTCTTTGGGGGGAGTTCTCCTTCCTATACAGCGGCGTTCAGGCAAGCCTTCCCGTCATGATCGCCCTGGCCTTTCTGGCCAATTTCGCCGTCTTCTTCCTGGGCATGTGCATCTCCCTGATCTATTACCGGCTGAATAAGCTGGGGAAGCTGCTGGTCTCCCTGGGGGTGCCGGCCCTCATCATCCTGCTGGCCATCCAGGGGGTCCGCACAGAAAGCCTGCATGCGGTTCTCCGCTTCCTGCTGGATCTCCCCTCCCCCCTGGCCGTCTATGCCGTTATCTGCATACCCGCAGCCTTCCTGTGCGCCGGGGCCAGCTGGCTCCTGCTACGCCGGGCGCCGGTAACGGGGAGCGGCGCCTCCTCCCTTTCCCTGAAAGGATAAAGCGGCCATAAGGAAAGGTTTTGCAAATAAAATCAGGGCGGCTGGTATACACCAGCCGCCCCATTTCTATCAAAGGGCACCATTGCAAGGCCGCAGCCGCTTCCTTTTTCTTCTGGTAATAATCTGCCTTTCCCCTTCCCCTGCCTTTTGTAAATCTGGGTGAAAGGGAGGGGCTGTAGCCTTCATATAAAGCAGCCGTTTTTCCCGGAGGGAAAGGCCGGACGCCCGACCCAAAAGGCCCCCTTATATAAATAGAACTTTACAGGTCTATTTTTACCCTTTATGTAGCTTTTTTATCAAGCGGGCGTGCATATAGGTCATCAGGCACCAGAGCAACAGTAGATATACCGGCAGTAGGGCGGCGCTGATATGGTTGGCGATAAGGCCAAACAGGGGCGGCATAAGGCTGGTCCCTACATAGGCGGAAGCCATCTGGACGCCGATCATGGCCTGGGAGCGTTCCGGGCCGAAATAATCCGGCGTGGAATGGAGTACGGAGGGATAGATGGGCGCGCAGCCCAGGCCCATGAGCCCAAAGCCTGCAAGGGCGCTTCCCGGGCCGAAGGAGAAAAGCAGCAGCAGGGCCCCGATTAGAAGGATTCCCTGGCCCAGGCGGATCATCTGCAGGTCGCTTAATTTCAGGGTTAAAAAGCCGCTCAGGGCCCGCCCCGCCGTAATGCCCAAGAAAAACAGGCTCGCAAAACCCGCCGCCGTCTCCGCCCCCATGCCATGGCGCAGCACCAGGTAGCTGCTGGCCCAAAGGCCGGCGGTCTGCTCCAGGGAGCAGTAGCAGAAGAAGGTTACCATGACCTCCCGTGCCCCCGGCAGCTTCCAAATCTGCCCCAGGGTAAGGGCGCGGGCCCGGGCGGTTTTCCCGCCCTCCTCCCGGGGCCCGCCCTTTTTCCAAAGGGGCAGGCTGAAAACCATAAGGGCCGTCAGGGCAAACTGCAGCAGGGCGATATAGCGGTAACCCATATGCCAGCCCTGGCCCCCCGTAAGGGCATAGCTCATGACATAGGGCCCCAGGGAAGCCCCAATCCCCCACATGCAGTGGAGCCAGCTCATATGCCGGCTGGCATAATGGAGGGCTACATAGTTATTCAGGGCCGCATCCACGCTGCCCGCTCCCAGGCCAAAGGGCAAAGACCAGAGGCAAAGGGCCCAGAAGGAATTGCTGACGGAAAAGCCAAAAAGGCCCAGGGCCGTCAGGAATACGCTGAAGGCCGTCACCTTCCCCGTGCCAAAGCGCCGGGTAAGCCGGTCGCTCAGAAGGCTGGAAAGGATGGTGCAGCCGGAGCAAAGCATGGAAAGGATCCCCGCATAGGAAACGGGCACGGAAAACCCCTGGTACATGGAGGGCCAGGCCGCCCCCAGGATGGCATCCGGCAGCCCCAGGCTGATGAAAGCCAGATAGATGATAATCAACAGAAATTGAAACATTCCCGCTTCTCCTAAAAATTATTCCTCAAAAGGATAGCGCCTCATCTCCCTTGCAGCAAGGCATATTTGGCCATATAATATAAAAAAACCGCCAAATCCGGCAGCAGGAGGTGCTTTACCATGGCCGTGCAATCCGGCGGGCTCATCCTGGGGCGGGGCGCCCAGGAGCTCCAGCCCCACGGCAGCCTGGAATTCCCCTGTGCCGCCTATTCCTCCCACCATACGGAGCGCCCCCAGGATACCATTCCCTGGCACTGGCACGAGGAGCTGGAAATCATCCATATCCAGGCCGGGCGCATGTCCGTCAAAACCCCGGCGTCTGCCTTTGTGCTGGATGCAGGGGGCTTTGCCGTTATCAATTCCAATACCCTGCACTTTGCCGCTGCCCAAGGCGCCTGCGACCTCCGCTCCCTGGTGTTCAGCCCGGCCCTGGTGGCCGGCGGGGAGGGCTCCGTCTTTGCCCGGAAATATATCCGGCCCCTTCTGGCCTGCCCCGGCTTTTCCGGCTACCCCATCGGCCCTGAAGGGGCAGCGGATTTCGCCTGCTGGTTCCAGGAGGCGTTTACGGCCCTTATGCAGGGCCAGAGGGGCTATGAATTCGCCGTGCGGGACTGTCTTTCCCGCATATGCCTGTTTTTATATGAAAATTTCGCCGGCCAGCTGGGGGAAAAGCCCCGGGCCCTCCGGCAGGATGGGCTGCGGATCAAGGCCATGCTGGATTTTATCCATAAAAATTACGGGGAGCATATCTCCCTGCTGCAAATCTCCGGCGCCGCCGGCATCAGCCAGCGGGAGTGCCTGCGCTGCTTTAAAAAGACCATTCAGCTTTCCCCTATTCAGTATCTGCTCAAATACCGGGTCATGCAGGGGGCGGAGCTGCTCCTTTCCGACCCCGGGCAAAGCATTTCACAAGTGGCTACCAGCTGCGGCTTCGACAGCCCCAGCAACTTCGCCCAGACCTTCCGCCGCTTCTATGGCTGCGCTCCCCGGGAATACCAAAGGGCCCGCCAGGCGGAGACCCCTCCGTCCCCTTATGATCCCCTTCCGCCGGCAGGGATTCTCCCCCTTGCGCAAAAGCGCCCAGTTCGTTAGAATGGAATAAGAAACCCTTCTTGGAAACTACCCCCATCTTAGCAAATCGAATTTATACGGAGGCATGGCTTATGATCCAATACACCCATTCCATCGGCGTAAAGGTGCCGGAAGTTTTGCTCCCCAGGGAGGATGTGGATATGACCAAGTGGGCCGTAGTAGCCTGCGACCAGTTTACCTCCCAGCCGGAATACTGGGAAGAGACGGAGGCCATCGTGGGGGACGCCCCCAGCACCCTGCGCATCATGCTGCCGGAGCTCTACCTAGAGGCGCCGGATGTGGACGCCCGGATCCAAAGCATCAACGACCATATGCGGGCATATATGGAGCAGGGCATTTTGGAAAACAAAGGCCCGGGCTTCGTTTTCGTCCGCCGGCAGGTAGATGGAAAGACCCGCCAGGGCTTGATCGTGGCCCTGGATTTGGAGGATTACGACTATACCAAGGGCTCCACCACCCTGATCCGCGCTACGGAGGGGACCATTGTGGAGCGCATACCCCCCCGGCTTCGCATCCGTAAGGACGCGCCCCTGGAGATGCCCCACATCCTGGTGCTCATCGACGACCCGGGCCGCACCGTTATCGAGCCCCTGGGGGCCGATCTTGCGGGGCTTCCAAAGCTCTATGACTTCCAGCTGATGCAGGGCGGCGGCCATATCGAGGGCTACCATGTAAAGGACGCGGCGCAGATCCAATCCGTCCTCCAGGCCCTTGCCGCTCTCATGGAGCCCGGGGCTTATAGGGAAAAATACGGCACGGAGCAGCCTCCTCTCCTTTTTGCCATGGGGGATGGGAACCATTCCTTTGCCACGGCCAAGGCCAACTGGGAAAGAATCAAGGCGGAAAAGGGCCTTACTGCCCAGGATGACCACCCTGCCCGCTATGCCTTGGTGGAGCTGGAAAACGTCCACGATACGGGCATCGTATTCGAACCCATCCACCGGGTTCTGTTTCAGGTACCGGAAGGGGCCCTGGGCTGGCTGGAAAGGAAGCTGGCAGAGCAGAACGGAGCCTGCCGGCAGGAAAGCTATTCCAGCCTGGAAGCGGCCAAGGAGGCTGCAGCCCAGGCAAAGGGCCATGCCCTTCCCTTTGTAACGGAGGGGAGCGCAGGTTGCTACTTTGTGGAAAATCCCACTGCCCAGCTGGCGGTAGGCACCCTGCAGCACGCCCTGGATGCCCTGCGGGAGGCTTACCCGGCCTGCGGTATTGACTATATCCATGGAGAAGACGTGGTCATGGACTTGGGGAGCCGGCCTGGTAACCTGGGCTTCCTCCTGCCCCCCATGGATAAGAGTGCTTTCTTCCCCACGGTGATATTCGATGGAGCCCTGCCCCGAAAAACCTTCTCCATGGGCGAGGCACATGAAAAGCGGTATTATCTGGAATGCCGCAGCATTCTGAAATAGCCGGCTCAGGCCGGCATATTCTGGGCGGCGGAGCGCCGGACGTTCCGCCGCCCTTTCCTTTGACCTGCGCCCTTTTCTGGAACCGCCTATGATCGAAACGCTTTTCCATTCCGCTTCCGCCGTCATCGTAGTGCTGCTGCTGGCAGGCACCGGCTATTTCCTGGGCCGCATCGGCTATCTAAAAAGCGAGCATAAGCCCATGATCACCAAGCTGTGCATCAACGTAAGCCTGCCTTGTATGTGCATCAGCAACCTGCTCTCCCAGTTTACCCGCCAGTCCCTCCAGGCGGCGGCGCCCCTGCTCATCGTACCCCTGCTGGTATCCCTGGGGTGCGTTCTGCTCTGCTTTATTGCCCTGAAATTTCTTCATCTGCCCCATAACCGCAAGGGCGTATTCGTGGTAATGGCCGCTTTCAACAATTCCACCTTCATCGGCCTGCCCATGTGCGTGGAGCTTTTTGGGGAGGCAGCTATCCCCTATGTTACCTGTTATTATCTGGTGAATACCACCCTCTTCCAAACCCTGGGCATCGCCCTTTTGAGCTGGTCCGGCCGCCCGGCGGAGGCAAAGCCCGGCCTGGGCAGCCTGCTGCTGGGGCTGCTGAAAAAGCCCCCCATGCTGGCCATTTTCCTGGCGCTTTTCCTGATCTGGTTCGAAATCTCCCTGCCCCCCATCCTGGAAAGCTATGTGGGTTATATGGGGGATATGGTAGCCCCCCTGGGACTGCTGTATACGGGCTTTGTCATCTATGAGCACGGGCTTCGAAACCTGCGGATGGAACGGGGCATGGCCCCTATGCTTCTCTTCCGCTTTATCATCTCCCCAGCCATATGCCTGGCCCTCTGCCCTCTCTTTGGCATCGCGGGCCTGGCCCGGGGGGTATATCTGGTGCAGGCAGCCCTGCCCACCATGACCCAGAGCGTAGTGCTGGCCGGGCTTCTGGGGGCCGATGAGGATTATGCCGCCCAGGGCGCGGCCCTTTCCACCCTGCTCTGTTTTGCGGTAATTCCCCTTGTCATGCTGCTTGTGTAGGTAGCAGCCTATATTTTCTACCGCTCTAGGGCTTGACTCTATACACTGCGGCGCACAAAAGGCTGCCCCGCTATGGGGCAGCCTTTGCCTGTGGAAAAGTTTTTCCAGGTTCCCGTGAATCCTTTGCGCCTGCGGCGAAGATGTTGCCCGCATGAAAGACGCCGGATGCAGATATTCTGTTTATAGCCCAGCTTCTGGATTGCCTACAAGCTAATCCTGCGGCCATGAGGCCCTTGCTGGTAAGGTTTTTGCGGATTTGCCGCATATGCTGCTGCTGCAACTTCGGTTATATGCGGTGGATTACGCACCCCAGCCCTCTGAGGGCTTTTGGCCGAGACCTTACCTTTTCTGCCGCCCACAGCCAGGAATTCGTTGGCGCTGCCAGGCTCACCGCTTGGAATCCGCTTCCGCTTCCCGTTTTTTCCGCAAGGCTGCAAAGTGCCGCTGCCGGCACCGCTCCTCCTCACTGAAAACGCAGCCGCAGTATTTCTGCATATACAGCCCCGCCTCACGGGCAGCCTGCTGCCCGGCTTTAAAGCGGGGGCGGAAATCCCGGTACAGGAACTGGACGCCGTATTGCTCCCCGGCGGCCTGGGCGATCCGCTGCATGGCCCCGTGATCCTGATAGGGGCTGATGAACAGGGTGCTGGTAAAGGCCTCAAACCCATGGGCAGCGGCGTACTGGGCCGCATAGCCCAGCCGCAGGGTATAGCAGGTTTCGCAGCGGTTTTCCCAGTCCGGCAGGGCGGATAGGAATTCCCTTAGGCCATAGTCCCCTGCCTCAATCAGGGAAACACCTACGGCGGGCATATAGGCCCGCACGGCCTCCCGCCGGGCCCGGTATTCTGTAAAGGGGTGGATGTTGGGGTTATACCAAAGGGCCACCGGTTCTATCCCCTCTTCCCGCAGCTGCTCTATACAGGCCACGGAACAGGGGGCGCAGCAAACGTGCAGGAGCACATCCATAATCCAATCCCTCCCGATCGCTGGCAAAGTGCCTTTTTTCAACAAAAGTAAAGCACAGCCCCTGCATAAAGTCAAGGCCAGCCTCCCCCGGGTCCTGCGCGCACGGCGGCGCTAAGCGCGCGGCTATAGTCGCGCGCGGAAGTTGGCGGGAAGCAGTGGTTTGAGCCCGCGTCTTTCGTTGTAAGCCGCCCGGCCCCGCAAATCATGGGGCCGGGCTTTTCCCTTCCTCGCGCAGACGGAAGGGCATCCCTTTCTAGCTGCCTTTCCTGCCGCCGGGGCCCTGGATTATGGGCCCCGGCTTTTTCCGCAGGTGAAGCGGGGCGTTGGTGGAAATACGCGGGGGGCGGCGGGTGCGCAGAGCGCACACAAATGCAGGGCCGGGGCGCAGCCCCGGCCCTGCATTTGGTTTGGCGGCCCTTGGGGCCGCCAAACGCCGCCGCCCCCTCGCCGGAGTTTTTGCTGACCTTCCTTCCCGGCGGCAAGGAGCGGAAAAAGCGAGAAGTCAGCCCAGTTGCAAAGGAGCGCAAGGAAGGGCTCTTGCGCCCCCAAGGGCTTTTTGCTTTCCGGTTGGCCCGGCTAGGCCGGATCCGCCCCGGTTTTCGCCCGCTGGAATTCCGCCTGGATCTCCTGGCTGGGTGCAGGGGTCAGCAGGGATACGATGAGAATAGCCAGGCAGCTGAGGATGAAGGCGGGGAATAGCTCGTAAATGCCGAATACGCCGCCCAGGGGCTTTAAAACCAAGTTCCAGAAGAATACCATCACGCCGCCAGTGAGCATACCTGCTATGGCCCCGGCCTGGGTAGTCCGCTTCCAGAAGAGAGAGAAGAGCATGATGGGGCCGAAAACGGCGCCAAAGCCCGCCCAGGCAAAGGATACGATGGTAAAGATGACGCTGTTCTCATCCAGGGCGATCACCATGCCGATGATGGCGATGAGCAGCAGGATGATCCGGCTCATGGTCATAACCTGCTTATCCGTAGCCTCTTTTTTCAAAATACCCTTATAGATATTCATGGAGAAAGCGGAGGCGGCTATGAGCAGGTAGGAATCCGAGGAGCTGATGGTGGCCGCCAATATGCCCGCCATCACCAGGCCCGCCAGGAGGGGGGGCAGCAGATGCCGGGAGAGAACAATGAATACGTTCTCCGCGCCGCTGGCCGTATTGAGGGTTTCATGCACGGGGAACATGGCCCGGCCTACCAGGCCGATGCACACCGCTGCCCCCAGGGAGATGATTACCCATATGGTAGCGATGCGCCGGGAGCGGACCAGCTCCTGGGGCCTGCGGATGGCCATGAAGCGAAGGAGTACCTGGGGCATGCCGAAATAGCCGAATCCCCAGGACATGGTGGAAATAATGGTCAGCAGGCCATAGCTGCCCGCTTCCCCAAAGACGGGTGCTCCATTGGCCACCTGCTGGACCCCGGCGGCATCCACCGTGGGGTTGGCAATGCCGATAAAGGTAAGGAAGCCGGGAATGCTCCGGGCATTGTCTATCACGGCCCCCAGGCCTCCTGCGGCGGCTGTGCCCACCGCCAGCACCACCGTAAGGGCGAATATCATCACCAGGGCCTGCATAAAGTCGCTGGCGCTTTCCGCCAGGAAGCCCCCCAGGAAGGTATACAGCAGCACGAACAGGGCCCCCACCACCATCATGGATTGATAGGAGGCGCCAAAGAGGGTGCTGAAAAGCTTGCCGCAGGTTACAAAGCAGCTGGAAGCGTATACCGTAAAGAAGATCAGGATGAACAGGGCTGCGATGGTCATGATGACCTTTTTCTTCTCATGGAAGCGATTGGAGAAGAAATCCGGAATGGTGATGGCATCCCCGGCGATGGCGGAGTAGCGCCGGAGCCGGCGGGCCACCAGCAGCCAGTTGATATAGGTGCCCAGGGCCAGGCCGATGGCCGTCCATACGGCGTCGCTCAGGCCGCTCCAGTAGGCTACCCCTGGCAGGCCCATAAGCAGCCAGCCGCTCATATCCGAAGCCTCGGCGCTCATGGCCGTAACCCAGGGCCCCAGGGAGCGCCCGCCCAGGAAATATTCCTCGCTGCTCCGGTTGGAACGCTTGGCAAAGTAAATGCCTATAACGATGACCACCGCCATATAGCAAACCATGGCGATGAGGATCTGCAGGCTGCTGGAATCCATGATAAATTCCCCCTTTTTTTCCGGTAATGCCGCCGCCCGCGCCCCTTTGCGGGCTGCCGGCGGGCAGCTGTAATGTAAATTATAACAAAGGGCCTCTTCCGATTCAATCAAAACATCTCATGATATCCAATATATTTTTTCATGTATAGGCGTGCGATTCCCGCTCCGCCCACATCTCCCCCCCGGCGCTATTTTCCGCCCATAAGACCCGGCGGTTGTGTTATACTATATGGGAGTAAAGCCAAGGAGGATTGCATATGGCACAACTTACCAGAAAGGAAATGGATCCCCGCTTTCAGTGGGACCTGACCCATATATTCCCGGATGACGCCGCCTGGGAGGCGGCCCTAGAGGAAGCCCTGGCCACTGCGGAAGAAATCAGCGCCTACCGGGGCACCCTGCATACCCCCCAGGGGGCCCGCAAGGCCCTGGACGCCTATTATGCCATGGCGGAGCGGGCAGAGCGGATCTATCTTTACGGAGAGCTGACCAAATCCGGGGATAATGGGGACCCCCGGGGCCAGGCCATGCAGGACCGGGCCATGGGCCTGCTGGTGCGGCTGGGGGCTGCCGCCAGCTTCCTTACGCCGGAGCTGGCCGCCCTGCCCGTAGAGACCCTGGAGGCCTATGCCCAGGATGAACTCCTAGCCCCCTACCGGCATGGCATCCTGGATATCCTGCGGGGGCGGGCCCATGTTCTCCCCCCGGAGCAGGAGCATATGCTGGCCCTGCTGGCGGATCCGGCCCAAACCCCGGATAATGCCTTTTCCATGCTTTCCGAGGTGGATATGCGCCTTCCCATGATCCAGAATGAAAAGGGGGAAATGGTGCAGCTTACCCATGGCAACTTTGGCTGCTTCCGGGAAAGCCCGGATAGAGCCCTGCGCAAAGCTGCCTTCGAGGCCTACTTTGGGGCCTTTAACCAGTATATCCATACCTTTGCCGCCCTCTATGGGGGCAGCGTGAAGATGGATGGCTTTTATGCCCAGGTGCGGCACCATGAAAGCCCCCTTTCCGGCGCCCTCTTCGCCAATAATATCCCCTCGGCAGTCTATGATAGCCTGCTCACTGCCGTCCATGCAAACTTTCCCGCCATGGAGCGGTATCTGGCCCTGCGCAAAAAGGTCCTGGGCCTTTCGGAGCTCCATATGTACGACCTGTATTGCCCTATAGTGGAGGGCGTTTCCGCTTCCTATCCCTTTGAAAGGGCAAAGGCCATGGTGAAGGAAGCCCTGGCGCCCCTGGGGCCTGCCTATGGCGCCCTGCTGGATAAGGCTTACCAGGAAGGCTGGATCGACGTCTATGAAAACAAGGGGAAAACCACCGGCGCCTTCTCCTGCGGGGTCTATGGGGTCCATCCCTATGTGCTCCTCAATTATACGGATACCCTGGATGATGTATTTACCCTGGCCCATGAGCTGGGCCATGCCATCCATTCCTACCGCTCGGACGGAGCCCAGACCTATGCCAACCACGATTATGCCATCTTCGTGGCGGAGGTGGCCTCCACGGTAAATGAGGTCCTCCTCACCTACCACCTGCTGGATGGGGAGAAGGACCCCCGGCGCCGGGCCTATTACCTGAACCATTTCCTGGAGGGCTTCCGCACCACCCTTTTCCGCCAGACCCTCTTCGCGGAATTTGAAAAGGAAGCCCACAATATGGCCCAGGCCGGCCAGCCTCTAACCCCGGAGGCCCTGAACGGCCTGTACCGCCGGCTCAACCAGGCATATTATACCGGCGCTGTGGTGGATCCGCTGCAAGATACGGAGTGGGCCCGGATTCCCCATTTTTACAATGCCTTCTACGTATACCAGTATGCTACGGGCTACAGCGCCGCCGTAGCCATTGCCTCCCACATTCGGGAAACCGGGGATGCGGAAGGCTACCTCCGCTTCCTGGAGACCGGCGGCAGCGATTATCCCATGGAGGAGCTGAAGCTGGCGGGGGTGGACCTTAGTCGGCCGGAAACCATAGAAAATGCCCTGGCCGTATTCGCAAAGGGCGTGGATGAGCTGGAAGCCCTCCTCCAGCAGCTATAACCGGCAGGGCCAGTCCCTGCCCCAACCGCTTATAGGAAAGGAGAAGAAAACGATGACCTACGGAGTTGACATGCAGGAAATGCGGGCATATATTCTGGATAAATTCCAAAAGGAAGGGGATTTCGACTTCCTGCAGGAAGGGGAGCTGGAGGCCATGGTGGATGCCATGCTGGCGGCGGACGCGGCCTATATGGAGCCCCTGCCCGAGGACGGGGAATATGATGACGACGCAGCCTATGAAGCCCTTTATGCGGACCTGCAGCAGCGCTTCCCCGCTTATAAGATGTATGCCATGCGCCTGAGCGAGGATTATCTGGACTTTGCAGAGGAATACCTGGTGAGCGTGGACGCCATCGAGTGGGATTAAAGCCAGGCCCCAAAGGGCGGCTTTTGCCCGGACCCTGGGCGGGGGGCTTTCCCCCTGCCCTTTTTCATGGCTGCTTTTTAATGGAAAGCCGCCTGTTTCCCAGCAACGGAAGCATAACAGGCCGCACGAAAACGGAAAAAAGCCCTGCTTTCGCAGGGCTTCCCCAGGAAGGATGGGCTTTTCTCCTCGAAGGTAATCGACCAAAAGCCGCATTTTTATCGGGATTTATAGCTTCCGCAAAGGCTTTCGTCACAGGGTTCTCCCGTGTGGCAGCCGTTCCGGGGCTGCACCTCGATCTGATCCAGATCGCAGCTGCAACCGCTCTTGTTATAGGCGCAGCTGGCAACCCGGCAACCGATGGTCTGGCAGCCGGCTTTCTGCTTGGGCATGGGCTCACCTCCTTCCCAGTCGCAGAACACCCATGGCCTGTTGGGCGCATTTTACGATAATTTATTTTTTTAATTACAAATTATCTGGCAGGAACATCGTAAAATATTCCTATACCGTGTTCTACTTCGCTATTAATATGGCTCCTGCCTGCGGATATTATGGCTGGAAAGCGTTGTTTTTTTGCCATTTCTTTACAAAAATAGACGCCGGGCCGGAGCTTTTGTTCACCTTTGCGCCAAAAGAGGATTCGGCTGTTCCCCGCCTTGCTTTTTTGGATGATTGCCAGTATACTATGAATACGGATAGCACTGTTAGCTGCCCGTTGCGTACCTTCCATAAAATACCACAATATTACATTCTCATCTATCCTGGCCTCCAGGAATTCTACGCTTTCCTGCTTTCGAGCTTGAACGGCAGCGCGGCGCAGTTATTTCTGCCGGCTGGAAAGGGGTGTGAGGGTCTGGTTTCTTATCCAGAAGAAAAGAGTTTTCTTTCCTTTCCCTAGCCCAGTTATTTCTATTACAACTGCATACCCTTAACGAACAAGGGTATACACGCCTGAGCAGGCCTTCTTTGGCCCATTTCTTTGTTGCAGTCGCTCGAATTAGCGCTGCTAGTCCATCGCTCCTGCGCCGCGAACTGGGCGCAAAGCAGGCCTGCTAAGGTCGAAGAGTTTTGGTGGGCTGGGCCGCTAGAGAGCAAGGCGTGGCCCCGCAGCCATAGTGGACCCTATTGCAAGGGGCCACAACGATGCTATCTGGCGGCCCAGCCCGCCAAAACCGTGTATCCCCTTGTCCGTTAAGGGTACTTATTTCGCAAAATAACTGTTAGAGTAGGTGAGGTCAGCATTGAACGCGAACATCCAGCAAAAAGACTTATATTTGTGGGGCGAGGGCACAAATATCTATTCCTACCTCACCCTGGGCTGTCACGCCGTAGAAAAGGATGGTTACCCTGCATACCGGTTTGCCGTATGGGCCCCAAATGCTGTATCCGTAAGCGTAGTGGGGGATTTCAATGGCTGGAATCTAGAAGCGGATCCCATGGAGATGATCGGCACCACAGGGGTTTGGCAGGCTTTTATTGGCATTGCCCATGAAGGGGACGCCTACAAATTCGCCATCCGTACCAAAGACGGGGATATCCTCTATAAGGCAGATCCTTTTGCCTTTGCCAGCCAGCTCCGCCCCAATACCGCCTCCCGCATCTGGGATATCGGGGGCTACCAATGGTCAGACCAGGTCTATATGGCCCGGCGGGCTGTGCAGGACCACCACACCTCCCCCATGAATATCTATGAGGTGCATCTCGGCTCCTGGAAGAAAGACCTTTCCTTCACGGAGCTGAGCGAAGAGCTGGTTCGCTATGTGGTGGATATGGGCTATACCCATATCGAGCTGATGCCCCTGTGCGAATATCCTCTGGATGAAAGCTGGGGTTACCAGATTACCGGTTATTTTTCCATCACTGCCCGCTATGGCACGCCCCAGGATTTCCAGCATTTCGTAGATGTTTGCCATCGCAACGGCATCGGTGTAATCCTGGACTGGGTACCCGCCCATTTCTGCCGGGACGAGCAGGGTTTGCGCCGCTTCGATGGCACGCCCCTTTTTGAGCACCCGGATTCCCGCCGTGCAGAGCAGCCCCACTGGGGTACCCTCCTCTTCAATTATGAAAAAAACGAAGTCCGCTCCTTCCTCCTTTCCAATGCCATGTATTTCCTGCGGGAGTTCCATGTGGACGGCCTGCGGGTAGATGCGGTGAGCTGCATGCTGTACCTGGATTATGGCAGGCAAGGGGGGGAGTGGCTCCCCAACCGCTATGGCGGCAAGGAAAACCTGGGGGCTATCGACCTATTCCGCCAGCTTTCCCTTGCCGTCCGCCAGGAATTCCCCGGCGCCCTGCTTATCGCCGAGGAGAGCACTGCCTTTGCCGGGGTCACTGCCTCGCCGGAGGAAGGGGGGCTGGGCTTCGATTATAAATGGAACATGGGCTGGATGAACGATACTCTCAGCTATATGTCCATGGACAGCCTTTTCCGTAAATGGCACCATAACCAGGTGACCTTCTCCATGTGCTACGCGTTTTCCGAGCACTATATCCTGCCTTTCTCCCACGATGAGGTGGTGCACGGCAAGTGCTCCCTCATCAACCGGATGCCGGGGGAATATGAGGATAAATTCCGGCAGCTCAGGCTGCTGCTGATGTACCAGTTTGCCCACCCCGGCAAAAAGCTCAACTTCATGGGCTACGAATTCGGCCAGTTCATCGAGTGGGATTTCCGCAAGAGCCTGGATTGGTTCCTGCTGGGCTATCCGGCCCACCGGGATATGCAGGTTTTCACCCGGCAGCTGAACCGCTTCTATTCCCGTACCCCCGCCCTTTACGAGCAGGATGATGGCTGGCAGGGCTTTGAATGGGTCAGTGTGGATGATGATGTGCACAGCATCCTGGCCTTTATCCGGCGGGATAGCAAGGGAAACGAGCTGCTGTGCGCCTTCAACTTCACCCCCGTCAAGCATGACCCTTACCGCATTCAGCTGCCCCGGCCCTATCTTCTTTCCCAGGCCATGTCCAACGTGGATTTCCGGGAAATGCACGGCATCCAGAGCCAGGAAGACCCCCAAGGCGGGGAATATGTGGATATTATGCTGTCGCCGTATGAGGCGGTATATTACTATCTAACGGTACAGCCCCGGCCCAAGCCGAAGCCCAAACTTCAGCGGGGAAGGCGGACTGTGATCACACAGGAGGGAGCGAAGAACCATGATCAAGAAAAAAGTGGTAGCCATGTTGTTGGCCGGGGGACAAGGCAGCCGTCTTAGCGTCCTGACCAACCGTATGGCAAAGCCGGCCGTACCCTTTGGCGGGAGATATCGTATCATCGATTTCCCCCTGTCCAACTGCGTCAATTCCGATATCGACACCGTGGGCGTCCTTACCCAGTATGAACCCATGGAGCTCAACGCCTATATCGGCACGGGACAGGCCTGGGATCTGGACCGGAACAGCGGCGGCGTTTTCGTGCTCCCGCCCTATGTTTCCGGCAGCCACGGGGAATGGTATTCCGGCACCGCCAACGCCATCTACCAGAATATCGCCTTTATTGACCGCTATGACCCGGAATACGTCCTCATCCTTTCCGGCGATCATATCTATAAAATGGATTATTCCAAAATGCTCCATGAGCACGAGGTAAACCATGCGGATGCCACCATCGCCGTGCGCAGCGTTCCCATGGAGGAGGCCCACCGCTTTGGCATCATGAATACCGATGCTGAAGGCAACATTATCGAATTCGAGGAAAAGCCCCAGCACCCCAAAAGCAACAAGGCCTCCATGGGAATCTACATCTTTACCTGGCCGGTGCTGCGCCAGTATCTTATGGCAGATGCTTCGGACGCTGCCTCGGAAAACGACTTCGGCAAAAATATCATTCCCAAGATGCTCAAAGCCGGCTGCCGGATGCATGCCTATGAATTCAACGATTACTGGAAGGATGTAGGTACCGTCCAAAGCCTGTGGGAAGCCAATATGGACCTTCTGTCCGATCCGCCCCTGCTGGATCTTTCCAGCGAGGTAGATCACAATAAAGAATGGCGCATTTACAGCAAATCCCCCATCATGCCCCCCCATTATGTGGGCAAGAATGCTAGCATCACCAATGCCCTGGTTACGGAAGGCTGCGAGGTTTTGGGCACCGTGTGCCACAGCATCTTGTTTGCGGGCTGCACCATCGAAGAGGGGGCTATGGTAACTGATTGCGTCCTCATGCCCGGTGCCCACGTGAAAAAAGATGCGGTGATCCATAAATCCATCATCGGCGAAAACTGCGTCATCGGGGAAGGCGCCGTAGTAGGAGACGATCGCCAGGAGGTAGACGGGGAATATGATACCCATTTGACGGGAGATATTACCCTCATCGCCAGCGGCACGGAGATCGCCGATCACTGCCGGGTCCCAGTGGGCATGATCGTCAATACAGGCATCTATAGCCGGAATAAGGAGGCCTAAAATCATGCATGGCAAGGTATTCGGTTTGATCTACACGGGCGAATCCAGCATGCAGCTGCGGGATTTGACCTATTCCCGCTCAGTGGCCGCCGTTCCCTTTGCGGGGCGCTACCGCTGCATCGATTTCGTCCTTTCCAGCCTAGTGAATACGGGCATCTACAACGTGGGCATCATCGCCCAGAAGAACTACCATTCCCTCATGGACCACCTGGGGAGCGGCAAGGAATGGGAGCTGCACCGCAAGAAAGACGGCCTTTTCATCCTGCCGCCTTTCGTCACCCGGGAAAACACGGGCATCTATAAGGGCACGCTGGACGCCCTGCGCTCCGTCCTGGGGTATATCCGCCGCAGTTCCCAGCGCTACGTCATCATGACGGGGAGCCATACCGTATTCAATACCACCTTTCACGCCATGATCGAGCAGCATATTGAAACCTGCGCGGATATTACCATCATGTATAACGATGTGCCCGTTGGCCATAATGACGACCAATTCGACGAGCTGCGGATGGACCTTCGGGAGGATGGCCGGGTGCAGGATCTGCAGCTTAACCCCTACAGGCCCACCAGCTGCCATTCTTCCTGCGATGTTTTCATGATGGAAAAGAACCTGCTGGAGTATCTGGTGGAAGAAGGGGTAAGCCACGGATATACGGATTTCATCCGGGATGTGCTGCTGCGCAAGGTCAATACCCTTAAGCTTTATGGCTGGCGGTATGATGGCTACATTGGCTGCCTGAGCTCCATCGATTCCTATTTTACCCACAATATGAACTGCCTGAAGCAGGAGGTGCGCCGGGATCTTTTCAATACAGAGCATCCCATCTATACCAAGGTCAAAGATGAGGTGCCGGCCCGGTACCTGCCCGGCGCCAAGGTGACCAACAGCCTGGTGGCGGATGGCTGCGTGATCGAAGGGGAGGTGGATTCCTGCATTCTCTTCCGCGGGGTACGGATTGCCAAGGGAACCCGGGTTTCCAACTGTCTGGTATTGCAGGGCTGCGATATTCAAGAAAACTGTGAGCTGGACCATGTGATCTTCGATAAAGGCTGTACCGTCCACAGCGGCCGCCGTCTGGCGGGATACGATAGCTTCCCCGTGATCATCCGCAAGGGGAGCTCCATATAGCGCCCTGCTTTCACCCTCGATTCTTTGGCATCGAGGGTGAATTTGCGTCTTTCCCTGTTTTCCCCCGGCGCACCAGGCGCCATGGGGCGGCCGTTTCCCCAGGCCCCATTTTTCGCCGGAGGGTTTGCAAGGCGGCCCCGGGCATATATAATGATAATAGCCCCCTCCCAAAAGGAAGGAGGCAAGGCCGGGCCCGGCGGGTCGGGCCGGAAAGGAAAGCCCATATGGATTCTTTGGATATAAAAGCCCCCCGCCCGGTGCAGTCCACTGCCCCGGCCGTAATCGTGGGGCGGGAAGCCTCCCCCCAGGGGGCGCAAAATAAATCCCCTTCCCCTAACCCTTCTGACCGGAAGAAACGGGGAAGCGCCAAGGCCGCCTCCAGCAAAAAGGCAGCCCTGCCTGATGCGCCGGCCTCCAGCCCGGAGGAAGCAGAGAAGATAGAAAGCCAGCCTACCAAAGAGGAGGGAATACCCGTGGAAACTACGCCGCCCTTACGCGTTCTGATCGCTGCCAGCGAGTGCGTTCCCTTTGTAAAGACCGGAGGATTGGCCGATGTGATCGGCGCCCTGCCCCAGGCCCTGAAGAAGCTGGGGGCGGACGTGCGGGTCATCCTGCCCAAGTACGGTTCCATCCCGGAGGAATACAAGAGGCGCATGACCCATGTTTGCGACTTTCCCGTTCCCCTGGGCTGGCGGAGCCAGTATTGCGGCATCGAAGCCCTGGAGGAAGGGGGCCTGACCTACTATTTTGTGGATAATGAATATTACTTTGCCCGGGGATATATTTATGGCCACTTCTGCAACGACGAGGCGGAGCGCTTCGCCTATTTTTCCAAGGCCGTGCTGGACTGCATGCCCCATATCGGCTTTTTCCCCCAGGTGCTCCACTGTCATGACTGGCAGACGGCCATGTCCATCGCCCTTTTGAAGCTGCAATACAGCTGCCTGCCGGATTATTCCCCCATCCGCACCCTGTTTACCATTCATAACCTGCGGTACCAGGGGGTATTCGACTGGCCCTTCGTATCGGAGCTGCTTAGCCTGGGAGGCGGCTGCTTCCGCCAGGACTGCCTAGAATATTACGGCAAGGCCAATTTCATGAAGGCAGCCCTGGTGCTGGCGGATGCGGTGACTACCGTAAGCCCTTCCTATGCCTCGGAGATTCAATCCAGCACCTATGGGGAAACCCTGGATGGGGTGCTGCGGGCCCGAGGCAGGGTCAGCGGCATCCTCAACGGCCTGGATGAGCACCTGTATGACCCGTCTACAGACCCCCATATTGCCGCCCATTACAGCCCGGATGACTGCAGCGGCAAGGCCGCCTGCAAGCGGGAGCTTCAGGGCTATTTTCACCTGGATCCGGATCCGGAGGTGGCCATCGTGGGCATGGTAACCCGGCTGACGGACCAGAAGGGCCTGGATCTGATTGAGCAGGCCATGGAGGAATTCATGCTCCGGCGCATGCAGTTCGTCATATTGGGCACGGGAGACAGGCGGTATGAGCAGCTCTTTTCCTGGGCCTGCTGGCGCTGGCCCGGCCGGGTGGGCTGCTGGATGGAGCATAACCCCCCTATGGCCAACCGGGTTTACGCGGGCAGCGATATGTTCCTCATGCCCTCCCAGTTTGAGCCCTGCGGACTGGCCCAGCTCATTGCCCTGCGGTATGGCTCCGTGCCCATCGTTCGGGAAACCGGCGGTCTGAAGGACAGCATCACCCCCTACAATAAGTTTACCGACGAGGGCCTGGGCTTTACCTTTGCCCGGTATGATGTATGGGATATGCTGGGCGCCCTGAACCGGGCCCTGGAAAGCTTTTACGATTACCCCGCCTCCTGGCACAGCCTCATGACCCGGGGTATGCGAGCCCACTTCACCTGGGATAAGAGCGCCCGCCAGTATATGGATCTTTACCGGAGCTTATAAAAGCTGTGCTGCGCGCAGGTTGATATTCGCGCGCAGACGCCTGCGGGAAACCTGCCGCAGTGCCCGCGTCCTTCCTTAAGAGCCGCCGGGGCCCTGGATTATGGGCCCCGGCTTTATCTTTCCTTGCGCAGGCGGAAGGGCTCCCTTTCCGACTGACTTTTCTTCCGCCGGGGGCCAGGATTATAGCCCCCGGCTTTCCCGGCGGCTGGAAGGGAAGTTGGCGAAGATACGGGAGGGGCGGCGGCGGGAGCGCGAAGCGCTCCTGGAGGGGCCCTTTGGGCCCCTCCCCTTCGCAAGGGGCCGGGATGCCAGCATCCCGGCCCCTTGCGAAGCGCCGCCGCCCCCCTGCGAGGCTTCTTCAAGGCCCCTTTTCAGCCCCGCCAAAGCCGGGCAAGCCGAACCTTGCCCGGCGGCATATACGGCCCCTTCCATCGGGATAAGGCCCCGCTTCCGCGAGGATGGAAAAAGCCGGGGGCCATGGCCAACGGCCCCCGGCGATTCTTAAGAAAGGGCGCGGGCACAAGCCACCGCTTCCCGCAAACGCTTGCGCGCGAATATCGCCGTGTGCGTAGCACCCCTTTCTCCGCTAAAAGTCACCATCCGTGGGCTGAATTGTGACAATGTTGAAAAAGCGCTTGTTGGCACCTCTTTTTATGTTAAAATAAACCCATGAGTTTGCACGATATTTATCATGATTCCAGGCGGCTCCGGTATAGAACGCCCTTCGGTGCAGCCAAGCAGGGGGAGCCGGTGCGGCTGATGGCGGAATATCAGGGGCCGAACCGGCTTCTGTTGCGGCTCTGGGTGGAAGGCCGGGAAGCGCTTATGGAGGGCCGCAGGGAAGGCGGCTGCGTAGAATACACCTTCTCGCCGGAGAATACGGGGCTGATCTGGTATTATTTCATCGAGGAAGGACCGGGGGGCCAGCGGCGGTATTATGGGGCCGAGGGCAACCGGGGCGCCGGGCGGATCTACGATCAGCCGCCCCCCTCCTGGCAGCTGACGGTTTATGACCCGGCCTTTGAAACCCCTGCCTGGTTTCGGGAAGGGATCGCCTATCAGATTTTTCCGGACCGCTTTTACCGCAGCGGGCCCGTGGAAGGGGTACAGGCCCATGAAGCCCTGGGGCACCGGGTGGTGCTGCATACGGCTTGGGAAGAGCAGCCCGCCTATCTGCCCCAGCCGGGGGAAGCTTATTACGACCCCTGTGATTTTTACGGGGGAAACCTGCGGGGCATACAGGAAAAGCTCCCTTATTTGGCTTCCCTGGGGGTGCGTTGCCTCTACCTGAACCCCATCTTCCTCTCCCCCTCCAACCACCGGTATAATACGGCGGATTACCGCCGTATCGACCCCATGCTGGGTACGGAGGAGGATCTTATAGCCCTGGTGCGGGAAGGGGAACGCTATGGCATCCGCATCATGCTGGATGGCGTCTTTTCCCATACGGGGGCGGACAGCGTCTATTTCGACCAAAATGGCGTTTATGGCAACGGTGCATGCAGCAATCCCGCCTCCCCTTACCGGGCCTGGTATGAATTCAGCCACTATCCCGGGGAATATAAAAGCTGGTGGGGCTTCCGCTCCCTGCCGGAGGTAAAGGAGATGGAGCCCAGCTATATGGATTTCATCGCAGGCACCCTGGCCCGGTATCACAGCCTGGGGGTCAGCAGCTGGCGGCTGGATGTGGCAGATGAGCTGCCGGATGCTTTCATCGCCTTTCTTAGGGAAAAGCTAAAGGCCCTGGATAGCCAGGGGGTGCTCCTGGGGGAGGTATGGGACGATGCCTCCAATAAAGAGGGCTTTGGCGCCCGGCGCAAATATGTGGATGGGGCCGAGCTGGACAGCGCCATGGGCTATCCCTTCAAGGATGCGGTTCTGGCTTTCCTTCTGGGGCAAATCCCGGCGGAAGAGCTGCAGAGGCGGCTCATGACCCTTTGGGAAAACTATCCCCAGCCCTTTTATGCTGCCCAGCTCAACATCCTAGGCAGCCATGATACCATCCGGGCCCAGACGGTGCTCTCCGGCGCCCCGGGCCGGGATGCCCTGCCCCGGGAGGAGCAGGCCAAATGGCAGCCCAGCCCGGAGAACAGGGCTCTGGGCCTGGCCCGGCTCCGCCTGGGCGCCCTGCTGCAATTCGGCCTGCCGGGGGTGCCCTGCATCTATTATGGGGATGAGGCCGGGCTTACGGGTATGGCAGACCCCTTCTGCCGGGGGACCTACCCCTGGGGCAGGGAGGATGGGACGCTGCTGGCCTTTTATCGGGCCATCGCCGCCGCCCGGAAAGGCTGCGCTGCCCTGTATAGGGGGGGCTGCGCCATGGCGGCCCTTTCCCCGGATGTATTCGCCGCCCTGCGCTGCGAATGGGAAAGCGGGGCCATCCTGCTGGTAAATCGGGGTAACCAGGCCTATCATGCTGTTCTGGGGCTGGATCGGTTCCAGGAAGGGCCGGATGTGGGCCGGATGTGGATTTCCGGCCGGTACCGGGATGCGGCTACCGGGGCGGAGTATCAGGCGGAAAAAGGGACGCTTTCCTTGCGCCTTGGCCCCCTGCAGGGGCTGTTACTGATCAGAATCGACTGAAGTTGAGGTATCCATGGGATTTTTCAATCGTTTATTCCAGGGCCGGTATGGCCCGGATAAATTCAGTCTGGCCCTGCTCTGGGCCGGCGTTATCCTGAGCCTGGTCAATGGCTTTTTCATGGGCATCCCGGTGGTTTATAGGATCCTCCGGGTGCTAGTACTGGCCCTGTATATCTTTGGCATATTCCGGATGTTTTCCCGGAATTTTGCTGCCCGTCACCGGGAGCTGGCCTGGTATAACGGCCTGGTCGGCCAGATAAAGGGCCTGTGGCGTCGGGTTCGCTATGGCAGCCGGAATGTGGTAAACCTGAATGCGGAACGGAAAAAATACAAATACCTCATCTGCCCCCAGTGCCGGCAAAAGCTCCGGGTGCCCAAGGGCAAAGGCAACCTCAGGGTAACTTGCTCCAAATGCGGTTGCAAATTCAACGCGAAAAGTTAAGCGCCCCTTTCAGAGGCCGGCGCCAAAAAGAGAAAATACCGCCCCTTTTTCTCCAGCCTGTGTTATAATACTGTAGAGATTCGCATAAGCTAACTTTTGCGGACAGGATAAATCAACAAAAGGAGAGACTTTTTACATGACCATCGATAAAACCATGAACATCGTAGAGCTCCTGGGCGTCAACGAAGGGATCGCGGACATCCTCATGGAGAGCGGCATGCATTGCCTGGGCTGCATCATGGCCCACGGGGAAACTTTAGAGCAGGCCTGCGCCGTCCACGGCATCGATGCGGATGCCCTGGAAGCCAAGATCAACGATTACCTGGCTGCTCAGGCTTAAGCATGGCCCTAACACACCCAAAGCGGGCGCTCCCTGCCACCTTGTAGGTGCTAAGTGCAGGGCTGCTATAGCCGCGCACAAACATTTTTTAAACGATTGTTTGTGCCCGCGTCTTTTTCTTACCGCCGCCGGGGCCTAGGCCATGGCCCCCCGGGTGCTACGCGCACGGCAATATTCGCGCACGAACGTTGGCGGGAAGTGGCGGTTTGCGCCCGCATCCCTCAGTTACCGCCGCCCGGCCCCGTAGATTATGGGGCCGGGCTTTTTTCTGCCGAAAAAACCATCTGGGGTTTAGGAGCCGCAGCCCCATACCGCAAAAGGCCCAAAGCAAGGCGGAGCGTTGCGAAGGCGCCTGCAACTGAGCAGCGACGGCCTTTTACGGAGAGGAGGGCAGAGCCGAGCGCTGCCTGTGGCAGATGAAGCGAGGCGGAAGCCCAGTGAGCAAGGGAGTGCTAGGAAGGGCCCCCTGGCCCGACGCAGCACGACCATTGCGAACTGAGAGGTTACGCCGGATACTATGCACCGCCCCCAAACCTCACCGCAGCTAAGCGGACTTTGCGACGACGAGCCGCCGGGCAAGGTTCGGCTTGCCCGGCTTTGGCGGGGCTGAAAAGGGGCCTTGAAGAAGCCTCGCAGGGGGGCGGCGGGTGCGCACAGCGCACACAAAGGCAGGGCCGGGGCAGAGCCCGGCCCTGCCTTTGGTTTGGCGGCCCCAAGGGCCGCCAAACGCCGCCGCCCCCCTTCCGCCGCCCCCTGCAGGCTATCCTTCCGCTTCCCATTCCTCCAGGGGGGCAATGGTAACGCCGGTATAATAGTGCTCCAGGATTTCCCGGAAATCCGCCCCTTCCAGGGCCATGGCCCGGGCGCCATACTGGCTCAGGCCCACCCCGTGGCCATAGCCCTGGGTGGTGATTTCCACCTGTTCCCCGGAAATGTCGATTTGAAAATTGGCGCTGCGCAGGTCCAGCAGCTTGCGCAGATCCCGGCCGGAAATGGTCACGTTTCCCAGCTGAAGCTGGGCTACCTGGCCGCTCTCGTAGCGGGAAAGTACTTCTACCTGCTCCTCCAGCTTGCTTTGTGAAAGCTTTGCCTTGGCATAAGTTCCGTTGACAGCTTCCGTAAATTCCTCCCTGGAGAAAGTGCGGGTCTGCTGATAGTTGGCCGCATCCTCTTCGCCGGGGCTATCCACCCCCACGAGGTAGGGCAGGGCAGCGGAAAATACATTCTGCGCATCCTCGGTATGCCCCCCGGCGGCGCTGTGATACAGGGCCTCGATGGGTTCCCCGTCATAGAGGGCGATGAGGCCATGGGTCCCGCTTACCGCCTCTAAGAGTTTGTCCTGATACGCTTCTGCGTTATCCCCCCAGGTATCTGCCAGTTCCGCCTCTGTGCGGTAGCTCTGGCAGCATGTGCTGTCCGTGCAGATATCCGCCCCGCCCCGGCCACAGGGGTTCCCGCCCAGGGCCTTCATGCGGCGGACGGTATAGGTGCGGGCGGCAACGGCCTGGGCCTTGAGGGCCTCCAGGGGAAAGGAAGCGGGCATCTCCCCGCCGATCACACCATAAAGATAAGCGTCTAGATCCATCTCCACCGTGCGCGCCTCCTTATGCAGGTAAACGGTGAGGGAAGGCCCTTCCAGGTCCATTGCCTCTTCGGAAGCCCTGGAAAGGCGCCAGCCCCGCAGGGCCGCCACCAGCAGGCATAAAAGAAGGCATAATAGCAGCAGCGGGGCCAGGCGCCCCTGTTTTTTCCATCCATATCCCATAGGATATCCTATGATGTAAAGAGTTTTTAAATGCATTGCGGTTGCGGCAGAATTGCTTTATACTGTAGGCATCGGGTTCTGCGCGGCAGCGGTTTTCCCGCTGCAGCCTTCGTGCAGGCAAAATCCTTGATTCGCGGAGGTGGGCATATGGCCCTGGATGGAGAAGCGCTGCGGGCAATTCTCAAGCAATATATCGGCTCGGCTTATGACCGGGCGCTGCGCAATACCGGTGGCGATGCGGAGGCGGCCCGGGAGGCTACCCGGCGAGCTATGGAGCTTTTAAAGCGGGCCTGCCAGGAAGGGGTGGAACCCAATAAGGCCCTGGTCCTTCGCATTACGGACGATTGCTGCAATGAAAATGCCTTCTTCAACCGGCAGATGGAGCAGGAACGCCGCCGGGCCCAAGAGGAAAAGCCCTGCCCGGCCCCTGTAGCAGCAACGCCTGCCCCCCCGGCAGCAGCAGCGGACTCCGTAGTTCCTGCCGCCGCATCCCTTCCTGTAAAGGAACAAAAGGCCCCAGCGGCGCCCCGCACTGCGCCAAAGGCGCCGGTAAGGCCCCAGGCGGCGCAGAAAGCTCCCGCCCAACTCCGGCGGGCAGCTGCGCCCGTTCCTCCGCCCTCCCTCTGGGATCCGGATCCGGAGGAAGAGGAAGAAGAGGCGGAAGCGCAGGCCCCCGCTTCCTACCGGCGGAGCCGGAAAGAAGCGGAGCGGGTTTCCGCCGGCACGGTGCTGGTGGTCATGTTCTTCTCCCTGCTCATCATCGCCCTGGTGCTGGTATTCGTGCTGCTGCTGGCTTCCGGCTATCTTCCCCTGGAGGGGGAAGGGCCCCTGGCCCGCTTTACGGCCTGGTTCAACGCCCATGTATACCCGCTGTTCTAAGGGCCTTTGCCCTTCTTCCCCATCTCCCTTCCCCATGGCTGTTTGAAAGGAGGATTTTTCCCTTTGACTGTATTGG
This sequence comes from uncultured Clostridia bacterium, assembly GCA_944336625.1. Lineage (GTDB taxonomy): Bacteria > Bacillota > Clostridia > Christensenellales > CAG-138 > Pelethousia. The sequence continues at coordinate 52,249 of CALVLF010000101.1, forward strand.
AATACCTGCTGGGCTGGAATTTCCCGGCGATCCTTTGCCTGTTGCTGGGCCTGGGCTTATTGATCTATGAAATGTTCACCCCGGGCATGGGCGTTCCGGGGGCTCTGGGCCTGATATTCCTGGTAGCTGCGGTGGTTTTGCGGGCAGATTCCATCCAGACTGCCGCCATCACCGTGCTCCTGATTCTCATCCCCGTGATCATCGCTGCGGTAATCATTTTCCGCTCCTTTTCCAAAGGCGCCCTTTCCCGCTCCCCCCTGGTCCTTAAAGACCAGATCCAGGCCGAATCCACCGACCTGGGCGGCGCAGATATGCAGGCCCTCCTGGGCCGGGAAGGCGTTTGCCTCACGCCCCTTCGGCCCAGCGGCAACGCGGATTTTGATGGGGAAAAGCTGGATGTGGTCAGCGACGGGGAGTTCATCCCCAAGGGGGCCCGGGTCCGGATCGTCCGGATCCAGGGACTGCGGATCTTAGTAAAGGCCTGTGCCCATGAAAATGAAGTTTTGTAAGGTTTGCGGCACCATTTATGATCCCAGCGCAGGTCCCTGCCCCAAATGCACCGAGCGGGAGCTGATGGAACAGGAGGCAGAGCGCCAGGCCTACGATGAAACCATGAACCCGGAAGCCCAGAAAAAGGCCCGGAAGCGGGACTGGATTCAGCTGGTTATCGGCGTGCCTGCCATGATCGGGCTGTTCTATCTGGTGTTTTATCTGGCAAAGCTTTTTATGGATAAAGCTTGATGCATGCCCTTAAGGGTAAATAATTAGACAGCAAAAAAGGAGGAACCTTCGAAAATGGAAGTCGTCTTGTCTATCGCCCTCATCATCGCCATCATCGTGGTGCTGGCCATTTTCTTCAGCTTCGTGCCCATTGGGCTGTGGATTTCCGCCACGGCGTCGGATGTAAAGGTGGGCCTTTTCCAGCTGATCGCCATGCGCATCCGCAAGGTTGTGCCCAGCCGCATCATCAACCCCCTCATCAAGGCCACCAAAGCCGGCCTAGACATCAACCTCAATAAGCTGGAAGCCCATTACCTGGCTGGCGGTAATGTAGACCGGGTGGTCAACGCCCTGATTGCCGCCCAGCGGGCGGGCATTCCCCTGGATTTCGAGCGGGCCTGCGCCATTGACCTGGCGGGCCGGGATGTGCTCAATGCCGTGCAGATGAGCGTTAACCCTAAGGTCATCGAGACCCCCATCGTGGCCGCCATCGCTAAGGATGGCATCGAGCTAAGGGCCAAGGCCCGGGTCACTGTGCGGGCCAATATCGACCGGCTGGTGGGCGGTTCCGGCGAGGAGACCATCATCGCCCGAATCGGCGAGGGCATCGTCACCACCGTTGGTTCCTCCGTCAGCCATAAGGACGTGCTGGAAAATCCCGACCGCATCTCCCAGACGGTGCTCAATAAGGGCCTGGATGCAGGCACAGCCTTTGAAATCCTTTCCATCGATATCGCCGATGTGGACGTGGGCCGCAACGTAGGTGCCCAGCTCCAGATCGACCAGGCGGAAGCGGATAAGCGCATCGCCCAGGCCAAGGCAGAAGAGCGCCGGGCCATGGCCGTTGCCCAGGAGCAGGAAAACAAGGCGGAAGTCCAGGGCATGCGGGCCAGGGTTATCGAGGCGGAAGCCGAAGTTCCCCGGGCCATTGCCGCTGCCTTCCGGGATGGCAAGCTGGGTATCATGGATTATTACAACATGCAGAACATTCTGGCGGATACCCGTATGCGGGAATCCATCGCCGGGGAAGCGCCGGAGGACCGCAAGCAATAGCCTGCCCCTCCCTGAAGCATAAGGAGTTGCTATGGATGGATTGATCTTTATCGCTATCGTTGTTTGGGCGATATACTCCAGCGCCAAAAGGAAGGCCAAGAAAAAGCAGGCGGCAAACCGGCGGCCGGCTCAGCAGGCCCGGCCCGCCCAGCCTGCCCAGCCGGTCGAGGGGGAATCCTTTCCCCAGATGGCCTTTGATTTTTCCGGAGCAGAAGCGGCAGAGCCTGCTTCCCAGCCCCAGCCCAAGCCGGTAATGCCGGCCTGGGGCCCCTGGGATATGCCCGGCGCCGCCCGGGCTGCCCAGCAGGATGCGGCTCCCGCTCCTTTGGCCCAGCCCTCCGTTCCGGGGGAAGGCCAGGGCGCTGGGGGAAGCATGGGCCGCACCTTGCGGGAAGGGAGCGTCAGCCTGGAGAGCCAGCCCGTCCTTTCTGGCGAGGGGCGGGGGGCCTTCCGGGGGAGCCTGGAGGGTACCTCCAGCGAAGGGATGCGCTTGGAGGGCCTGTCACCTTCTATGGAAGGCGGCGCTCCCCATGTGGTAGCCCCCTTTACGGAAAGCCGCCACAGCCATACGGAAAACAGCATGACCGGCGGTGCACCCTGCCCGCCTAAGCGTCGGGCTGCCGTCCCGGCTGCCCCCCAGATGGAACCTTCCCTTCGCACGGCCTATGGCCTGTCCTTTGACCGGCAGAGCCTGGTGGCAGGCTTCCTCTATGGGGAAATTTTAAGCAGGCCCAAAGCCCTGCGTAACCGTACCTATGGTTACCGGCGCTGAAAAGGGCTAGCTCTATGTAACCAAAGGCCCATGGCAAAAAAGCCATGGGCCTTTTTATTTTATTAAAAACTGCTGGGCTACGGGGAGCTCCGAGAGCTTCCAGCCCCCCTTCCCCGGGAAACGGGGCCTGTCCGGCCGGGCCCGGCGCCCCTTCATTCCAGTTCCTGCAGATAAGTCAAAACCCCTTTTATCACGCCCTCTGCCAGCTTCCGCTGGTGGGCCGGCTGCTGGAGCAGGGCCTCGTCCTCGCTGTTGGAAAGAAAGCCGCATTCCACCAGTACGCTGGGGGCGGGGCTTTCCCGGATGATGAAATAATCCCCTGGGTTTGCCTTGCGCTGTGGGCTGCCAATGGCCTCGCAAACCGCCTCTATCACCATCTCCGCCAGTTTCTGCCCTTCTTCGCTGCCCTCCATATAAAAGGCCATAGGACCTTTTACGGAGGGATCTGTAAATTTATTCATATGGATGCTGACCACAAGATCCACCTCCGGCTGGTTCATGATGGCCTTGCGGGCCTGCATATCCGCCTGCTTCCCCTCTGCCAGGGCCTCCTCTCCCTCCCGGGTGAGCCGCACTTCCACCCCCGCCTCCTCCAAGCCCGCCTGCACCAGCCTGGCCACGGTCAGGTTCAGCCCTGCCTCCACCACGCCGCTCTTGCTGCCTACGGCGCCTCCATCCGCCCCGCCATGGCCCGCATCCACCACCACGGTATGCTGGGGGGCCTGGAGGGCTGCCTCCGCCGGCGCAGAGGGTTCCGCCGCCTCTTCCGCCTTATCTCCCGCATACAGGGGAAGGGCTGCAAAGGCGCAAAACAGCACCAGAGCGGTGATGGTCAGGGTATCGAATACATGCCGCAGGGGCGTAGCAGGCAACTTTTTGGACGGACCGCCGGTTTTTTGCAAGAAGATCACCTCATAGTGACTATATTCGCTAAAACCGCTGCTTATGCGTAAATTCCTCCCCACTTTCTTGGCATTTTTAGACCTTTTCTCCATATTTCCCCCCCTGCCTTCTGTATAGGCCGAGGAATTATGCAGCCCCCAAAAAGGGACATATCCACATTTCCAACATAGTTATCAACATGTGGAAAGGGCTAAATCCAGCCCTTATGCCATCTTTATCCCTTTTATCAACAGGCCTATGGATAAGCGCCTGTGGAGAATATGTGGACAGGTTTATGCATTTTGCATAGGCCCCCGCAGGGACTTTGCGCCCGGCCCGGAATATGATATAATCACCTAAATCCACCCCCAATTGAAAGGAGCTGCAGGAATCATGGCCAAACTGACCCTGGAGCGGGCCCAGGCCCTGCTGAAAAAACATACCACCGAGCCCCATCTTTTTACCCATGCCCTGGCCGTCAGCGCCGCCATGGGCGCCATGGCCCGGCATTTCGGGGAGGACCCGGAATATTGGCAGGCCATCGGCTATCTCCATGATGTGGACTTTGAAAAATATCCGGAGGAGCATTGTAAGCATATCCGGGAACTGCTGGAAGGGGAAGATGTGGATCCTCAGGATGTGGATATCCTCATCTCCCATGGTTACGGCCTCTGTACCCACGAGGTGGAACCCACCACCCCCATCATGAAAAGCCTCTATACTGTGGACGAGCTTACGGGCATCGTCATGGCGGCGGCCCTCATGCGGCCCACGGGCATTTCGGATATGGAAGTAAAGAGCCTGAAGAAAAAATTCAAGGATAAGGGCTTTGCTGCCAAATGCAACCGGGCCGTCATCCAGCAGGGCTGCGATATGCTGGGCATGGACCTTTCGGAGGTCATGGCCCTGACCATCCAGGGCATGCGAACGGAAGCGGAGGCCCTGGGCATCGGCCCCAAGGCCGAATAAGTGGATTTTTCTCCCATGGGCCCTGCCGGCATGGACGGCGGGCCCGGGAAAGGATAGAATGAGAGTATGGAATATATGGATGCATCCCCTGATTGGACCCTTCTCTCCCGGGTACGGGAGGCCCTGGCCCTGCCGGGCCGGGACCCCCGGCAGCTCAGCCCTCTGGTGCTGGCCTATGTGGGGGATACGGTCTATGACCTGTATGTGCGCACCCGGCTCATCCTCTCCACCGATGCCACGGCCCATGGCCTGCATATGCGAGCGGCAAGGCTGGTCTGCGCCGGGGCACAGGCGGCGGCGGTCCGCCCCATTTTGGACAGGCTCACAGAGGAGGAGCTGGCCGTTTATAAGCGGGGCCGCAACAGCCATATGGGCACCGTGCCCAAGCACGCCGCCATTCAGGATTACCGGGCCGCTACGGGGCTGGAAGCCCTGGTGGGCTATTTATATCTGGGAGGCCAGGACGCTAGGCTCACGGAGCTGATGGCACTCTTGATGAGAGACGAGGAGAAGGAACATGCCTGAAACAGTTTTAAAGGTGCGGCTTCTTTGCTGCACGCCGCAGCCGGCCCGGGCCGTAGCCCTGGGGGGGCGGCTCTGTTATAGCGATACGGATATTGAGCAGCTTTATGGGGATATGGCCCCCAAAAGCGAGGCCTTTGTAGATAAGCTGCTGGCTATGGGGCATCTTTCCCCCATCGAGCATGCCAGCTTTACCTTTGGCATCCAGGGGGTATCCCGGGCCCTGCTGGCCCAGATTACCCGCCATAGGATCGCCAGCTTTTCCGTCCAGTCCCAGCGGTATGTGGCCAAGGACCGGCTGGATTATGTCCTGCCCCCCAGCATACGGGCCCTGGGGCCGGAGGCTGTGGCGGAATTTGAAGCGGATATGGATGCCGCCTATGCTGCCTATGATAAATGGCGCCAGCGGGGAATCCCGGCGGAGGATGCCCGCTTCGCCCTGCCCAATGGGGCCGAAACCCGCATGCTGGTCACCATGAATGCCCGGGAGCTGCTGCATTTCTTCCAGCTGCGCTGCTGCAACCGGGCCCAGTGGGAAATTCGCCGCCTGGCCTGGTGCATGCTGGGCATGGCCCTGCGGGAAGCCCCGGCCATCTTTGCCCACGGGGGGCCAAATTGCCTGAGGCGGGGCTGTACGGAAGGGAAAATGTGCTGCGGAAAAGGGGAGGAAATCCAGGCCCTGGCCCAGGAGCTGGCCGCCTTTGTGGGGGAAGGGCCCAGCGATGCAGCCATCTGCAGCTGGGTATTGGCCCGGCTCTAATCCCCGTATACAAACAAGGAGGAGAAGCAAATGGCATATTCGGATAAACGGTCCGGCTATGGCCGCAATGGTGCCCAGGGAACGGGCCGGAGCGGCCGCTATGGGGAAGAGAGCCGGGGAAGCCGCTATGGGGCGGAGGACCGCCCCCGCCGGGGCAGGGGGAATGCCCCCGCCAGCGGGAATGGAAAGGGCCGGGATGCCCGCCAGAAGGAGCGGGAGGCCGGCAGAAAGGCGGCAGAGGCGGCGAAACCGGCTCCCGTTGCCCCGGAGCGGGCCCCGCTGGAGGATGAACTTCCCTATATCATCATGGGGCGCAACGCCGTAAAGGAGGCCCTGCGCAGCGGCAGGAGCATCGACCGCATTCTGGTGAATAAGGAGCTGGATGGCTCCCTGCGGGAGCTGGTCAATATGGCCCGGGACCGGAATATCCAGCTGCGGGAAGCGGATAAAGCCAAGCTGGCTGCCCTGTGTATGCCCTTTGGCCATGGCAGCAAGCCCGGCAACCACCAGGGCATTGTGGCCCAGGTGCCAGGGGTGGAATACTGCGAGGTGGAGGATATCCTGGCCGTGGCTCGGGAGCGGGGGGAAAGCCCCTTCCTCATCCTGTTGGATGGCATTGAAGACCCCCATAACCTGGGTTCCATCCTGCGCAGCGCCGAATGCGCCGGGGCCCATGGGGTTATTCTGCCCAAGCGGCGCAGCGCCTCCGTAACGGCGGCAGCCTGCAAGGCTTCCGCCGGGGCGGTGGAATATATCAAGGTAGCAAGGGTAGCCAATCTGGCGGATACCATGCGCCAGCTCAAGGCTAAGGGCCTGTGGCTGGCCGGGGCGGATATGGCCGGCACCCCCATGACCCAGGCCGATATGAAAGGCCCCCTGGGCCTAGTCATCGGCAGCGAGGGGGAGGGGCTGGGCCGTTTGGTGCGGGAAAGCTGCGATTTTCTTGTCTCCATCCCCATGGCCGGGCATCTGGACTCCCTCAATGCTGCCGTGGCGGCGGCCATCCTCATGTTTGAAAAGAGAAGGCAGGGGTAAATGGATATTGCGGATGAAGCCCTGGTAAGGCAGGCCCAGGCCGGCGACGGAGAGGCAGCGGAGCGCCTGTGCGAACGGTATAAGGATTTGGTGCGGGGATTGGCCCGGCCTTATTTCCTCCTGGGCGGAGACCGGGATGACCTGCTCCAGGAGGGGATGATCGGCCTGTATAACGCCATCCTCGGCTATGCGCCGGAGCGGGGGGCCCCCTTCCGCTCCTTTGCAGAGCTGTGCATCACCCGGCGAATCCTCAGCGCCGTGAAGATGGCCGCCCGCAACAAGCACCTGCCCCTGAACAACTACGTTTCCCTCAGCGGCCGCCTTACGGCAGACCCGGAGGACCAGCGCCAGCTTATGGATGCCCTGCCCCTGGGCGCCCAGAATCCGGAGGATACCTTTTTGCAAAAGGAGGCGGATGCCTATATGCAGTCCCTTCTGCAGGAACGGCTTTCCCCCTTTGAAAAGCAGGTGGTGGAGCTCTTTCTTTCCGGCCTCCGGTACCAGCAGATTGCCGAGGCCCTTTCCTGCTCCCGCAAGAGCGTGGATAACGCTCTGCAGCGGGTCCGGCGGAAGATTGCAGAGGCGCCGGAGGAGGGGCGCTGAGGGCGCGGGCACTGGGGGGCGGCGGCGTTTGGCGGCCCAAAGGGCCGCCAAACCAAAGGCAAGGCCGGGGCGCAGCCCCGGCCCTGCCTTTGTGCGCGCTCTGCGCGCCCGCCGCCCCCTTTGCGTATCTCCACAAACGTTCCTTTCAGCCTCCGGCGAAAGCCTGGCCCCATAATCGACGGGGCCGGGCGGCACGCAAGGAAGGGCGCGGGAACTGGGGCGGGCTGCCCGCCAGCGTCCGTGCGCTGTAGCCGCGCGCTAGCGCCTTCCGACCCCCCAGAGGGGCCTTTTCGGCAGCATCGAGCCATTTCCGCGAGGAAGTGGCCTTTGTATAAATTCGATTGGGCTTCCGGCCCTTGCATTTCCATCCGGCTTCCCGTATAGTATGGATAGATTATCACGTATTTCCTTCTCTCATCTTCTCTCTTTTCCGCTCACTTTTTAAGGAGGCCCCTATGGAATCCAATACAAAATCTGCCCGGATCTTTTCCTGGAATGGCATGCCGCCTTTGGGCCAAGCCCTTCCCCTGGCCCTGCAGCATGTAGTCGCTATGATTGTGGGCTGCGTAACCCCCTCCCTGGTTATCGCCGGCAGCGGCGTGGCCAATCTTTCCCCGGCGGACACCACCCTGCTGGTCCAGTCCGCCCTGTTCATCGCGGGCATTGCCACCCTGGTGCAGCTTTTCCCCATCGGCAAACGGATCGGCGCAGGCCTGCCGGTGATCATGGGGGCCAGCTTCGCTTACCTGCCTACCCTCCAGTCCATCGGCATCGAGTTCGGCATCGCCGCCATCTTCGGCTCCCAGCTCATCGGCGGAGCGGTGAGCATACTGGTGGGCATCTTCATCAAAAAGCTGCGGCCCTTCTTCCCGCCCCTGGTGACGGGCACGGTGGTATTCACCATCGGCCTTTCCCTGTATCCTACGGCCATCCGCTATATGGCCGGGGGGGATGGGAACCCGGCCTTCGGCTCCGTCCTCAACTGGGGGGTGGCGGTGGCTACCCTGCTGGTGGTTCTGGCCCTGAACCATTATACAAAGGGCTTCGTCAAGCTGGCCAGCCTCCTCATCGGCATGGTTGTGGGGTATGTCCTTTCCCTGTGCCTGGGGATGGTGGATTTTTCCCCGGTGGAGGAGGCCGCCTGGGTAGCCACGCCGGAACTTCTGCCCTTTGGCATAGCCTTTTATCCCACGGCAGTCATATCCATGGTGATCATGTATGTGGTAAATTCCGTCCAGGCCATCGGCGACCTTTCCGCTACCACCGGCGGCGCCATGGACCGGGAGCCTACGGACCGGGAGCTTTCCGGGGGCATCGTGGGCAATGGCGCCACCAGCATACTGGGCTCCCTTCTGGGGGGCCTGCCCACGGCCACCTATAGCCAGAACGTAGGCATCGTTACCATCACCCGGGTGATCAACCGCTGGGTGCTGGGCCTGGCGGGCACCCTTATCCTCCTGGCAGCCTTTCTGCCCAAGTTCGCCAGCCTTTTGACCACCATTCCCCAGTGCGTGCTGGGTGGCGCTACTATTACGGTTTTCGCCTCCATCACCATGACGGGCATGCGGCTCATTACCAGCCGGAAAATGCCCTACCGCAGCATGTCCATCGTAGGCCTGTCTGTAGCCCTGGGCCAGGGGATCATCGCCGTGCCCGGGGCCCTGGCGGGCTTCCCCTCCTGGGTGGATTCGGTTTTCGGCAGCTCCTCCGTGGTAATCGCCACCTGTACCGCCGTCATCATGAACCTGATCCTGCCCAAGGATAAGCCGGAGGACAATCCCGCCTAAATGCAGTTTATGCAGCGCAGCGCCCCTGCCTTCGTTATGGGAAGCAGGGGCGTTGCATATCGAAAAAGTGGCCCATGGGCCACTTTTTCGAGCTTTTCAGCTTTGGCTTGTTCGTACCGCACGGCCAGCCAAAACTGCGAAGAACCCTTGCTGCGCAAGGCCCTTCCCTGGGGATCCCTTGCGCACTGGGCGGATTTCTCGTTTTTCCGTCGCTTACGGCCAAAAGGTAGCTTTGCAGAATCTCCGCCGGAGGGGGCGGCGGTGCTTCGCAGCGGGCCGGGATGCTGGCATCCCGGCCCGCTGCGAAGGGGAGGGGCCGGTTTTACCGGCCCCTCCAGGAGCGCTCCGCGCTCCCGCCGCCGCCCCCGCGTATTCCCGCCAGCCTTCCTTTTTGCCTATGGAGAAAGCCGGGGGCCATGGCCTAGGCCCCCGGCGGCACATACGTCCCCGTCCAGCGGGATAAGGCTTCGCTACCGCAAGGAAAGAAAAAGCCCGGCCCCATAACCTAGGGGCCGGGCGGGGCTTAAGGAAAGTCGCGGGCAGGAACCAGCGATTCCCACAAACGTCTGTGCGCGAATATGGCCGTGCGCGTAGGACCGGGGCGGCGGCGTTTGGCGGCCCCAAGGGCCGCCAAACCAAAGGCAGGGCCGGGCTGTGCCCCGGCCCTGCCTTTGTGTGCGCTCCGCGCACCTGCCGCCCCCCGCCGGGCTTTCGCCGGCCTTCCTTTTCCCCTCCGCCAAAGCCGGGCGAACCGGATTTCGCCCGGCGGCAGGAAAGGCAGCTAGAAAGGTGTGCCCTTCCGCTTGCGCGAGAAAAGATAAAGCCGGGGCCCATAATCCAGGGCCCCGGCGGCACTTAAGGAACGGCGCGGGCTCTGCGCGGCAGGCTGCCCGCTTAACGTTTATGCGCGAATATCGCTGTCCGCGTAGGACCGGCGCTATAGCCGGGCTTTTCAGGCAAAATGGCGCTCCTGCCTATTCCTTCCGCCCCAGCCGCCGGATCACCAGCTTATACCCATCCGCCCCATATTGCAGGCACTTGTTCACCCGGGAGATGGTAGCCGTAGAGGCGCCGGTCTTTTCCACAATGGCGTTATACCGGCCGCCCTCTGCCAGCAGCTCCGCCACCTCAAGGCGCTGGGCCATATCCTCCAGCTCGCCGGCAGTGGCCACGTCCTCAAAAAAGCGGTAGCAATCCTCCCGGCTTTCCAGGGTGAGCAGGGCATCAAAGAAACGGTCCATGGAAAGGGATTCCATTTTGCTGTGGTACATAGAGGTTTCTCCTCGATTGAAAAAAATTATTCCTACCGGACGGCCTGCAGGAAGGCCTGCAGCCGCTGGGATTTGGGCGAACCAAACAGGGCCTCTGGCGGGCCTTCCTCCGCAATGAGGCCGCCATCCATGAAGATGACCCGGCTGGATACATCCCGGGCAAAGCCCATCTCATGGGTGACGATAATCATGGTCATGTGCTGCTCCGCCAGCCGGCGGATGGCCCGGAGGACCTCGCCGGAAATCTCCGGGTCCAGGGCGGAGGTGGGCTCATCAAAGCAGAGGATATCCGGCTTCAGGGCCAGGGCCCGGGCAATGGCCACCCGCTGCTGCTGGCCGCCGGAAAGCTGATGGGGATAGGAATGGAGCTTATCCGCCAGGCCCACCTGCTCCAGAAGGGATTGGCCTTCCTCCTGGATCTCCGCTAAGATCCGGGCCCGGTCCTGGCGGTAATCCTCCCGCTCCCGGGCTAGGAGCTGAGGGGCCAGGGTGACGTTTTGCAGGGCCGTATATTGGGGGAACAGGTTGAAGGACTGGAATACCAGGCCAAAGTGCAGCCGCTTTTTCCGCACCCCGGCTTCTTTTTGCGTAGAAGGGTCGGCGGCGTCAAAGAGGCATTCCCCCTTGACGTGGATTTGGCCGCCGCTGGGGGTTTCCAGGAAGTTGAGGCAGCGCAAAAGGGTGGTCTTGCCGCTGCCGGAGGAGCCTATTACGGATAGGACTTCCCCCTTTTCCAGGGAAAAGCTGATGCCGTTGAGCACGTTTACCGGGCCGAAGTGTTTTTTCAGGTCCCGAACCTCTAATATCGCCATGTATCTCCCCTCCTATACCCGGAAATAGTCCAGCTTGCGCTCCGCATAGCCCATAAGCAGGGTAACGGCCCCTACAAAGGCCAGGAAGTACAAGCCTGTGGAGAACAGGGGGCCAATGAGGCCTTTGGCCGTATACTCCTGGGCCATCATGATGATCTCCTTGCAGGAGATGATCCGGGCCAGGGAGGTATCCTTCACCAGGGTGATGATTTCGTTGCCCATGGGGGGAACGATGCGCTTGATCACCTGCAGCAAGGTGACTTTAAAGAAGATCTGCCTCTTGGTCATGCCCAATACCTGGCCTGCCTCATGCTGGCCCTTGGGTATGGTTTCAATGCCCCCCCGGAATATCTCGGAGAAATAGCAGGCATAGTTGATGACAAAGGCCACCGTGGCCGCAGCCAAACGCCCGTCCGCGCCTGCGGGCCAGGGGTTGGTCATGCCCATGAGGCCGGGGCCCAGGAAGATGATGAGCAGCTGGAGCATCAAGGGCGTGCCCCGGATGATCCATACGAAGGTCTTTACCGCATAAGCTAGGGGCTTGAACTTGCTCATGGAGCCGAAGGAAATGATCAAGCCCAGGGGCAGGGCGAATAAAAGGGTTAGGCCAAACAGCTTGCAGTTGATCGCAAAGCCTTCAAACAGGCGTTCAATGATGACAGCCATAAACGAACCTCCCCAGGGCGCCAAAGGGCCCTATGCTCTTAGGGGAAGGGGGCGCTCCCATGGACCGGGAATTGCAAAGCAAAAGGGAAAGCCCGCCTAAGGGGCCAGCTTTTCCCACAAGCCCCATCCAGGCGGCCCGGAAAGCCGGGCCGCCTGGGCAAACATCGGGAATGGGTAAAGCGGGGGTTATTCGGCCAGCTCCAGGCTGTATTTATCCGCCAGGGCTTGGAGGCTGCCATCGGCCACCATCTCATCGAAGATGGCATTGACTTCATCCCGGACATTGGAGCCCTTGCGGAAGGCTACACCATAATATTCTACCGCAAGTTCATCCTTGATTGCAAGGTCCGCATAGTCGGTCCCCTCGCCGGTCATGGCCTTAGCCAGGGTCAGGTCCAGTACAGCGGCAGCGGCCGTGCCCGCCTTGACCTCCATGAGGCACTCGGTTTGGACGCCCTTGCCTACAAAATCCGCCTGGGACAGATTGGGGTCATCCTGGATGGTAGTTTCACCAGCGCTGCCGATCTCCGCAACCACGGTCTGGCCGATGAGGGAGCTGGTATCCGTATATTCGGCGTCCGCCTTCATAACCACCACCTGGGCGTTCTTTACATAGGGCTGGGTGCAGGCCATATTCGCTTCCCGGTCTGCGTCCAGGGTCATGCCGTTCCAAATGCAGTCAATGGTTTTGCCGCTGAGCTCCACTTCCTTGGTATCCCAGTTGATCTCCTGGAATTCCGGGGTCACGCCCAGCCTCTCGCATACGGCGGTGGCCAATTCCGTGTCAAAGCCGGTGAATACGCCGTTTTCATCCGTATAGTTCATGGGTTCATACACCGTATAGCCGATGATCATGGAACCCTTTTCCTTTATATAGGCTAGGTCATCATCGGCAGCCGGTTCCTCCGCCGGGGCGGCCTCCTCCGCTGGAGCGGCCTCCTCCGCCGGGGCGGCTTCCTCTGCCGGGGCTTGGGCAGAAGTGTCCTCCGCCGGCTGGGAACAGCCAAAGGCCAAGGTCAGCAGCAGCATCAGAGCAATCAGTAAAGCTAGCTTCTTCATGATGGTTTCTCTCCTTTTCTCAATGGATTTGTCGGGCAAAGCAGTCTTTCCTCTCGGTGGTTTGAGTATACTACATTAATCTGCTTAAGTAAAGCGATAAATTGTCAATACCCTTTTTTTCCGTTGCTGCATTTAGGGGCTTTTCTTGCCTTTTTCGGCCCCGTTCCATAGCAGCATTTCCTATTATATAGGCATATCTATGGTTTTTCCCAGGCGGAGCCGCTGGCCTTTCCTGGTAAAAATATCCCGCCCGTTCCCCATGGGTTCGGGCGGGATATGGATGCTTCCGGCGGCTTTTCTTTTCAGGCGCCCCCACTCCTTTTTTCTTGTGTCCCTACCGCAGGAATACCAGCCGCTGGCCCTCTTCCAGGGCCGGGCTTTCCCCCTCCAGGGCCACTCCCAGGGCTGCCACCGGAACGGCAAAGCGCTTCGCTACATCATACAGCGTCTCTCCCGCCCCTGCGAAATAGACGATGATCCCCTGGGGCTGGGGCGCCGGCGGGCATTCCGCCAGGCCTGTAACCACCTGGGCCTGGCTTTGGCTCCAGAGAAGGGCCTGGAGCTGGATGGTATAATTCACCTCCAAAGCCCGACCGCTTCCGCCGGCCGCCGCAATGGCCTGGGCCGTGGCTATGGCCTCCGTAGCGCCGGCAGCCGGCAGGTTCGCCGTAAAGGGGATATCCTCGGTAAAGGCATTGATGGTTCCCGCCTCGCTTTCATAGAGGATGCGGGTTACCAGCAGCCCCTCTATGGAAAGCTGCTCCTCCGCCACATTGCTGGCGGTGATCACCGGCCGTACCGCCGTATAAAGCACCCGCCGAGCCTCGGGCAGCCCACCGGGAATATTGACCGTTTCATGGAGAGCCAGGCGCTCCTGCAGGGGCGCCAGATCTCCGGAAAGGGTAACCGTCTCCCTTTCGCAGGCAAAGGCCTGGCTGGGGCTGAACATATCCTGGGGTAGGCTGATTTCCTGCTGCCGCAGGGCGTAGAGGCTGATATGCAGCCGGCCTTCCGCCACCACAAGGCCGAATTCCTCCGCTGCCCGCATCCTTCCTTCTTCCAGGGACAGGACCCCGTAAAGGGGGCCGGCAGAAACTACATCCAGGCGCTCTGTAAAGGGCAGGCTTTGGGAAAGATGGAATAAGCTCCCGTCCCCTTTCTGCGCCAGGGCAGATACCAGCAGGCTGCCGCTGAGCTCTACCCCCTCGCCCCCCGGCTGCAAATCCCGCAGGGTTACCAGCAGGTCGCTTTGGAGGATGCCCTGTACCTCTGCCGCATCGATCTCTTCCCGCAGGGGCACCACGGTTTCATATACCGCTTCCCGGCGGAAAAAGGAAATATCCCGGCCCTGGCACTCCAGATCCGGCACTCCCTCTATGCCGCAAAGGGCCTTTAACGGGGCCCGGCTGCTCACCCGCAGGTTCATGTCCACCACTGCCTCCAGGGTGATCCGGCCCTCAACCAGCTTCACCTCCATGGATTGCAGGGCAGGCTGGGCCTTTACCTCCATATCGGTATGGACCCCTTCGGCCTGTACCGTATGGCGGAAGGCGGCCCTGGAATGGAAGGAATATACCCCGTTTTCCCCCATGCAGATCAGCTGCAGCCGCACTTCGCCTCCCAGGCGGATGCTTTCTTCCCCCGCTTCTGCTCCCAGCAGGCATACATCCCCAGTGGCGCTTAAGATGGCATTGGCGGCCCGGTCCTCCAGCTGGGGAATCTCCCCTTCCACCAGAGCCTGGGCACTGCCGCAATAAACCACCTGCTCTGCCATGCATTCATTCCAAATCAGCTCCATGGAAACCTAGCTCCTCTCCTGTATTGCACACTCATGCATATGCGGGCAGAGGGCCTTTTTAGCACTATTTTGCAGGATGTATTTTCCTTCCGTCGCTTTTCCTAGCATATGGCGGACATGCCGGTTAAATTTTTCAGAAGCCGTCACATTGGACTTTTTGCGGAATATGTTGGGAATTTCAGAGGAGTTATCAACATTATCCACAGAGTTATCCATACTTAGGGGGGTATTTGCCCCCCTCCATGTGAAAAACCCTGGGATAATTTTTGCCAATATATGAATTTCCTTTAACAAAAGCCCCGGCCATAAGCCAAAAAGAAAAGATTTTTCATGGGTTTTTTGCAGGATTTCCTGCACGCGCAAAGCCGGAGCCTTAGCCCACGTTCTGCACCTCCGGCCGGCCGGCGTTTTCCCGGGCGCTTTCCAGGATGAGCTTATCCGCTACCAGGGCGATGAATTCGCCGTTGGTGGGCTTATCGTTTTTCGAATAGATATTATAGCCGAAAATCTGGTTGATATTTTCGATCTTCCCCCGGGTCCAGGCTACTTCGATGGCATGGCGGATGGCCCGCTCCACCTTGGAGGCAGAGGTCTGGAATCGCTTGGCAATACCGGGATAGAGCTCCTTGGTGATGCGGTTGATAAGGGCGGGCTCGTAATAGACCATGCGCACCGCCTCCCGCAGGTAATGGTAGCCCTTAATATGGGCCGGAATGCCGATCACCAGAAAGATGGAGGCGATTTTCTCATCCAGCGTCTGGGGCCGGGCGCCCAGGGTGCAGGTTTGCGAGCGCTGGGCATAGGTATTCTCCAGCATGTCGAGAATGCGCTTATAGAGGGTATCCGGATCTACGGGCTTCACCATGAAGTAGCGGGCGCCCAGGGTACAGGCCTGGCGGACCATGTCCTCATGGCGCATGGCGCTTACCACGATGATAGCCGGCGGGTCCTCCACGAAGCCGCTGTTGAGCCGCTCCAGCAGCTCGAAGCCATCCATCCGGGGCATGATCAGGTCGCACAGGAGCACGTCATAGTGGTTGCTGGACAGGGCCTCCAGGGCCGCCTGGCCATCGTTTACCACATCCACCCGGTCGATATTCTCCTGCAGGGAAAGGTGGTCCCGGACGGCGGTCTGGAACTGGGTGCTGCTGTCTGCCAAAAGGATACGGTATTTTGCCATAATATGCCTCCATGCTTCTGTCGTAGTTTTCCTTTTTATGAAGGGGCTGCTGGCGCATTTGCCCGTTTCATATAATATCCGCAAACATCTTTGCGCTTTGTGATGATTGGATTGTAACACCGCTTTTTTCGCGGCGGTAGGGAACAATAATGCCGTGTTTTGTCGGAGACTGGGGAAGGGATTGCAAAGTTTGCCGGGCCCTGGCGATTGGGCAAAAAAGCCCCATGTTCTGCCTTTTTCCGGCATTTTCTGCAAAGGGAGAAAAGCCAGATGCCGGGCCTATCTTCTATTTTTTTGACCCAAAATGGCCCGAATGTGGTATACTTATGAAAATTTTATCGGAGGTTCCTTCCAAATGGATAAAAACCAGGGCGGCCTGCGGGCCTTTTTAGCCCGCAAGCAGATCGAGATCAGCTTAAAGCGGTATTTTGTGGATGCCATGGGCGCCATGGCCTTTGGCCTTTTCGCTTCTCTGCTCATTGGCACCATCTTCGATGCCATTGCAGACCAGACTGGCTGGGCCTTTTTAAGCCAGGCCTCGGAATTCTGCTCCGCTGCCACCGGCCCTGCCATGGCCGTGGCCATCGGCTTCACCTTAAAGGCCCCTTCCCTGGTTCTTTTCTGCCTGTGCGCCGTGGGCGCCTCTGCAAATAGCCTGGGCGGTCCCCTGGGCACCCTCTTTGCCGCCATCGTAGCTACGGAGCTGGGCAAAGCCGTATCCAAAGAAACCCAGGTGGATATCCTGGTCACCCCTACGGTGACCATCCTTTCCGGATGTGCCGTTTCCGCCTTGGTAGGGCCAGGGGTCAACGCCATCATGAATGGCTTCGGCGCCCTGGTGATGCGGGCCACGGAGCTGCAGCCCTTCTTCATGGGCATTCTGGTATCGGTAGTCGTGGGCGTGGTGCTCACGCTGCCCATCTCCAGCGCCGCCCTCTGCGCAACCCTGGGCCTTACAGGCCTGGCAGGGGGGGCAGCCACGGCGGGCTGCTGCGCCCAGATGATCGGCTTTGCCGTTATGACCTTCCGGGAGAATGGCTGGGGCGGCGTGGCTGCCCAGGGCCTGGGTACCAGCATGCTGCAAATGGGCAACATTGCGAAAAACCCCCGGATCTGGATTCCCCCTACCTTGGCCTCCGCTATCACCGGGCCCATTGCCACCTGCATCTTTCAAATGGAAAACGGCATTGCCGTAGCCAGCGGCATGGGCACCTGCGGCCTGGTGGGGCCCATTGGCGTGGCCTCTGCCCCGGGCTTTGGGGATGCTAAGTCCTGGCTGGGGCTGGTGCTGGTCTGCTTTGTCCTCCCGGCCATCCTTACCCCCCTCATCGCCCTGCCCTTCCGCAGGATGGGCTGGATCAAGGATGGGGATTGCAAGCTGGATTTGTAGGATTTCGTCCTTTCCCTTCGCCCAAAGCGCCTTTCGTTTTCCTGCGTTTTTCGTAAATAGGAAAATTAGTACGGGAAAGGCAGTTGCCTTGGCAGCTTGAGTTTCTTCCTTTGCAAAAGGCAGCAACCTTCAGCTATCGCTCCCCGCTAGGCCCAAAGCAAGCCCTGCGGCGGCCTTTTTCGCGCAAAAGCTAGCTTTGAAAAAACTCCGCCGGAGGGGGCGGCGGCGCTTCGCATACAGGGCCCCGGGATGCCAGCATCCCGGGGCCCTTTTGCGAAGGGGAGAGGCCGGTTTTGCCGGCCCCTCCAGGAGCGCTTCGCGCTCCCGCCGCCGCCCCCCGCTTCTTCCCCCCCTCTCCGCAAAAGGCCTTTTAGCGGCGTTTTCCCTATTACGGGGCAACCCCTCAGTTCGCAATAGTCGCCCTGCGTCGGGCCGGGGGGCCCTTCCTGGGGCTCCTTTGCTCACTGGGCTTCCGCCTCGCTTTTTCCGCCACTGGCGGCGCTCGGCTCCGCCCCCCTCACTCTCCCTCCAGCGGCCCCTGCCCCCGCCCCGCTTCATCCAGGGCAGGAATGCTGCCCGTGGCTTCCTGTGCGGGTACTACCCGCATCTCCTCCGGCATTAGGCAGCTTCCCGCTTCCATGCGGGGATTTTTTCCCGTTTTTTTGCTTTTTTTCTTCATAACACTTGCCCTTAAGGGCATCCTCCTTAAAACAATGTTAAGATTATGTTGTTTTAAGGCCTTGCTTTTTATCCGAAAAAAAGGTAGGATTAAAGTAAGTTAGATTTTATATGCTGCCGAATTTTCCGGCGCTTATTCCTGTACTTCCGTCGAGAGGTTCGTTCTTTTTATGAAAAAATTACGCCGCTGGGATGCAAAGACCATTATCGCCTGCATCCTGTTCGTTACCCTGGCAGTCTCCATCATCTATTCCGCCGTCAGCCTGGCCCTGGCGCCCTCTGAGCCGGTGGATGAAGCCACCCGCACCCGCAGTGATTATGCCCTCATGCTCCTGCAATGCTGCCTGGGCCTGGTGGTCATGTTCGTCCCCTCTATTCTCCAGAAAAAATGGACCTGGCCCATTCCGGATTACATGTACATCATGTACTTCGTTTTCCTATATTGTGCCATCTATCTGGGGGAGGTGCGGAATTTCTTCTATCTGGTGCCCCATTGGGATACCTGGCTGCATATCTCCAGCGGCGGTATGCTGGGAGCCCTGGGTTTTATCGTTGTGCAGCAGCTTAACGAATTCGAGGGCGTTTCCGTCCGCCTGGGGCCCATCTTCGTCTGCCTTTTCGCCCTCTGCTTCGCCGTAACGGTGGGCGTCATCTGGGAGGTATACGAATTTACCTTCGATGGCCTCCTGGGCCTGAATATGCAGAAGTTCCGCCTGGAGGATGGCACCCAGCTGGTGGGCCGGGCCGCCCTGCAGGATACCATGGAGGATTTGATGGTGGATTTCGCCGGCGCTTTCGTGGTCTGCTTCATCGGCTATATAGGCGCCCGCCGCAGGCTCGCCCGGGCTGCGAAAAAGGATTAATCCCCTTTGCAGGGCCTTTTCCGCCCCGTTTTTCTCATCTCTCTGCTTTTCGATTGCAAATCCATCTCAGGGAAGGAGGCCCCGCCCATGCCGCCGCAACCTACCGACCGCCGCGTTCGCAGAACCCGGAAGCTTTTGCAGGATGGCCTGCTTAAGCTGCTCTGTACCAAGCCCCTGGACGATATTACCGTAAAAGAGCTGGCCGAAGCGGCGGATGTAGCCCGGGCCACGGTTTACGTCCATTATCGGGACCCGGTGGATATCCTGCAGCAGCTGGAGCAGGCCATTTATGCGGAAGTAGGCCAGCTTTGGGACCGTTATTCCCCTGCCCAGCTTGCTGAAGACCCCTCCCCTTTCCTACAGGAAGTGCTGGCCTATATGGTGGAGCGGCAGGGGTTCTTCCAGGCCCTTTTCGGCGCCTATGGGGACAAGGCATTTCTCAATGACCTGCGCTCCCTTTGCCAGGAGCGGCTGGCCGCCGTTTTAGCCCTGCGGGAGCCCAGGCTGAAGGATGCCGCCCTTTCTTACCGGGCCATCTTTACCGTAGGCGGGTATGAAACCGTCCTCCGCCGGTGGCTGGAAGATGGCTGCCGGGATTCCTCCCAGGTTATGGCCCTGCTGCCCAAAGGCAAGCGCTAATTTTTTTTACCCTTTTTTCCCGGCTCTGCCGGGATTTTTTATACACTTCCTTTTTATACGTTCTTTTTCGGTCCCTTTTTATATTACAGACATTTTTTATTTTTTCTGGCTGGAAGTTTTCAATATTGTGCTCCCTTTCCATAAACTATAAATTTAGTAAACCCTGCAAGCAAGCTTCCAGCATGGGTAATTTATGTCAATAATATTTCATAATTATGAATTATTCATGTTGACTTTATTACAAAAATGAAATATTATGGGCTTGTGCAGAGGAACGGCACAATCTTTTTGAAAGGGATAAAAAACATGAAGAAGATTCTTTCTATCGCGCTGGCGGTGGTTATGGTCCTGAGCCTGGCCTCTGTGGCTATGGCTTTCAACTGGTCCGCCCCCACCTCTAGCCTGACGGACTTCAACTATCAGATCGATGTTATGAAGTTCACTTCCAGCACGGCTGCCTTTGGCTCCGCCTCCTTCCAGGCGGATGACGCCGCTACCGCTGTAAACGGCGCCCCCGTTTACTTCGCCATCAAGCTGGTCGTTCCCAGCGATGTGGATGATGATGTAGAGGCTAACGCGAAAGTGGATGTAAAGTTCACCGCCATCGATGGCATGAAGGGCAAGGAGAAGATCGACATCTCCAACCTTTCCGCTGGCACCTATTATTACTATGATGCCACCGGCACCTTCCAGCCCATCGAGTTCTTCCGGGCTAACGTCTATGGCATGAACTACATCGCCGAGACCCCCGTCTATGCCAAGGCTTGCCTGGATACCGACACTGCCAAAGTAGAGGCCAAGGTTTACTCCAACCGTCCTCTGGGCAAGTGGTTCACCGTCGGCGGCTATGATATCGGCAAGACCTATGCTGTTGCTGCTGGTACGCAGGACAATGCTCTGGTCGCTAACGCGATCACTGCAATTGAGCAGGGGGGCACCGGCCCTGTGTACGGTACTTTCCAGACCGGTCGTAGCTTTGTTATTACCTTTGCCAATGCGCTCGTCTATCAGCCTGGCTCCATCACTTACACCATTGGTGGAGTATCTGCAACAATCGATATAGCGCCGAATCAGGATGCTACCTACATCGCTCGGGCGGTTGCTGCCAAGCTGGGTAGCCCGGTTCGTATAAACATCAATGGCCAGAATGTGCTCTTTAATCTTGTTATTAACGGGACCATGATTGGTTTCACAGAAGTTTCCGAGACAGCTTCTAACGGTGCTCTTCAGTATGCGAACCTCGGCTCTGCTCTCCCTGCTGTTAGCGCTACCATGGGTGATGCAACCGGTGGCGTAAAGGTTGTTGAGTTCCGTGAGGCTGCTGAGCCCATCGGCTCCGGCGATCTGGTAGCTGTTCTGCCTCTGAACAGCAGCGACAGGGTCCTGGCCATCATCGGTAGCGCTGCTGAAGCTACCTCTTATAAGACCGAGGGTGGCGATCCCATCCAGGTTGCCTATGGCGGCAATGCTCCTTGGGCTGGTACCGCTGCTACCATCGACCTGCTCGAGTG
The DNA here is from genome assembly GCA_944336625.1 of uncultured Clostridia bacterium. Classification (GTDB taxonomy): domain Bacteria; phylum Bacillota; class Clostridia; order Christensenellales; family CAG-138; genus Pelethousia. Next base: position 73,219 of record CALVLF010000101.1, read on the forward strand.
GCTGGATGACGGCAATGCCGGTTCCTTCAAGGATGCCGTTGTTGCTGGCCAGGTCTACATGACCGACGACAACATGCGGGCTGCCTTCGGCTTCGCCAACAGCGTATCCGACAGCATCACCTGGCAGGCTAACAGCACCCCCATCATCCTGGACCCCACCGTCTCCATCCCGAAGACCGGTGATAACGCCAGCGTAATCGGCTTCGCCATGATCATGGTGGCCGTAGTTGCCGCTGCCGTGGCCGTGAAGAAGGTCAAGGCGTAATTTCCAGGTTACCCCCGCCCGGGCGCGGCCCCGCCGCCCCGGGCATACCCGCTGAAAAAACTCACTTGCAATCCGCCGTTCCCTGCACAGCCGCCCTCCGGGCGGCTTTTTTGCGCCTTTGGTGAACTCGCTCGGTTTCCCCGCCAAAAGGCGCCCCTGTGTAAAGCGCTGCGCGCAAGGGTTCCCCACCAAAAGGCGCCCCTGTGTAAAACCTGCCAAAAGGCTCCCTTGTGTAAAGGGAGCTGTCAGCTTTGCTGACTGAGGGATTGTAAAGGCTGAAGTGCTGGCCAGCGCTTTTATAGAGCCGCTGCCTTTACAACCCCTCAGGCGGCTTCGCCGCCAGCTCCCCTTACACAGGGGAGCCTTGCAAGTGGGCATCCGGCCCTTCCCTTTCACCCAAAAGGCCCCTTTGTGTAAAGGGGGCTGTCAGCGCAGCTGACTGGGGGATTGTAGCCGAGAGGGTTTTAACCAGCGCTTTTATAGAGCCGCTGCCTTTACAACCCCTCAGTCATGGCCTTTGGGGCCATGACAGCTCCCCTTACACAGGGTCGCCTTTTGGGGATGTACGCCTCCAATCCGCAGCATAAACCACCCGACCAAAATAAGCTGACTTCGCAAGGGGGCGGAGCCGAGCGCCGCCAGTGGCGGAAGAAGCGAGGCGGAAGCCCAGTGAGCAAAGGAGCGCGAGGATGGCCCCTCGGGGCCGACGCTGCGCGACTATTGCGAACTGAGAGGTTACCCCGGATACTATGCTCCGCCCCTAAAAAGCCGCCGGAGTAAAGCGGACTTTGCGACGACGAGGTATATACTTTCCGGAAAAAAGGTGCTATGATAGTAGCAAAATTACCGCCTTATTGCGCGGCCTGAGGGAGGAGCGTTTCGCCGGAATGAACATCGTAATCGTAGGTGGTGGCAAGGTTGGTTATACCCTTACCCAGCAGCTTGCCGGGGAGGGCCATGACGTTACCGTCATCGACAAGCGGGCGGAAAGCCTGACCCAGTCTATGGACTCCGTAGACGTTTTTTGTATAGAAGGGAACGGCGCCAGCTATACGGTGCAAATGGAAGCGGGGGTGCAAAAGGCCGACCTGCTCATCGCCGCTACCAGCGGGGATGAGATCAACATGCTCTGCTGCATGGTAGCTAAAAAGCTGGGGGCCAAGCATACCATCGCCCGGGTGCGGGACCCGGAATATCAGAAGCAGATGATCTTCCTGAAGGAAGAGCTGGGCCTTTCCATGGTAATCAACCCGGAAATGGCCGCAGCCGGGGATATTTCCCGCATGCTGCGCTTTCCCCCGGCCATGAATGTAGAGCCCTTTGCCCGGGGGCGGGTAGAGATGGTAGAATTCCGGGTAAAGGAAGGGAGCCCTCTAATTGGCCTCTCCCTGGCGGATTTTCCCAGGCATATCAAGGCCCGGGTACTGGTCTGCGCCGTTGGGCGGGGGGGCCAGGCGTATATTCCAAAGGGGCACTTTGTAATTGCTCCAGGGGATAAACTCTCCGTAGTGGCGGATTCCCAGTCCATCAGCGCCTTTTTCCGCTCTCTGCATGCGCAGCAGCGGCGGATTAAGGACGTAATGATCATCGGCGGGGGCCGCATCGCCTATTATTTAACCAGGCAGCTGCTGGATTCCGGGATGCATGTAAAGATTATTGAAAACAACGAAGCCCGCTGCCATACCCTTTCCTCCCTTCTGCCTAAGGCAGAAGTGCTCTACGGGGACGGCACGGACCAGGAGCTGCTCCATGAAGAGGGCCTGCTTTCCACGGATGCTTTCATCTCGCTGACGGGCTTTGATGAGGAAAACATCCTCCTTTCCATGTATGCAAACGCCTGCGGGGTAAAGAAGGTAATCACCAAGGTGAATAGCACCCACCTGGTGAATATGCTGGATAGCACGGGCCTGGATACCTTCATCTCCCCCAAGCAGATCACCTCCCACCGGATTTTGAGCTATGTACGGGCCATGCAGAATGCTACCGGCAGCAGCGTGGAAACCCTTTACCGGCTCATGGAGGATAAGGTAGAGGCGCTGGAGTTCCGCGTGCATCCCAGCTCCCGCTGCATTGGCACGCCCCTCAAAGACCTGCCCATCCGCAAGGAGGTGCTGGTGAGCGCGATTTTCCGCCATAACAAGGCCCTCATCCCTTCCGGTAATGACAGCATCGAAACGGGGGATTCGGTTATCATCGCCACCACCCTGCGCGGCCTGCGCGACCTGGACGCCATCCTGGAAGAGGCATAAGCCTATGAATTACCGTCTTACAGCCCGCATTCTCAGCTACGCCCTTCTTACCGAGGGGGCGCTTCTCCTGCTGCCCCTGGCGGTAGCCCTGTACTATGGGGAATCGCCGGCGCCCTTTCTGTATACGATTGCCATCGTAGCGGTCCTGGGGGGGCTGCTTCGCCTGCCCAAGTTGCGGAGCCAGGAATTCTATGCCCGGGAGGGGTTTGTCAGCGTTGCCCTTGCGTGGATTGCCCTGTCCGCCTTTGGGGCCTTGCCCTTCGTCTTTTCCGGAGACATCCCCTTTTATGTGGATGCCCTTTTTGAAACCATCTCCGGCTTTACTACCACCGGCGCCTCCATCCTTTCCGATGTAGAGAGCCTGCCCAATGGCATACTTTTCTGGCGCAGCTTTACCCACTGGATCGGCGGCATGGGCATCCTGGTTTTCATCCTGGCGATTATGCCCATGGTGCAGGATCGTTCCATCCACATCATGCGGGCGGAAGTGCCGGGCCCCCAGGTTTCCAAGCTGGTTCCCCGCACGCGGAACACGGCAGCCATTTTGTATAAGATCTACCTGGTAATGACCCTTGTGCTCATCGGCCTGCTGCTCCTGGGGGATATGCCGCTGTTTGATGCGGCCCTGCATGCCTTTGGCGCGGCAGGTACCGGCGGCTTTGGCATTAAGAATACCAGCGTAGGCTATTATAACAGCGCCTATATTGACGTAGTTCTTGGCATTTTCATGATCCTGTTCAGCATGAACTTCAACCTGTATTTCATGCTGCTCCTGGGCCAAGTGAAGGATTTCTTCAAAAACGAGGAATGGCGCTGGTATATGATCATCATCGCCGCGACGGTGATCCTCATCGCCATCGATATCTACCCCATGTATGGCAGCGAATCCCTGCGTTACTCCTTCTTCCAGGTATCCTCCATCATCTCCACCACCGGCTATGCTACGACGGATTTCTCCCTGTGGCCCCAGCTATCTCGCTGCTTATTGCTGTTTATCATGCTGATTGGCGGATGTGCAGGGGGCACTGGCGGCGGCGTCAAGGTAGGGCGGTGCATTATCCTGATGAAATCCGCCGGAGTAGAGGTGCATAAGCTGCTCCATCCCCGTTCCGTCCGGCGGGTTTCCCTGGATGGGAAGCCTGTCCAGGATTCGGTAGTGCACAGCACGCTGGTCTTCTTCGCTCTGTATATCTTTATCATCGTCGTGTCGGTATTGCTTGTATCGCTGGATAACCTGGATTTTTCTAGCACCTTCTCTGCGGTTATGGCCTGCATCAGCAATATCGGCCCCGGCTTGGATGTAGTAGGCCCCATGGGCAACTATGGTTCCCTTTCCGCCTTTTCCAAGGTCGTCCTTTCCCTGGATATGCTGCTGGGCAGGCTGGAAATCTTCCCCATGCTGGCCCTTTTCTCCGTATTCACCAAGAAGAAATAAGCCCGTGCAACATGAGCGGGCAAGCCATATGAAAAAGTCGAAAAAGCGGCCGAAAGGCCGTTTTTTCGACACGCTGCGGAGGCGGATAAACCGCCTCCCTCGCCAAAGCATATATGGGCGGGGATGTCCCGCCTCCTTTAAGCCCGCAGCCGCAGGTTTTCCCCGGCCAATTCCAGGGTAATGGTATTCCGGGGGGAAAGGAGGCGGAAAGCAAAGCGCTCCCCGTATTCCTCAATGAGCTGAGTCTGGGTGAAGTTGCTGGAAAAGGCCGTGGCTAAGCCCTTGCGCTGCCGGGTATCCAGGAGGTTGGAAAGGCTTTCCCGGGTTACGTTATTGAGCATGGGCTCCGCCCCCAGGTCATCCAGGATGAGCAGCTCCGGAAAGGTAAGATCCGGCAGGGGCTGGCGGCTGTTCATGGCAGCGAGGACTTCCTGGATATAGGCATAGGCCGTAAGGCAGAGGACGCTATGGCCCCGCTCCAGCACCCGCACGGCCACGGCATTGAGCAGGAAGGTTTTTCCCAAGCCCGCCTGGCCCAGGATCAGCAATCCAGGGGGCTGGTTATGGGGGAAGGCATCCGCATATTCCCGGCAGATATCCCGGGCGCGGCAGGTAGCCTTTCTCTGGCGGGGGGAAGGGAAGATATCCTCCCGGAAGGTTTCAAACCGCTCCTGCTCCGAAAGGCTGCTCTGGGCAAAGCGTTCTTCCAGAACCCGCCGGGCCAGGCAGGCGCACATCTGCTTTTCCCCCCGGGGGCCTTCCACATACCCCGTATCCTGGCAGGCAGCGCAGCGCCATACAGGCTTCAGGAAGGCAGAGGGGATGTTATTTTCCCGAAGGATGGCCTGCTCCTCCTGCAAAAGGGCCTGCATCTGGCGGCTATAGGCCCGCCGGGCCGCCAGGGGATCCTTCGTGCTGAGCAGGGCCTTGCCCAGGTCATAGGTAAGGGCCTTGCGGGCCGCGGCGATCTCCCCCAGGCGGGGAAACTGGGCGAAAATAGCCTGGCGGCGCTCCTCCGCCTCCGCCAGGGCAGCGGCGCGAACCCGCCCATACTCCTCCATAAGCTGGGGCGATGGCTTCATTGGGGCTCCTCCTCATCTTCATCATCCAGAAGCTTTACGCCGATATGCTTCAGATCCTCTGCCGTATAGGTGCGCTGGGGGGGCCGGAGGGCCCGGGAAGGGGCTTGGGAAGGGGACGGCTTCTGGGGCGCCTTTTCCTGGCGCCCATGATCGGCCCGGGCAGCGGCGATGGTCTGGATGCCTTCCTCGTGCCAGCGCTTCATCATTCGCTCCATGGCGGCAAAGGGGCGGCTTTCCCGGGCGGCATATTCTGCGGAAAGGAGCACCAGCTCCGGGCTCATATGCCAGGCATAAACCCAGGTATCCAGCTGCATCCGCTGGCTGGCCGTAGGGCGGCGCTGGATGCCGGCCCGCTTAAAGGCATTGGTTCCCAGGTCTTCCAGGGCGGCCTGCCGCCGGGCATATTCCTCCGTGCCCCCGGCCAGACGGGCGTTTTCCAGCACCCCATCCAGATAGGCAAAGGTAGGCTTTTCCGCCGCGGTAAGGGCGGCGCAGGCCCCCAATATCTCCTCATCGGAAAGGCCCCATTCCTTGGTCCATTTCTGGTAAAGGGCCAGCTCATCCTCCGTAGCCTGGCGGCTCTTGCGCCAGCGCCGCAGAATGGCCTGGGCGCCGCTTTGCAGCTCCTTTTCAAACTGGATGCGGCGGCGGGCATCCTCCGCGCTGAGCACCCCTGCATCGGCCCAGCGCCGGGCCTTTTCATCCATATACCGCATGCTGGCCCGAGGCCCCCGCTCCGCCAGGCAATGCTGAATCAGCAGAATAGCCGCCTCTTCCTCCAGGCCGAAAACCTCTATCCAGTCGTAGATCCGCTGCATATCCGCCGGGAAAAACACCCGGCTTTTGCCGCTTTCTCCCAGGGAAGCGCGCAGGGCCTCCTGCAGGGCGGCATTGAAGGCCCCATACCGCCGGGCCCCGCCGCCGGAAAGGGGGGCGGGGGTGGCAGGGGCCTTATATTCCACCCGCAGGGGGTCCTCCCCCAGGATGTTGACCAGGCCCTGGGCCTGCCAATAGGCAAAGGCTTCCGCCAGAGCCTGGGGTTCCATGCCCAGGCTCAGACCCATATCCTCCTGGGCCAAAGCGGGGTTAAAGCACTGCATCAGGCCAAAGAGGTATACCTTTACATAGGCATCCGGGGCTTTGGGCATATATTCGGCGATAAACAGGTTTTGGACGGGGGTGGCATTGAGCAGGGCCGCCGTCCGGCTAAAACTGCACTGGGGCATGGGCTGGCTCCCTTACGGTCAAATTTACACATATGGATTATATCACAGCCCGGAAGAAAGGGCAAAAAGTTCAAAAATGAGGGCGGATTTTGTGTTATAATGGCAGAAGAGGTATCCTATGGTTCGTTCATTTCGCAGACGCCACAGGCCTGTGGCTCCATACATTCTGGCGGCGGCGCTGCTGCTTCTGGCCGCGGGGGGCATCCTGTACTGGGTCCTTCGGGGCCCTTCCCCGTCCCCGTTGGGCAGCCCCGCGCCTGTGGCCAGCCCTTCCCCCAGCCCGGCCAGCCCGTCGCCTGCGCCATCGGCTTCTCCCGCCCGATCCACGCCCTCTCCCCGGCCCATCCAAGCCCTGGGAGCCGCCGGGCTGGAGCGTAGCCTGTATCAGGCCAGCCTTACCATAGGGGAGGAGGAAGCATCTGGCGCCCTTTCCCTTACCTATGTAAACAATGGATTGGAGACCCTTTACGTCCTGTATTTTCATCTATATCCCAATACCCAGGGGGCGGATAGCCTGGTCATCCAGTCCGTCTCCCTCAACGGCACCGCCGCATATCATACCTATACGGAAGATGGAACCATCCTCTGCGTGCCCCTGCTCAATGAGCTGCATAGGGGGGACGCGGCCCGGATCTATCTGGAGTTCACCGTGCAGGTGCCAGCCGGGGGGTATGGCGCCCCCTCTGCCCAGGACGGGGAAACGCCCCTGTGGGGCCTTATGCCTAGCGTTGCCTTGTATGAGAATGGCTGGGTGCTGGAGGCGGCGCCGGAGGATGTACGCTTTGGCCCCGTGGCGGATTGGCGGGTCGATATTACCAGCCAGCGAACGCCTGCCCTGGCCAGCGGCACGGTGGAGCCCCTTTCCGAAGGGCGCTGGCTCTGCAGCCTGACCGCTGCTACCCCGGGCCTGTATCTGCTGCCCTGAGGGCCTATAAGCTCCTTTCGCTTCGATGTTAAGCACGTCGAAGCGTTTTTTATTGGGAAGTTAGTGTGAGGAAAGGCGGTTTTTTATGGAGCAACCCGCTGGATGTCCACCTGCATGGCCCCTTTGTGTAAAGGGGGCTGTCCGCGAAGCGGACTGGGGGATTGTAGCGGCTGGAGTTCTGGCCAGCGTTTTTATGGAGCTGTTTCGTCTACAATCCCTCAGTCAGCAAAGCTGACAGCTCCCTTTACACAAGGGAGCCTTTTGGCGGGGAATCCGGCTTGTCCCGTCCTGCACAGGGGCGCCTTTTGGATGAAGGGGAAAGGCCGGATGCCCACTCGAACGCCCCGCTTTCCACCCAACCAAAATAAGCTGACTTCACAAGGGAGCCTTTTGGCAGGAAATCCTAGTCCGCAGCGCTTTACACAAGGCCTCCCGACCCGGCACAGGGCTCCCTTGCTAACCTCCATCGCCTAGGGAAAGGGGCAATCGCTTATGCGAAGCATATAAAAACCCCGGTGCATTTGCACCGGGGTTTTGCTTAGGCCGTATTAAGCCGCAGGGGTAGCCGTAGCTTCCGCAGCATCCGCCGCAGGGGTAGCTGCTGCATCCGCAGTGCCGCCGCCATACAGGGTGCTCACAGGATTTACCTGCTTGAGGAAGAAATACAGGCGGGACTGGGCATCGCTAGAATCAGAGTAGTCGCCGCAGGTGTAGATGGTCAGGAACTGGTCCTCGGTGGTAGCGGTAACGCCGAAGTCATAATCGCTCCGCTCCAGCTGGTAGTCGATCCACTCCTGAATGTCTGCCTTATCGGTAAGGTAGTAGCTAGTCTCGCCATTATCGCCATAAGGCCACCAGGTATTGTATTCCAGGGTCTTGACGGGCTCATCTTCCTCGGTCTCATACATGGCAAAGATCTCCCACTGGGCGTCGATGCCGAATACGGAAATGTCCCAGGTCCGGCCTTCTACCGTGGAGAAATCCGGCAGGGTAGCCTTATCCAGCTTCGCGTTACAATCGTCGTAGGCGCAGTTGGTCTCCCCCATGTTCACTTCCTGCACGTGATGAAGCTCATGGAACATGGTCTTGCTGACCCGGGAGTTGTGGGCGGTAATGACCACGTTCTGGGTCAGGGCATTGTAATGGGAATAGACGGAACCAGAAACGATCTTTTCCTTTTGCTCGTTATGGTCGGAATAATAGAAATCCTCACCGTACATGATGGGCTTATCGATGTTGGTGCCGGGGATGGCAATCCAGCCGATGCAGTCGCTGTTTTCCGCCTGCATTTCAGCGATCTTATCCGTATAGGGGGATACATAAGCCTCGGGCGTGGGCTCTACCGTAGGGGCTACGGTGGGGGCAGCCGTCGTGGGGGCCGGCGTAGAAGTGGCTGGGGGGGCAATGGTAACGACCTCATCCCCCTCGTTGCTGCTGCAGCCAACGACAAACAGGGAAGCCAGCACCAGCAGGACCGCGATGATTTTCTTCTGCATTCGATTTCCTCCTGAAATAAATAGCAAATAGCCATTCTAAAAAACGACTTCGTATCGTGTGTATCATATCACAAAAGCCGGCATTGGAAAAGAAGAAAGTCTCTTTTTCATAATATGTTCATAATTTCCATGAACCTGGGCCAGGCAATTGTAACCGAAGGGTGCAGGTTTGCAAGGGTACAGCGAAAGCCCGGCCAGTGCCCGGGCAAAGCCCTAGCGTTCTAGGTAGCGGGAAAGGAATTCCTGGGTGCGGGGCTGGCTGGGGCGGGTGAAGATGGTTTCCGGGTCTCCATGCTCGGCAATGACGCCGTTATCCATAAAGACCACCTCTTTGGCCACGTCCCGGGCAAAGCCCATCTCGTGGGTCACCACCAGCATGGTCAGGCCGCTGCTGGCCAGGTCCCGCATAACGGAAAGGACCTCCCCTACCATCTCCGGGTCCAGGGCGGAGGTAGGCTCGTCAAAAAGGAGCACCTCCGGGCCCATGGCCAGGGCCCGGGCGATGGCCACCCGCTGCTTCTGCCCGCCGGAAATCTGCCGGGGCTTGGCGTTGATGTAAGGGGCCATGCCCACCTTTTCCAGGAAGGACATGGCGGTTTGCCGGGCCTCTTCCCTGCTGCGCTTGAGGACCTTAACCTGGCCTACCATGCAGTTATCTAGCACAGTCATATTGTTGAACAGGTTGAAGGATTGGAATACCATCCCCACCTTGGCCCGGTAAGCGGAGGCATCCAGCTTGCCATGGAGGATGCTCTCCCCGTGGAAGAGGATCTCGCCGCCGGTGGGGGCCTCCAGCAGGTTGATGCACCTTAGAAGGGTGCTCTTGCCGCTGCCCGATGCGCCGATGATGCAGGTCACGTCCCCGGTATGCACCTGAAAGTCCACATCCTTCAGCACCTGGTTGCTGCCAAAGCTTTTGCTAAGATGCTGTACCTGTAAAATCTCTTCCGCCATGGCTTATCTCCCTCCGTCCCGAATATCCAGGTTCTGGTTGCCCGCCTTGGGCCGCCTGGGGTAGCTGTACAGGCCCGTGGTATGGGCCAGGGTATCCGTAGTGGAAAGGTCGTAAAGCTCGTAGCTGTCCGGCCCGTCCATCCTGCTCTCCCACCAGCGAAGCAGCCGGGAGCAGGTGAAGGTCAGCACGAAGTAGAGGATCATCGCGATGGTGAAGGCCTCAAAGTAGGTATACCGGGCGCCAGCTACACTGTTGGCGGCGAAGTATAGTTCCACGGTGCCGATTACGTTCAGCACGCAGGTATCCTTGATGTTGATGATCAGGTTGTTGCCAATCTGGGGCATGATGTTCCGCAGGGCCTGAGGCAGGATAACGCTGGTCATGGTCTGGACGTGGTTCATGCCAATGGCCTTAGCCCCTTCGGTCTGGCCCGGGTCAATGGACAGGATGCCGCCCCGGACGGTTTCCGCCATATAAGCGCCTGTATTGATGGAGACGATGAGGAAGGCCGCCTCCCACATGCCCAGGTTGATGCCCCCCATGGCCAGGCCATAATAGATGAACATGGCTTGTACCATCATGGGGGTGCCCCGGAAGATCTCCACATAGGCGTTGAGCAGGAAGCGGGCGATGCCCATCAGCGCCCAGTGCAGGGGCCGCTTTTTCCGGTCCGTGGGGATGGTTTGAACCACGCCTACGGCAAAGCCGATGATGCAGCCGATGAGGGTGCCCACGATGGCGATGACCATGGTGACCCAAACGCCCCGCAAAAAGCTGGGGCCATATTGCTGGAGCAGGAAGAGGACCCGCTCCCAGAAGTTCATATTTTGCACGGTGGTTTCTCCTTAAAAGCCGGGCAAAGCCGTCCGTCAAAAACGGGCGGCTTCACAAAAGGGGGAAATCGGGTTACTCGCTCAGGGGCTGGACAGAAATGGCCTCATCCATCATGGCGGTAAAGTCATCCACCGTCATCTCTGCCAATACGCCGTTGATGGCTTCCTGGAGCTCGGTGTTGCCCTTCTGGAGGGAGATGCCGATGTTGATCTCCTCCTCGGAAACCTGGAAATCATCCTCGCTGCCGGAAAAATCCAGCAGGGTGAAGTTGGGGTAGGCTACGCAGGCAGCCATGGCCGTGGGCATATCCGTTACCACCAGGTCGCAGCGGCCGCTGTTGAGGGCCACCAGCATGGCGGGGGCGCTATCCTGGGCGGGGAGGATATTCGCATCGGGGATCTGGGGCAGGCACACGTCATACCAGACGGTGTTAATCTGGCTGGTGCAGGTGGCGCCCGCCAGGTCCTGGACGCCCTGGGCGGAAGCATAGGTGCTATCCGAAGGGGTCAGGGTTACGATGGAAGCATAGTAGTAAGGGGTGGTAAAATCCACCATCTCCAGCCGCTCGCTGGTGATGGATTGGCCGGCGATGACGCAATCCACGGTGCCGCTCTGGACGGCAGGCACCAGGGAATCCCAGTCCAGCTTTACGATCTCCAGCTCCACCCCCAGGGCCTCGGCGATATGCTTGGCCATCATTACATCGTAGCCATAGGCATAGTCCGGGCTATCCTTGATTTGGACGGCGCCGTTGTCGCCGGTGGGCTGGGTCCAGTTATAGGGGGCGTAGGCGCATTCCATGGCTACGGAAAGAACGCCGTCTGCCAAGCTGCCCGAGGTGGCGGGGTCAGCAGCGGGCTGATCCGGGTCAGCGTCAGCGGCGGGAGTATCTCCGGCGGGCTGGGTTGTGGGATCGGCGGCAGGGGTTTCCGCCGGGCTGCTGCATGCTCCTAGCATAAGGAGCAGGGACAGGGTGAGCAACAGGGCAAAGATTCTACGCATTTGATTTATCCTCCAAAAAAGATGATCTAACGAATAACGGCTGGAGCATCACTCCAGCCGCGAACATTTGCATATTGGCAAGCCCTGAATGATAGCACTCCACAGAAGCTCTGTGACAGTCGGCAGGATCTTATCCTACCGCCCAGCAAAGGGGCTCGCAGGGGCCCGTTCACTTC
>CALVLF010000102.1 GCA_944336625.1 uncultured Clostridia bacterium
CCCACATGGGCCGCCTTATTCTGCACTTTTGCGCTGCGCATAAGGGCGGGGAAGGATTTGGGTACGGCCTCCATAGCCTCTGCAACGGTGGCCTGGTGTTTTTCCTGGCGCTTGCGCTCCTCCCAAGTATATTTTACCGCATCGCTGGTGTCTGCATGCAGGTTTCCAAAAATATGGGGATGGCGAAAAATAAGCTTTTGCACGATTCCCGTGGTTACATCCCTCAGGGTAAAGGCCGCCTGTTCCTGAGCGATGATGCTGTGGAAGGCGACTTGCAGCAGCAGGTCTCCCAGCTCCTCGCAGAGGGCTTCGTCATCCTCCCGGTCCAGGGCATCCAGCACCTCATAAGCCTCCTCGATCAGGGCGCTGCGCAGGGAAAGATGGGTCTGTTCCCGGTCCCAGGGGCAGCCATCCGGCGCCCGCAGGCGCTGCATAACGGCCATCAGGTCCTCCATACCCTTGCGGCTCAGCTGGGCAGGCTGGGCCGGCGGCACCAGCAGGCAGGTACCTGCATCGTAATGGCGCTGCCTATCCAGCTCCAGCAGCGGGATGCTGCGGACTGTATAGCCCGCCTCGCCGAGGGTACAGAACCAGACGGGGTATTCATCGGGGTAGTATTCGCCAAGGGACAGCTTTAGCTCGCCGGCAGAGAGGGCTGTATCCACCTCCTCGATGCAGAGGGTGCGGTAGGGATTCAGGCTGGCAGGAAGGGCGCTGGCAGGGCAGATGGACATGCCCTCCCGGGCCAGAGGCTCCGGCAGGGCGCATAAGGCAGCCTGGGCATAGCCAGGGGCGGGAAGTTGGCGGACCGTCAGGCCCGCCTCTTTTGCCATGGATAGGAGAACGCCAAGGGCCTCATCTCCCATGCTGCCGCCGCAGACGGCATAAACGCACCCGTCGCCTGCCTGGCAAAGGCGGTGGGCGATGGCCTGATAAAGCTGCGTAAAATCCTGGGCCGTGGCATACAGGTCATCCATGGATACAAAGGGAAGCCCTGCCTGCAATATGGGAGCCGCACAGGGGCTCTGGGCCGTTTGCAGGAAAAGCCCCTTTGCTCCCTCTATAGCCTGCCAGGAAGCCAGGGTCATAGCCCCTGGGGTAGAAAGGGGTGCGATGGTGATACTTCCGTTCATCGTGAAAACTCCTCCAGGCTGCAAACGCAGCGCACTGTAATACATTGGAGCGCCCCCTCCGGGCCGCAGCCCTCCGGGGTGGTGGCTTTTATATTGATCCTGCCGGGGTCGCAGCAGAGGGCGCTGGCAAGGTTCTGAATCATCTGGGGGATATAAGGGGAGAGCCGGGGCGCTTGGGCTAGGATGGTAGCATCCAGATTCCCCAGCAAGAAGCCCTTTTTCGCCAGCATCTGCCGAACCTGCTGGAGCAGCAGCAGCGAGCAGATGCCCTTATATTGGGGGTCCGTATCGGGGAAATGCACGCCGATATCCCGCAGGGCTGCCGCCCCCAACAGGGCATCCATAACCCCGTGGGTGAGGACGTCCGCATCGGAATGGCCCAGAAGCCCCAGCCGGAAGGGGATGTTTACGCCCCCCAGCACAAGAGGACGCTCCGGCGTCAGCCGGTGGGTATCCTCTCCATAGCCCATGCGCCGGCCGCCCTGGGAAAGTTGCCCAGAAAAAAAAGGAATATCCTCCGGGCAGGTAAGCTTTTGATTGCGCAGACTGCCGGGGGAAAAGCATATCTCCCCCCAGTGCCGCTGGTACAGGGCGGCATCATCCGTAGCGGAAATGCCAGCTCCCCGGGCAGCAGTATAGGCAGCGGTGATCTTTTCCCGGGAAAAGGTCTGGGGCGTTTGGGCTGCCAGCAGCCCTTCCCGGGATATGGTGCCCTGGCCCGTCTGGCGCCAGAGGGTATCCCTGCAGGGTAAGGCGGCAACGCCGCTGCCCTTTTCCCGGGCCATGGCGATGCTGGCCGCTATGATATCCCGGCTCACCAGGCAGCGGGCGGCATCATGAATGGCCACCAGAGGGCCCTTTGCCGCCAGCAGGGCATTATAGACCGACTCCCCCCGGCTATCCCCCCCAGGAACCAGGCGAATGGGCAGCTCCGGCCCTTCGTAGCGGCTGGCCAGCTCCTGCGCCAGGGGCCGTGTTGCCGGAGAAACGGCCAGAATCACCTCTAGAAGCTCTTCTGCAGCCCCGGTTAGAAATGCCAGCAGAGAATATTCCAGCGGGGTACGCCCTCCCAGGGAGAGGGTCAGCTTATCCCGGCCCATGCGGCTGGAGGAACCCGCTGCCAAAAGGATGAGGGTTACATCCTTCATGCCTCGTCCTCCAAAATGACATACATGCCGGCTGCATCCGCTTTAAGAGCATGTTCCTGGGTAGAAAGGACGCGCAGGCGAACTTCCTTCCCGCCCAGCAGCACTGTCAATACATCCCCCTCCTTTACCTCAGAGGAAGCTTTTGCAACTTTTCCGTTAATCTGCACCCGGCCCAGGCCACAGGCTTCATTGGCCACGGTGCGCCGTTTTATAATGCGGGAAACCTTTAAATATTTATCCAGCCGCATGCATTTACTCCTTCTCATGGAAAAATGGCAGGAAGGAACCCTTCCGCGCTTAGTAATCATACCATATCCGGCAAAAAAATACGAGGGGCCGGCAGGATTTCCGCCAGGCCCTGCCAAGATGGTGCCTAGCCGGGGCTCAGCCGGCCCATTCCATCTGCGCAGGCGCACCGCAGAATCCCGGCGCCAATACGCTTCCCAGGGCATTCCTTTCTGACGAAAAAAGGGGAAGCAGCTTGCATAGCTGCTTCCCCGGATAGACACGGTTTCGCGAGGATTTGCTTAAATACCGTTGGATCCGCAAGAAAGCGGGATCAAGCGGCAGCACCATAGGAGTGGACGAGATCCTCGTTGATGGTGACACTGCCATCGTTCTTCCAAGTTTCCAGCATAGCGGCCCACTCCGCATCCTGCAGCTCTGTCAAAAGAATGGCCTCAATGGCGTCACGCACGGTATCTATATCTACCGCGCCAGCAGGCTCATCGGACAGATAGTAGATGATATGGCAGCCTTCCGTATCCTGGATGACCTGGCTGTACTGGCCGATCTCCATGGTGGCGAAAGCGGTCTTTACTTCGTTGGACCAGTCGACGTCGCTCTGATAGCGGTTACTGATCAAAAGGCCCTTTTCCGCAATGATGTCAAAGCTGAGGATGGAATTATCCTGCGTATTCTCCATCATAAGGGTACGGAAATCGGCCCCCTCCTCGAGCTGGGCATAGAGCGAGTTAGCCGTGGCCAGGGAATCGGCCATGCGGGCCTGCTCCAACTCCTCTGCTTCCTGCTCCAGGGTGCGGTAAGAGGAAAGAATCTCGCTCAGCCGGGGATTATCCTCGCCGCTGAGAGCTGCTTCAAAGGCCAGCTCCCCATATTCCGCCGCCAGGGAGTCCATTTCGGTCAGCTTGGAATTATATTCCTCGCTGGGCTCCTCCTCTGGGGCGATGAGGATATGAAGAACCCGGCTGTAACCTTCGGGGACGTAGACCACGGGGGAGTCGCCATATTTTTCAAAGCTCTCTTCCGCGTCCTTATAGGCGCCTCCATCCTCGGTATACATGGTGGTCTGCTCAGCAAGGGCGGTATCATACCATTCCTGGATGGCCGCGTCATCTACGGTGATATCCTTCAGCGTCTCTTCCCGAAACAGCTCGCTGACGGCGGCTTCTTCATAATAAGCCCGAATCCACTCCACGAATTCATCATAGGACATAGAGGTGCCCGTATAATATTCCGTTTCCGCTTCGATCAGCTCCTGGGTACGGGCCTCCACATCGATGGTGGGATCCGCGGCAGCCTCCTCTTCGGCCTGGGGACGGTAGGTGCTCAGCAGGTAATCCAGCTCTTCCGCCACCCGGTCTTCTACCTCCTGCAGCTGCTCTTCGCCCAGCTCGCCAAAGCCGGCCTGCTCCGCCTGATAAGCGATAACCGCTTCTTCGGCCAGCAGGTCCACGATGAAATCCTGAAATTCCTGCAGGGCAGTCGGGTCGGAATAAATGTCATAGCCATAGCTGACATAATAGCTGGCATAGGTATCGAAAAGATCCATGTATTCTCCCATGGTGACCACCTGGTCTCCAACGGTGATAACGGCGGCATCCCTATCCTGCTCCTCAATCACTACGGGTATGTTATCCGTGCCATTCGCGCTGTCGGTCGTCACCGGCACGTCATCGCCGGAGGTGAGAGAACAGCCCGCGAAAAGGCCGAGGGCAAGGAGGGCCGCCAGGGCGAGGGCAATAATCTTTTTCATAGTTTTCTCCATTGTCTGTATATTAGCACATGATTTATATCACATACTTTTTCATTATATCATGTTGTGGACTGAATGCAATCCGCAAGCATGTAAACAATCTGTGGCAGGGCGGCGCAGATGGCAGCGGCGCTTTGCTTGGACCGGCAGAGCAGAAGGGTAGTTGGGTCTCCTGGCTTAAACTGGGCACCTTCTATTTTATGCACAATCTGGTATAGCTTGGTACCGTCCATAGGAGCCTGGGCATCCAGGTGAATGCGGGCCTCCCCATCCCGCACATGGAGGCGGGTGATATAGGCACGCTGTGCGTCCGATTTAAGCTTGCCTATGAACAAAAGGTTTTCCACAGGCTTGGGAATATCTCCGTAACGGTCGATGAGCTCATCCTGCACATCATAAAGCTCCTCCTGGGAGGATATATGGGCGATCCGCTTATACATGGAAAGGCGTTCGCTCTCCCGGGGGATATAACCGTGGGGAATGCTGGCGGCCAGGGGCAGCTCCATAACCGTATCGATTTCCTTTTTGGGAGGCTCTCCCTTGGCTTCCCGCAGGGCACTCTCTACGATTTTACAATACAGGTCATAACCTACCGCTTCCATATGGCCGCTTTGTTCCGGCCCCAGCAGGTTCCCTGCCCCGCGAATCTCCAGGTCCCGCATGGCAATGCGGAAGCCGGAACCGAATTGGGTAAACTCCCGAATGGCCATGAGCCGCTTTTCCGCTACTTCGGAAAGGGCCTTGTTACGGCGGAAAAAGAGATAGGCATAGCCCAGGCGCACGCTCCTGCCTACCCGGCCCCGGAGCTGATAGAGCTGGGAAAGGCCCATTTTATCTGCATCATAGATGAGGATGGTGTTTGCATTGGGCATATCCAGGCCATTTTCAATGATGGTGGAGCACAGGAGCACATCGTACTGCCGGTCCAAAAAGTCCAGCATGGTTTTTTCCAGTATCCGTTCGCTCATCTGCCCATGGGCGAAAGCGATGCGGGCCTCTGGCACCAAATCCCGCAGATACTGGGCGAAGTATTCCATGGTGCGTACGTTGTTATACAGGAAGTAGACCTGCCCGCCCCGGCCCAGCTCCTTTCGGATCGCTTCCCGCACGATGCCCTCCGCATATTCCATCACATAGGTCTGGACGGGATAGCGCTGCGCCGGCGGGGTTTCCAGCACGGACATATCCCGAATTCCCGTCATGGACATATGGAGGGTGCGGGGGATGGGCGTGGCGGAAAGGCTCAGGACATCGATGTTGCGTTTGAGGTTTTTGATCTGCTCCTTGTGGCCCACGCCAAAGCGCTGTTCCTCATCGATAATAAGCAGGCCCAGATCTTTGAATTTTACCGATGGGGCAAGGAGCTTATGGGTGCCGATGACCATATCCACCTGGCCGCCCTTAATCCCCTCCAGAATCTTCTCCTGCTCCGAAGGGGTCTTGAAACGGGAAAGGAGAGCCACTTGCACCGGGAAGCCGGAAAAACGGGCGGCAATGGTATTGTAATGCTGCTGGGCCAGAATGGTGGTGGGTACCAGCATAGCTACCTGCTTGCCGGATAAAACGGCCTTAAAGGCCGCCCGCAGGGCCACTTCCGTTTTTCCATAGCCCACATCCCCGCAAAGGAGCCGGTCCATAACCCGGTCGCTTTCCATATCCGCCTTAATTTCCTGAATGCAGGTAAGCTGATCCGGCGTTTCCTCATAGGGGAAGCTGTCCTCCAGGCGTTTCTGCCAGGAGCCGTCCGGCGCAAAGGCAAAGCCCTTGAGCCGCTGCCGCTCCCCATAAAGCCGCACCAGGTCAAAGGCCAGCTTTCGGACCCCCTCCCGGGTTTTGGATACGGTGCGCTGCCACTCTCCGCTGCCCAGCTTGGAAAGCCGGGCAGAAAGGCCCTCCTCCTCCTTGCCGCCGATATATTTCTGCACCCTGTCCAGCTGATCCGTGGGGATATAGAGCTTATCCCCGCCGGCATAGACCAGGTGGAGGTAATCCCGGGGCGCCCCGTCTACCGTCAGGGTAACGACGCCCACGAAACGGCCGATTCCGTGGAGCTCATGCACCACCAGATCCCCTACATTCAGCTCGGAAAAGACTAGCTGCGGCCGTTTGCGCGCCGCCCTTTTGGGCGCCCGGAAAACATCCCCGTAAAGCTCCCGCTCGCTGATGACGGCGAGCCCCAGCTCGCTGTAGGAAAAGCCCCGCTCCAGGCTCTGGCCCAGAATGATCTGTTCCCCCTTGACAAAGGGACGGTCCAGGCTTTCCACGGCAGGGAGGGTGGTATCCATATCCTCCAGCCGCTGGCGGAGCCGCTCTGCGTGGGCACCGCCGTAGATGAGCACCGTGGTGCCCGCCCTTCGCCATGCTGCCAGGTCTTCGCACAAAAGAGTTGCATCCCCCACATAGCGGGAGATGGGGCGGGTTTCGAAATGAAAGGGTTCCTTCGTGCCGATAAGGCCATAGCTCCTCGTCAGGGAAAAGAAAAGAGCCGTCCGGGGGGTATCCATGGCCTTGATGGTTTCCAGGGGCCCCCTTAAAAGCTCCGCCTGTTCGCCCTGGGCTTCCCCTGCAGCGATGGCGGCAGCGCACTGCTCCACATATTGCATATGGAGCATTTTGGCGCTTTCCTCCAGGCGGGCGGGTTCATCCAGCAGAAGGATACCATCCTGGAAATAATCCAGCAGCGTGCAGCTTTCCGGATAGAAAAGGGGCAGCAGGCGCACGGCTTCCCCAGGCGTGCCGCCGGAACGAAGGGCCTCCAGCAGCTCGCTGCAGGCGGGGCGGCGGGAGAGGGCCTTGATGGCCCGCTTGCGGGCCCCATCCAGGATGGGCATTTCCACCGCCGGCAAAAAGCGGGCTTCCTGAATGTTTTCGATAGAGCGCTGGGTGAGGGGGTCATAGGTGCGAAGCGTATCTACTTCGTCATCGAAAAATTCGATGCGCACGGGATTTTCTGCGGCGGTGGGAAACACATCCAGATAACCGCCCCTAAGGCAGGCTTGCCCCCGGCTTTCACAGACCTCCGCCCGGGTATAGCCAGCGGCCAAGAGCCGGCTTAGAAGCGCCCGGGGGGAAATCACATCTCCAGCCTTTACACGGTAGGTTCTGGCTAAAAAGGCATCCGGGGGCGCCAGGCGCTGCATCACCGCCTCTATGGAGGCGCAAAGGATCATGGGGCTATCGCCGCCGGCCAGGCGGCAAAGGGCTTCCACCCGCCGGGCCTCTATGCCATCGGAGCTGGCATATTCCCCCGTGAGAGGGATATCCCGGGCGGGGAAATGCTGGGCGGGGAGAAAGCTGCTGATCTCCTGGCTCATCTTTTCCGCAGCGTTTTCGCTGGGGACGATGATGAGCAGGGGCCGCCCCAGGTCCGCAAAAAGGGTAGCGGCCATATGGCTCCGGTTCCCTTCTGCCAGGCCAAAAACGCCGCTGGGGCCCTTTCCTTTATCCAGGGCTTCCCGCAGCCGCAGGTATTCCCCGTGCTGGGCGAGTACGCCCAGTAGAGGATGCCGTTCTGCTTGTTTTACCATATTTTATAAAACCTCCGGCTGGCCCAGCTCCTGGCTTTCCGGGCTGGCATCCTTCGCTTCCCGGGGGGGCTTTTCCTTTTTGGGCCGCTTGTTGAACTGGGCCTGGGCTTCCTGCAGGCGTCCCTGGGCCACCAGAAAGGCCGCCTGGGCAGCAGCTTGGAGGCCCTGTTCAAACAGGGCCTTATCCTCCCCCTGGGGCGCCCCCAGCACATGGGCAATCAAGCCCCGTTGCCCTTGGGCGTGACCAATGCCTACCCGGATCCGGGGGAAATTATCGAACTGCAGCTGGTATATGACGCTGCGCATCCCATTGTGGGTGCCGGCGCTTCCCCCTGCCCGAATCCGGATATCTCCCAGGGGGATGTCAATATCATCATAAATAAGGAGCAGCTGCTCTGCCGGGCATTTATACCAGTTGACAATCTCCCGGACGGCCTGGCCGCTTTCGTTCATAAAGGTCAGAGGCTTGACCAGCAGGAGCTTCTGCCCGTCCAGCATACCCTCCCCATAGACTGCGTGAAAATTCTGCCGCCGGATGTCTATGTTTAGGCGTTCCGCAAGAATATCCAGGGCCATGAAGCCCGCATTGTGCCGGGTGTCCGCATATTCCCGGCCGGGATTCCCCAGCCCTACGATGATGAACATAAGCCTGCTCCTTTCAAGACACGCCAATATGCCCCCATATCCAAAGATATGCGGGCGCTTATTATTATACCCGGAATAGCCGCAGGAAGCAACGGGCAGAAGCGGGGCGCACATAAAAAGCCTCCGTTACTGCGGAGGCATACTGGCTATTGATATCGAGTGCGTTTGGTGAGTTCCAAATCATCTCGAAACGAATTTTCGGATAGCTCGTTGGTCTGTTCGCCCTTTTCGTTGATCCCAGCAACGGTCATCCGTTCCTCTGGGTTTCGCCAAAGAGCCTGCAGCTTTTGCGTATCACCCCCCGCATCCTCAAATTTCATCATATTGCGGTTCGTACCAGTAAGATTATGGTCTGTGTGTATAAGCTCATGGGCCATTAGGTAATAGATAGGATATGCATTATTTTTCTCGTTGCTAAATTGTGCATTAGGATTTCCATTATGTTTAGATATCTCTTCTGCATATAATCTGCGACCCATGTGGCTATCCAGTGCGTTGGAAGAATTATAGGGCATATTAACTTTGGAACTTGTGCCCTTGCCGGCGGCGCCCTCGGGCTGGAAATTGTTGTCATGAATACGGCCTTGCAGCAAACCGGTACCCTTGTCATCTACACCGGTAGCCTGGGCAGAGCCGTTGGGATTGGGCCGCAGCGTGATTGTTCGCGGTGGTTGCTGTTGTTCACCGGGACTGGCAGGGGCAGGAGCGTGGTTCTGCAGGTTCTGCATAAGCCGCACCCCGGAAGGCAGGGAAAGCAGCCGCAGGAAATGGGGCAGCATAGCGTCTTTAAAATCTTTTGTCTTTTTATCAATATCAGAATTAGTAGCATCATTGCCAGCCTTTGCTCTTTCCGATGCGGACAGGCCATCAAACTGAATGGGCCCTGAACCGTTCCGGATTCCTTCCCAGGCTTTATTAGCCTCTACGGAAAGGTTTTCATCTGCATCTACAGCCGCATTGCCGGTATAAAGGTTCATGCCGCTTTTGATTTGCCACTGAACCTGCTCAGCGTATTCCTTCTGTATCCTGTCCAATATTTTTAGCACGGAAGGGCTGGTAGGCCTCCCTTCCTGGGAATCTTTGTCGTTAATCTGGAGCAGCTTTTTCTGCATCGCGAATAGAGCTTGCATACATTGCTTATGAGCGGATTTTTGACCTTCGCTGACATCCCCGCTACGTTTGCGTGCATTTAGCTTTGCAAACAGTTGCTTGTTACTATTATATTGCCGCAATTCCCCTTGAATCTCGTTTAGCGCAGTCTTATACTGCGCATCCCCCAGCCGGCTCATGCCCTGATTGAGAGAGGGAAGATTTCCATCCTTCTCTATTGTTTGAGGAGCGCTGCCAATTTGAGAATCCAGATGTTTCCGGCCCGCTTTTCTTTGCGTTGTTTCTGGAGAATCAGAACTATCGAGCCTTTGCCGGTAATCCATCATCAGCAGGTCTTCAGATAGCATACCTAGGCCGCCATTATCTTTTTTACTTGCAGACTTCCATGCATTCAAATGCAATTGTGCCTCAATTTTTCCCATGCATTTGCGAAGCCAGTGCATGATACGGCCTTCAGAATGGGCTCCTCCAGCTCCCTGTATAGCTGCACCTCCGGCAGGAGAAAGAGAGGCGGCGGTAACGGCCGGGGCAACACCGGCTCCATCGGCAGCCCGCTCAAGGTTCGTATCCGTTACCATGCCGCTGGCCATAGCCATACCGCTATTTTGCTGCGCGATATGACGCATCTCGTGATCCAGCAGTTTCATGCCGGCAGAACTTTGCGGGGCGAAGGAGCCTACAGCTAAATGTATTTCATCACCAGTGGCGATGCCTTTTTCCTCCACTTCATTCAGCCTGGGATTTTCAAATACTTTTACCTGCCGCATAGCT
>CALVLF010000103.1 GCA_944336625.1 uncultured Clostridia bacterium
GGAAGCCCAGTGAGCAAAGGAGCGCGAGGAAGGCCCCTCGGGGCCGACGCTGCGCGACTATTGCGAACTGAGGGGTTGCGTTGTTAGCAAAGGAGCCGAGCGCCGCCTCGTCGTCGCAAAGTCCGCTTTACTCCGGCGGCTTTTTAGCCGCAGGCAAAAAGCCGCCGTCGCATCGCTCCCTTGCTCCTCCTCTCCGCAAAAGGCCGTCGCTGCGCCTCCGCTGCTCGGTTGCAAGCGCCCTCGCCACGCTATGGCTTGCTTTGGGCCTTTTACGGGGGCAGCTCTGATCCCCGGGCCTTTGGAACCCGGCTGGGGGCGGAGGCGAGCGCTGTCTCGTCGGGCCAAAATCCGTTAAGCCCGGCGGAGCTGGGCTTTCCTTGCGGCCGGGACTGCCCGGGAGTGCAGCGAACAAGGCGCGGCTGTGAAATCCTCGCGAAAATGGCCAGGGCCATTTCCGTGAAAGGGCGAAGCTTGCCTGCGTCCAGGCTGTACCGACATAAAAAAAGCCCCCGAGGGGGCAAAGCGCCGGAAAGGAGGCGGATGCTTTTTTCGTAAGCCTCCTCTGAAGCGCATGCTGGCAGAAGGGGTTAAGCCGGAAGGGTGCGACCCCGTGCTTTCCCAATGACCGGTAAAATTGGCAGGCTTCCGCCTGCCGCCGGATTTCAGTAGGCTGGGGCCGCCCCTTCTATAACTTCGGGCAAAGGAGCGGGCAGAGCCGCGCCTATGCGATGAAAAAGCTGGAAAGGGACCACTGGCCCTGGGCCTCCTGGGTAAGGCCCATGGATACATTGGCCACAGGGGTTACCGCCCCTTCGCCGGGAAGGCCCTGCATCAGCACCCCCCGGAGGGTAAGGCCGCCTTCTTCCTCCAAGGCGTCCTGGATCTGCACGCCATAGGTATAGCTGTCCACAGCCGGGAGCTCTGCCGGGGCCTCCCAGCTCAAAAAGCCGGGTCCGCAGTAGGTGGCCAGGGCAAAAACCTGGGGTAGAAGGGCTTCATATTCCTCCGGCTCCAGCAGCGTGCCCACAAAATCCGGATAAAGGGCGTTGCGGCCAAAGCTGAATTCCAGGGGGCTGCCGTTGCTTTCATCCGCCGCCAGGATTCCCGGCTGGACATAGAGGGTATAGCCCTCCTCCGCCACGGTAAAGCCATTGTAAAGATCCAGGGCGGCGGATACATCCTCCAGGGTTAAATCTCCATAATAGGAAGCCGGGTCCTGGCTGATGATATTCCAAACCTGCTGGGCCGCCAGGGGCAGGGGATCATAGACGCCGCTGGCAGCAGCCAGGCTGCATTCCAGCCCATCCCCGTCAAAAACCAGGGTCGTGAGCCGTTGCTCCGCCCCGGCGCTGCTTTCAAACCAGTTGCGTTCATACAGCAGCACGTTGGTAAACGTACCCATGGGGGTTTCCGCCTGGATAAGCTGGCTGGTTACCTCTGTGGTAGGCAGGTCATCCCCTTCTACCCGGTCCGCCAAAGGAAGGCGCTCCGATTCCACCCGGTCCAGCAGCTCTTCCAGCCAGAGGGAAAGGGAAGCAGCCATCTGCTGGCTGGCGGTATCTTCCCCGGAAAAGACGGGCAGGGAATAGGTAAGGCAATAGGCAGCCGTATCCGGGCCTGCGCCTTCGGGATAATAGATGGTGACCGGTCCTTCCTCCGCCGGCAAAACTGCTGCAGTGGGGGAGGGGGTGGGGGCGAGGGATACGGGAGAATCCGCAGCTTCCTCAGCCCGGCAGCCGCTCAGAAGGAAAAGGCACAGGGCCAGTATCCAACAGCGTTTCATGGCGATTGCCTCCTTGGATTGCATAGATTCATCTTATCATACCACAGGAAACATGCCCGCACAATGCGGGAAGGAAAGGAGACACCCAATGGAGCAGGAAAGAGAAAGGGCCCGGCAGATCGCCATAAGCTGCCTGATTTCCATTTGTAGCGACGCGGAGGCCAAGGATGGGGACCGGGTGGCGGCGGCAAAGCTGCTGCTGGAAGCCGCAGGGCAGGAAGAAGGGGGCGGAATCACCGTCACCATGGAGGGCATCCCGCTGGAATATCTGTGTTAAGGAGGGCGAAGCCGAGCGCCGCCTCGTCGTCGCAAAGTCCTCTTAGCTGTGGTGGGGTTTAGGGGCGGAGCATAGTATCCGGGGGAACCTCTCAGTTCGCAATGGTCGCGCAGCGTTGGCCCCGAGGGGCCTTCCTCGCACTCCCTTGCGCACTGGGCTGACCGTTCGCTTTTCCGCCGCTTGCGGCCCAAAAGGAAGGTTTGCAAAAATTCCGGCGGAGGGGGCTGCGGGGAGCGCGAAGCGCTCCTGGAGGGGCCGGCTTTGCCGGCCCCTCCCCTTCGCAAAAGGGCCCCGGGATGCTTGCATCCCGGGGCCCTGTATGCGAAGCGCCGCCGCCCCCCTGCTTATTTCCGCTAACGTTTCTTTTTGCCTATGGAAAAAGCCAGGGGCCATTGCCTACGGCCCCCGGCGGGTTTTAAGGAAAGTCACGAGCGCAAACCACTGCTTCCCGTCAACGTCTGCGCGCGCTATCGCCGTCCGAGCAGGACCGGGGCCGGGCGGCTCTTAACAAGGGACGCGGGAACAAACTACTGCTTCCCGCTAACGTCCGCGCGCGACTATAGCCGTGTGCGCAGGATCCGGGGCGGCGGCGTTTGGCGGCCCTGGGGCCGCCAAACCAAAGGCAGGGCCGGGGCTGTGCCCCGGCCCTGCCTTTGTGTGCGCTCCGCGCACCCGCCGCCCCCCTGCGGGCTTTCGCCAGCCTTCTTTCGCTCCCTCCATCAAAGCCGGGCGAACCGGATTTCGCCCGGCGGCACATGCGGCTGCTTCCAGCGGGCTAAGGTTTCACTCCGCGAGGAAAGAGAAAGCCCGGCCCCATGATCTACGGGGCCGGGCGGCTCTTAAGGAAAGGCGCGGGCAGGAACAAGCGTTTCCCACCGCCGTCTGTGCACGAATATCGCCGTGCGCGTAGCACCCGGGCGGCTCTTAAGGAAAGGCGCGGGCAGGAACCAGCGTTTCCCACCGCCGTCTGTGCACGAATATCGCCGTGCGCGTAGCACCGCCGTCCGCGCAGGACCCGCGCGCTTAGCGCCGCCGCCTGCGTAGGACTTAGCGGTTGGCGATCATGTCCTTGGTCTTCATGAGGCGGGTCAGGTTGCCCCGCTCGTTTTCGTCCAGCTTCATGGTGATCGCCCGGATGGCCTCGTCAAACTGGGGAATCATAACGTATTCCAGGGCATTGACCCGACGGCGGGTCTTTTCGATCTCGTCTGCTAGGCGGTTGCAGATCTTTTCCACCTCCGCCAGCTGGATGAGCATGGGCAAAACCTCGGCAAAGGCCTGCACGGCCCCATCCAGCTCAGCGCTGGTGGTCATGAAGCCATAGGGATAATCAAAGCCCTGATCCTCCGCCAGTTTAAGCTGGGGCACGCTGATGGAAAGCACATACTGAGTACCCACCTCTATGCTGGCAGGCCGGGCCGGGTAGCAGAGGGCCTCTTCAATGGCCTCTGCGCTCATGGAAGCCCGGGCCAGGACGAAGGCCTGCATGGCGGCGGCCAGCTTTTCCTCCACCTGCTTGCGCAGGGCCTGGTTCTGCCGGACATACAGGATAAAGCGGCGGACCATTTCATCCCGCTTATCCTTCATGAGCTTATGGCCCCGCACGGCTACCTTCCGTTTTTTCTTCAGGTTGGAAAGCTCCATGCGGGTGGGTTTCACTTGCAAGGATGCCATGGGCTACTCCCCCTTTTTCGGCAGATACTTATCCAGATAAACGTCCTTGATGCGCTTGAGCTCACTCCTGGGCAGGATGGAAAGGAGTTGCCAGCCGATGTCCAGGGTTTCCTCAATGCTCCGGTTGGTATAATAGCCCTGGGAGACATACTTGGCTTCGAATTCATCGGCGAACTTAGCATAAAGCTTATCCACGTCCGAAAGGGCGGCATCGCCCAGGATGACGGCCAGCTCCTTGGCGTCCTTACCGCGGGAGTAGGCAGCGAAGAGCTGGTTCATGGTATCCGCATGATCCTCCCGGGTCTTGCCCGCGCCGATGCCCTTATCCTTCAAACGGGATAGGGAGGGAAGCACGTTGATGGGCGGGGTAATGCCCCGGCGGTGCAGCTCCCGGGAGAGGATGATCTGCCCCTCGGTGATATAGCCCGTCAGATCCGGGATGGGGTGGGTGATATCATCCTCCGGCATGGACAGGATGGGGATCATGGTGATGGAACCGGGGTTCCCCTTGATGCGGCCCGCCCGCTCATACATGGTGGCAAGGTCCGTATAGAGGTAGCCGGGGTAGCCACGGCGGCCGGGCACTTCCTTACGGGCGGCGGAAACCTCCCGCAGGGCTTCGGCGTAGTTCGTAATATCCGTAATGATGACCAGCACGTGCATCCCCAGGTCATAGGCCAGATACTCGGCGGCGGTCAGGGCCATACGGGGGGTAGCGATACGCTCGATGGCCGGGTCGTTGGCCAGGTTGATGAAGGTAACCGTCCGGTCGATGGCGCCGGTGGCCCTAAAGTCGTTAATGAAGAAATCCGCCTCTTCAAAGGTGATACCCACGGCGGCAAATACTACGGCGAAGCTTTCATCCGTGCCCCGCACCCGGGCCTGCCGGGCGATCTGGGCGGCCAGGTTGGCATGGGGCATGCCGGAGCCGGAGAACACCGGCAGCTTCTGACCCCGGACCAGGGTATTCAGGCCATCGATGGCGGAGATGCCCGTCTGGATGAACTCATTGGGATAGTCCCGGGCTGCCGGATTGATGGGGGCGCCGTTCATATCCATCATCTTTTCGGGGATGAGGGCGGGGCCTCCATCCTTGGGGCGGCCCATGCCGTCGAATACCCGGCCCAGCATATCCGGCGCTACGGCCAGCTCGATGGAGCGGCCCAGGAACCGGGCCTTGGAATCGGAAATGCGCAGGCCCTGGGAACCTTCGAAGAGCTGCAACAGGGCTTTATCCCCGTTGATCTCCAATACGCGGCCCCGGCGCAGCTCGCCATTGGCCTGCTCGATCTCCACCAGCTCGTCGTACTTGACCCCTTCTACCTGCTCTACCAGCATGAGGGGGCCGGCCACTTCTTTTATGGTACGGTATTCCTTACGCATCCTCGTCTCCTCCCTCCGTAAGCCCACGGATCTCATTATCCAGTTCGTCCATCAGGGCATGGAAGCGGCTTTCGCATTCCTCCTCCGGCACGTATTTAAAGCGGCCAATCTCCTCCCGCACGGGCAGGCTCGTCAGCTTGCTGAAGGAAGCGTCCTTGCCAAGGGCCGCGAGGCTCTTATCGTAGTAGGCCAGAATCAGCTTGAGCAGCATGGCCTGCTTGGCCGGGGAGGAATAGGTATCCACCTCATGGAAGGCGTTCTGGTGGAGATAATCCTCCCGGATGGAGCGGGTCGCTTCCAGGGTGAGGCGGTCCTTATAGCTCAGGGCATCGATGCCCACCAGGCGGACGATTTCCTCCAGTTCGCTCTCCTCCTGGAGCATGGTCATGGTCTTGAGGACCATTTCGGACCAGGACGGGTCTACTTCTTTATTGAACCAGGGCTCCAGCCGGTCCAGATACAGGGAATAGCTGGTGAGCCAGTCGATGGCGGGGAAGTGGCGGGCATAGGCCAGCTTGGAGCTCAGCCCCCAGAATACCTTTACAGTGCGGAGGGTGGCCTGGGAAACCGGCTCGGAAATATCGCCGCCCGGAGGGGATACGGCGCCGATGGCGGTAACAGCCCCTTCCTTTCCTTCGCTGCCCAGAACGATGACGGAACCGGCCCGCTCATAGAACTCAGCCAAACGGCTGCTCAAATAGGCGGGGTAGCCCTCTTCACCGGGCATCTCCTCCAGGCGTCCGCTCATCTCGCGGAGGGCTTCGGCCCAGCGGGAGGTGGAATCTGCCATGATGGCCACCTTATAGCCCATATCCCGGAAGTATTCCGCAATGGTGATGCCGGTATAGATGGAGGCTTCCCGGGCGGCCACGGGCATATCCGAGGTATTGGCGATGAGCACCGTCCGCTTCATCAGGGAAAGGCCGGTGCGGGGGTCCTTCAGCTCCGGGAATTCCATGAGCACGTCGGTCATCTCGTTGCCCCGCTCGCCGCAGCCTACGTATACGATGATATCTGCATCCGCCCACTTAGCCAGCTGGTGCTGCACAACGGTTTTGCCGCTGCCAAAGGGGCCGGGCACGGCGGCTACGCCGCCCTTTGCCACGGGGAAGAGGGTATCGATAACCCGCTGGCCCGTGATCATGGGTTCTTTGGGAGCCAGCTTCTGGGCATAGGGACGGCCCCGGCGGACGGGCCACTTCTGGAGCATGGGCAGCTCCACCTCGCCCTTATCCGTCTTCAGTTTGGCAATGGGGGTGACGATATTGTATTCCCCCTGGGCGATCCAGGTCAGCTCCCCGGCATAGCCCGGGGGCACCATGACCTTGTGCAGAACCGCCTCCGTCTCCTGGACGGTGCCCAGAACGTCGCCGGCCTGGAGCTGGTCGCCCACCTTGGCTACGGGCTGAAAATCCCAGAGCTTTTCATGGTCCAGGGAATCCACCACGATGCCGCGGGTAATGCGGTCTCCAGCCTTTTCCCGGATTTCATCCAGGGGCCGCTGGATTCCGTCGTAAATGGACTCGATCAGGCCCGGCGCCAGCTCCACGGAAAGGGGCGCGCCGGTGGATTCCACCGGTTCGCCGGGGCCGATGCCGCCTGTTTCTTCATATACCTGTATGGAGGCCCTGTCGCCACGCAGCTCGATGACTTCACCGATCAGGTGCTTTTCCGAAACGCGCACCACGTCGTACATCTGTACGTCCGCCATGCCGCTGGCGACAATCAAGGGGCCGGATACTTTAACTATGGTTCCTTGTACTGCCATCTAATTCTCCTCCGCAAAAAGTATGTCCGCGCCAATCGCCTTTTCCACATTCGCCTTGATATTGGCCATGGCAACGCCGCTGCTCCCATGGGAATCCGGGATGGGGATGATGGCGGGGAAGGTTTCGGATTTATATTGATCCACGGCCTCAGAACAGGCCGCGAAGAGGGGCTCCGTCAGGAAGATCACCTTGTATTCCTCCCGGGCCAGCCGGTGGATAAGCCGGGAGGCTTTATCCGGATCGGTTTCGTCGTAGACATCCAGGCCTACGGCCTTGGCCAGCAGCACGGAATCCCGGTCGCCAATGATTGCAAGATCGCCTTTTTTACCAGCCATACAATACACGCAGCCTTTCTGTGATGATATTCTCCGGGAGGCCGTTCCGCTTGGCGGTAATGATCAGGCGGATGCAGGCCGCTTCCTGCTCCCTGGCCAGCAGATAGGCTACCAGGGGGGCGGCGGAGTCATTATCGAACCGGGCGCCCTGGAATTGGTTCATCAGGTAATTATCCCGCTCCCGCTCCAGGGGAGCGATGCCCTCGCCCCTGGCAAAAGCTTCCAACCCCTTGCCCAGGGCTTCCCGGGCCGGGCCCTGGGCAAGGGCCCGGGCCAGGCTTTCCGCAGGCGCTTCCAGGGCCCCCAGCAGGGCCTCCTGGGGAACATCCCCCGGAGGCAGGAGCATTTGCTGAAGCCTTGCGGCATTGGCGCCCATCTGCCGCGCCCGGAGCAGGGCCAGGACATTATCAAAATCCGCCAGGGCTTTGAAATAAGCCGTTACCATGGGTGCCTTCCGGATGGAATAGGCATACTGGATATAGGCGCTGTCCAGAGCGGTGGAGATGCGGGCCGGGTCTATGCCGGCCTGAAAGCTTTCCTCCAGCGCTGCAAGGGCTGCGGGAAAGGGATCGGGGAGCTGGCGGTAATCTGCGGACTCCACCATTTTCTCCAGGGCTTCCGGGGAAAACACGCCGCCCTGGAGAAGGAGGGGGGTCTCCCGGCTGCCCATGAGGCGTAGCTTGAGAAGCAGCTTGAGATTGTGCACATCCGCCTTCATGCGGAAGGCGTCCGTCAGGGCCGGGCGGAAGGAAACCTCCTCCACCAGGGTATAAGCGGCAGCCAGCTCGTTGGCGATCATCTGCTCCATATCCGCCACGGTAGCATCGGGCAGGCCGCCATACCCGATATCCACCAGCTGGCGCACTGCCTCCTCCGCACTGCCATCCAGCATGCGCTGCAGGCGGGCGGGCCCCAGAAGGTCTTTCTCGTGGCAGCGTATGCGAGTTACGCCATAAATGACGCTATCCTGTGGCATAGCAACTACCTCACTTTATCCGAATAATAGCTTGGCTACATTGCCCACTTCGGCCTCCCGCACATCCCGCAGGAGGGCTTCGAAGGAGCAATTCAGCTCATAGCTGGGCCCTGCAAGGAAGAAGCCGCCGGCGATATCCCCCCGGGCCGGGCCCAGGGAAAGGGGCTTTTTGCCCGCCGCAGCCAGCTTTTCATTTACAGAATCCAGCATAGCGCCAAGG
This sequence comes from uncultured Clostridia bacterium, assembly GCA_944336625.1. Taxonomy (GTDB): domain Bacteria; phylum Bacillota; class Clostridia; order Christensenellales; family CAG-138; genus Pelethousia. Next base: position 8,418 of record CALVLF010000103.1, read on the forward strand.
ATTGGAGCATCCGCCCCGGCGGGCTGGATGGCCTCGCCCCCCTCGGCATTTTCCAGAAGGAGCTTTTCCAGCAGCCCTTCCCGCTCGGCCCCTTCTAGGGCGCAGAGCTGGGAAAGGGCGCTGGCAAAGGCTTCGTCAATAATAGCCCGCCGCAGGGCCAGGGCCTGCTTGCGGGAATCCAGATCCGCATTGGTACGGCTCCGCTCCAGCACGTCCTGCCGGGCCGCTGCCGCCCGGGCCTCTGCCTCTTGGGCGATGCGGCCTGCTTCGGCCTGGGCCTCCTGCTTCGTGGCCTCTGCCTGGCCTCTGGCCTGGGCCAGGATGGCCTCCGCTTCGGCCCGGGCGCTATCCAGGATGGCGGATAGGAGCCGGTCGCCGTTTCTTTGATCCATTGCCATGATCGTATCTCCCAGGCTCGTGGCGCCGGATTAAACCTGTACGCCGTTCACCAGCAGGAAGGAGAACAGCAGGGCCAGCACGGCGTAGGTCTCAACCATGACGGTGAAGATAATGCCCTTACCGGCTTCTTCCGGCCGCTTGCCAACCAGCATGATGCCG
>CALVLF010000104.1 GCA_944336625.1 uncultured Clostridia bacterium
ATCTGCCTGTCGAAGCGGCCGGGCCGCAGCAGGGCCGGGTCCAGAATATCCGGCCGGTTGGTGGCTGCCAGGACGATGATCCCTTCATTGACGGCGAAACCATCCATCTCTACCAGCAGCTGGTTCAGGGTCTGTTCCCGCTCATCATGGCCGCCCCCCAGGCCGGCGCCGCGCTGGCGGCCCACGGCGTCGATCTCATCGATGAACACCACGGCAGGGGCGCATTTCTTGGCGGTAGAGAACAGGTCCCGCACCCGGCTGGCGCCTACGCCCACGAACATCTCTACGAAATCCGAGCCGGAGATGGAGAAGAAGGGCGCGCCCGCTTCCCCAGCTACAGCCTTGGCCAGAAGGGTCTTGCCCGTGCCCGGCGGGCCTACCAGCAGAACGCCCTTGGGAATCCGGGCGCCCATTTCGGTAAAGCGCTTGGGAGCCCGCATGAACTCCACAACCTCCCGAAGCTCTTCCTTTTCCTCATCCGCGCCGGCCACATCCGCAAAGGTAACCTTCTGCCCCGGGTCCATCTGGGTACGGGCCCGGCTCTTGCCGAAGTTCATCACGTTGCTACCGCCCCCCTGGGAGCGGAACATGAAGTAATACAGCAGCGCAAAGGCGCCGATCATGAGCACATAGGGAAGCAGGCTCTCCCAGATGGAGGGCGCAGGGGTGGGGTTGGCCATGGAGTCGATGGGATAATCCGCGCTGGTCACCTGATCCGCTGGAATGCCCTTGAGCTCCTCCGTAAGGATGGCCATATCCTCCCTGTATGCGCTGAGGGAGGGGATATAGGTGTAGAAGTCGTAATTGGCGGGGAAGGTTTCCTCGTTGATATCGCTGTCCGTATACAGGCCCACCAGCTCCAGGCTGGTGATATCCACCTTGGCTACCTTGCCTTCCCGGACCATCTGGATGAATTCGTTATAGCTTACCTCTTCCGCCGCGCTGCCCCGGGGGTCAAAACCGGAAATCAGGGCGATGATCACAACCAGCAGAACCAGGTAGATCAGCGGTGTGGATAGATTTTTTTTCAAAATTGTACCTCCGTAGGTATGCTTATGGGCAGCTCTAAAAAAAGCATGCCACGCTTACCCTTCTCATATCTTACTAATATTAGCACAAAATATTTACTACTTCAAACCCCAATCCACGGGAAAAGGTGAAAAATCCGTGACAGGATGCTTTACAAACCCGTTTCTTTTCACTAATATAAAGATATCGCCCGCTGCGGCCTGCTTTTGCAGCCTTGCCGCCAGGGCGAAGGGTTTACCATCATTCCATACGCAGGAGAAGCAACATGTATAAAAAGGTTCCCACATCCCTGGATTTCGCCAGCCGCGAAAAGGATACCCTGGCCTTTTGGAAAAAGGAGCATATCTTCGAAAAAAGCGTAGAGCTCCGCCGGGGGGCCCCCGCCTATACCTTCTATGACGGGCCGCCCACCGCCAACGGCAAACCCCATATCGGCCATATTCTCACCCGCTCCATCAAGGATATCATCCCCCGTTACCGCACCATGAAGGGCTACGACGTGCTGCGCAAGGCGGGCTGGGATACCCACGGCCTGCCCGTGGAGCTGGAGGTGGAAAAGGAGCTGGGCCTGGACGGCAAGGAGCAGATCGAGGCCTATGGCGTCACCCCCTTCATCCAGAAATGCAAGGAGTCCGTCTGGAAATATAAGAGCGAATGGGAAGAGATGAGCGACCGTGTGGGCTTCTGGGCCGACATGGAAAACCCCTATATCACCTATGACGATAATTACATCGAATCCGAATGGTGGGCCCTGAAGACCATCCATGAAAAAGGCCTGCTGTATAAGGGCCATAAGATCGTCCCCTATTGCCCCCGCTGCGGCACGGCCCTCTCCTCCCACGAAGTGGCCCAGGGCTATAAGGACGTAAAGGAAACCAGCGCTACCGTCCGTTTCCGCTGCACGGATGAGGACGCCAGCTATCTGGCCTGGACCACCACCCCCTGGACCCTGCCCAGCAACGTTTGCCTCTGCGTAAACGAGCACGTCCTCTATTGCCACGCCCGCAAGGATGGAGAGACCTTCATCCTGGCCCGGGACCTGGTGGAGAGCGTATTGGGCGAAGACGCGGAAATTATCGATACCTTCCCCGGGGCAGAACTGGTGGGCCGCAATTACGAGCCCCTCTTCCCCTCCACCGCTGCTGCCTGCAAAAAGACGGGCAAGCGGGGCCACTACGTCATTGCCGACGACTATGTCACCACCACCGACGGCACCGGCATCGTCCATAACGCCCCTGCCTTCGGCGAGGACGACGCCCGGGTATGCAAGGCGCATGATATGCCCTTCATCCAACTGGTGGATACCCGGGGCAATATGTGTGGCGGCACCCCCTGGGACGGGGTATTTGTAAAGGATGCGGATAAGCTTATTCTGCGGGACCTGAAGGAAAGCGGCCTCCTTTTTGCCGCGCCGGAATTCGAGCACAGCTATCCCTTCTGCTGGCGCTGCGATACCCCCCTCATCTACTATGCCCGGGAGAGCTGGTTCATCAAGATGACCGCTATCAAGGACCGGCTCATCGCCTACAACCGCCGCATCAACTGGATCCCGGAAACCATCAAGGAAGGCCGCATGGGCAACTTCCTGGAAAACGTCATCGACTGGGGCATCAGCCGGGAACGGTATTGGGGCACCCCCCTGCCCGTATGGGTCTGCAAGGACTGCGGGCATATCCACGTCATCGGCAGCCGGAAGGAGCTTTGCGACCTGGCCCCGGGCACCCCGGCGGATATAGAGCTGCACAAGCCCTTCCTGGATCCCATCACCTTCCCCTGCGAAAAATGCGGCGGCGAGATGCGGCGGGAGCCCGTGGTTATCGACTGCTGGTTCGACAGCGGCTCCATGCCCTTTGCCCAGTGGCATTATCCCTTTGAAAATAAGGACCTCTTTGCGCGCCGTTACCCCGCCAACTTCATCAGCGAGGCCGTGGACCAAACCCGGGGCTGGTTCTATACCCTCCTAGCCATCTCCACCTGCCTGTTTGACGAGCCCAGCTTCCAGAACTGCCTGGTCCTGGGCCTGGTGCAGGATAAGGACGGGCTCAAGATGAGCAAGCACAAGGGCAACGTAGTGGACCCCTGGTCCGTATTGGATAAGCAGGGGGCAGACGCCGTCCGCTGGTATTTCTATACCG
>CALVLF010000105.1 GCA_944336625.1 uncultured Clostridia bacterium
TAAAGGGGTAAGCATTGACGACTTTGAAGGGGGATACGGTATGGCGCTGAATAAGGTGGAAATCTGCGGGCTGGATACCTCCAAGCTGCCCATGATGACCCAAAAACGCAGCCAGGAGCTGCTTTTAAAAATACAGGAAGGGGATATGGAAGCCCGGGAGACCTTCATTCAGGAAAACCTGCGGCTGGTTTTGAGCATTATCCAGCGTTTTGCCGGGAGGGGAGAGCAGATGGACGATCTTTTCCAGGTAGGCTGCATCGGCCTGATCAAGGCCATCGATAACTTCGACCTGAAGCACGAAGTACGCTTCTCCACCTATGCGGTCCCCATGATTATCGGCGAGGTGCGGCGGCATCTTCGGGATAACAACGCCCTGCGGGTATCCCGCTCCATCCGGGATACGGCCTACCGGGCCCTACAAACCCGCTCCCGCCTTCTAGAAGAGATGGGCAGGGAGCCCCATATCAGCGATATAGCCAAGGCTATGGAGATGAAGGAAGAAGAAATCGCCTTTGCTCTGGACGCCATCCAGGATCCCGTTTCCCTTTTTGAACCCATTTATCACGACGACGGGGATGCCATTTTCGTCATGGATCAGGTGCGGGACGAAAGGGAAAACGATGATGATTGGCTTACCCATGTAGCCCTGGAAAGCGGGATGGAAAAGCTGACGGAGCGGGAGCGCCGGATCCTGCGCCTTCGCTTTTTCAAGGGCCGCACCCAAATGGAGGTAGCGGAAGAGATCGGCATCAGCCAGGCCCAAGTCTCCCGGCTGGAAAAAAGCGCCCTTAAGCATATGCGCAGATACGTTTGAGCCCCTTGTTCGTACGCTAAAAAGCCCCTTCTTCCCGCTTTTCAAGCCAGGCATGAAGGGGCTTTTTATGGAATATTCTCATTTTGCGCTGATTCGCTTATAAAGGAGACAGCCGCAGAGGCTGATGGCCAGCGTCCCGCCGAACACCAACAGGGCAAACCAGTAATCCTGCACACCCAGGGCATTCCCGCCTACGGTAGAGGTAACGACGGAAGGGATGCGGGCCACCGTGCTGATCAGCAGCCAGGTCCCCAGGGGCATGTCCGTAAGCCCCGCGCAGTAGGTGAGCACATCCTTGGGCGTGCCGGGAATAAACAGGAGCAGGAAGGTGAGTGCATCCCGCTTTTTCGCATCCCGCAAAAACCGCAGGGAAAGGATCTTTTCCCGGGGAAAGAAAACTTCTACGGCCCGTATGCCCCAATTCCGCACAAACAGGAACACCGTAAGCCCCCCAGGAAAATTCCCAGCAGGCAAAGGAGGGTGCCTTCCCAGAAGCCAAAGGCATAGCCGGCGGCGATCTCCAGAGGCTCCCCCGGAATGATTGCTATCACCACCTGGAAGAATACCATGCCTACAAAGGCAACCCGGCCCCAAAGGCCATGGCTATCCACCCAAAGGCGGAACCCGGCGGGGTTTTGAATGAAACGGATCATGGGCCTGCCCACGAAGATCAGCAGCAGCAGGCTCAGCCCTAGAAAGGCGCCGATAGCCAAGGCGCTCCAGAGTTTTTTCTGTTTTGGCGTTAGACCGCCTTCGAATCGTTTTTTATATCCCATCGTCATGCCTATAGAATACCCGAAAATCCAGGCAATTTCTTCAACATGGAATTAAAAATCCATTAAGTTTATCCGGCCGGCTCCTCTTCTACCCCCCGGCCCAGGAGGTAGCATACCGCCTCCCGGGCGCAGAGCAGGCCTGCCGCCGCTGGAACGAAGCTGATGCTGCCGGGAATGGCCCGGCGGCCCGGGGCTTCCTCCTCCGGCTGGAAAGCCGTCTTTCTGGGAGGCTCCGGGGACCATACCGCCCGCACGCCCCTGATCCCCCGTTTTTTCAGCTCCCGGCGCATAACCCGGGCCAGCGGGCAGCCCTGGGTCTTTTCCATATCCGTTACCCGGAAGCCCATGGGATCCAGCTTATTTCCCGTTCCCATGCAGCTGAGGATGGGCGTGCCCGCTTCTTTGGCCTTTTGGATCAGCAGGAGCTTATCCGTAACGGAATCGATGGCATCGATTACATAGTCCCATTCCTCCAGCAGGAACCCATCTGCCGTTTCCTGGGAATAGCGGCACATGCGGGCCTCTACCCGGATTTCCGGGTCGATATCCCGAATCCGCGCCTGGGCAGCATCCGCCTTGGGCAGGCCCAGGGTGGAGCCCAGGGCATAAAGCTGCCGGTTCAAGTTGGAGGGGGCGACCCGGTCGTCATCCACCAGCAACAACCGTCCTATCCCGGCCCGGGCCAGGGCCTCCGCCGCATAGGAGCCCACGCCCCCCAGCCCAAAGATTGCTACGGCAGACCTATGGAGCTTCTCTACCCCGTCCCAGCCGATGACCATGGCAGTACGGCAATCCTTCTCCTGCATATAGGGCATCCTTCTTCCCCTCCTCCGTTTCCAAACAGTATAGCATATTTGGCCCAGCCGCGCAGCAGGGGCTTTGCCGCCCGCGCCCATAAACGCAAAAAGCCCCCGACGGGGCTTTTTGCTATAGCTTATTTTTAAAATTTGGCGATGACGGCGCCTGCATAGGTATCCTCGATGAACTGGCGCACCGTATCGCTCTGCAGGGCGGCGATGAGGGCCTTGGTAGCTTCGGTCTCCTCATTGCCCTCCTTAACCACCAGAACGTTAGCATAGGTCTCCGCGGCGAGGGAGTCCTTATCCTCCACGGCCAGGGCATCGCTTACCTGCAGGCCGGCCTGAATGGCATAATTGCCATTGATGACGGCCATATCCACATCCTGCAGGGAGCGGGGCAGCTGGGCCGCTTCGATCTCCTGGATATCCAGGTTTTTCGGGTTCTCCGCAATATCCAGCTTGGTGGCGGTAAGGGTGACCCCTTCCTTGAGCTTAATCAGGCCCTGGGCCTCCAGCAGCAGCAGGGCCCGGGCTTCATTGGTGCCGTCATTGGGGATGGCAATGGAAGCGCCGTCCGCCAGATCCTCCAGGCTGCTGGTCTTACCGGCATAGATGCCGAAGGGCTCATAATGGATGGCAGCTACGGCCACCAGGTGTGTTCCGTTTTCCGCGTTAAACTCATCCAGATAAGGCCCATGCTGGAAATAGTTGGCGTCCAGATCCCCCTCTTCCAGCGCCGTATTGGGCAGGATATAATCGGTGAACTCCACCACCTCCAGGTTATATCCCTGGGCGGCCAGATCGTCCTTGACAGCATTGAGAATTTCCGCATGGGGGGTGATGGAAGCGCCCACCCGGATGGTCACGAGCTCCGCAGGCTGTGCGGCATCTTCAGCGGGGGCCTGCGTTGCCTCTTCCTCTGCAGCAGGCGCCTGGGTAGCAGGGGCATCTGCAGATGTATCAGCAGCAGGAGCGCTGGAACAGCCAAAGGCGGCCAGGGCCAGCACGAGGGCCAGCAAAATGGCAATACATTTCTTCATGTTGATTTCCTCCAAATTCAAAAAATATATCCACTACGCCAGAAGGGCGTAAGCGATCGGGTATGGGGCCCGCCGCCTGCCAGCGCCTCGGGCTGGGCGGCGCATGGGGCTTTACGGGCGGTAAAGCCGGGCGGGTGCATTGTATTTTATAAAAGGGAACAAGGCTCAGGGTTTGCGCTTATCGCAGGCCAGGGTCAGCTTGTCGCCGATCACCTGGAAAAGCTGCACCAGGATCACCAGCAGCACTACGGCCACCCACATCACATCCTCCTGATAGCGGTAATAGCCATAGTTGATGGCGATGGCCCCCAGCCCGCCGCCTCCCAGGGCACCGGACATGGCGGAATAGCTCAGAACGGTTGTGGTGACGATGGTAGCGCCATTGATGAGGGAAGGCAGGCTTTCGGGCAAGAGAACCTTTGTAATGATCTGCCAGTTGCTGGCCCCCATGCTCTCTGCCGCTTCGATAACGCCATGGTCGATCTCCTTGAGGGAGGCCTCCACCATGCGTCCTACATAGGGAGCGGCGGCGATAACCAGGGGCGGGATAACCGCTACGGATCCGATGGTTGTACCCACCAGCAGACGGGTCAGATCCAGCACGCACACCAGCAGGATCAGGAAGGGCACGGAGCGGAACAGGTTCACCACAATGCTCAAGATCCGGTTCAGGCTAGGCCGGGGCCGTATGCCGTCCGGGGCAGTGACTACCAGCAGCACCCCCAGAGGCAGGCCGATGAGATAGGAGATAAAGGTAGCAGACAAGGTCATCATCAGGCTTTCTAAAATACCCCTGCCCATTTCCTGTACCATTTGCGGATTAAACATGATAGGTCTCCTCCTGATAATTCACGCCGTGCATATCCAAAAACCGCTTCATCTTGGCCACAACCGCCTCATTATCCGGCAGCTGCACCAGCGTATAGCCCACCATCTTCCCCTCGATGGTTTTCGTATCCGCAAAGAGGATATTTACAGGTGCGCCGCACTCCAGCACCATATTGCCGATGATAGGGCTGGAGGTTTTGGTGCCGTCGAAGATGATGCGCAGGCACCGCTCCCCCATCATCTCCTCCCCTAGGCGGCCGCTAGCATAAAGGAGGCGCCGGGCAATATCCGTCTTGGGCCGCATGAAGATATCTTCCACGCTGCCAATCTCCGCGATGCGGCTGTTATCGATGATGGCAACCCGGTCGCAGATCTCCTCGATGACGGCCATTTCATGGGTGATGACCACAATGGTAATGCCAAAGGCCTGGTTGATTTCCTTGAGAAGGTTCAAAATGGAGCGGGTCGTAGTGGGGTCCAGGGCGCTGGTGGCCTCATCGCATAGAAGGACCTTGGGGTTGGCAGCCAGGGCCCTGGCGATGGCTACCCGCTGCTTCTGCCCGCCGGAAAGCTGGGCTGGATAGGCTTTTTCCTTATCCCCTAGCTCTACGATGGACAGGAGTTCCCGGGCCCGCTTAACGGCATTCGCCCGGGAAACGCCGGCGATCTCCAGGGGGAAGCAGATATTCTGCAGGGCCGTTTTCTGCATGAGCAGGTTGAATTGCTGGAAGATCATGCCCATATTTCGCCGGGCAGCCAGCAGCTCATGCTCCCGCAGGCCCTCTAGGGCCTGTCCCGCAATGGTGACACTGCCCTCCGTAGGCCGCTCCAAATAGTTCATACAGCGGACAAGGGTGCTCTTGCCAGCGCCGGACAGGCCGATGATGCCGAAAATTTCCCCTTCGTAAATGGTCAGATCGATGCCGGATAAGGCCGTTACAGCCGTATCGCCAGAACCGAAGGTTTTCTTCAGCCCACGGATGGTAATGATGGGATCCTTTCCTGCAGCCTCCATACGTTTTGGCTTCCTCCCCGAACGATGAGATGTTTATTTCATGGAAAAAGGGCCGCGAGCGCATACGCTCACGGCCCTTCCACACACTGTCTTTATGCGAGATGACCTATGGACGCACACGCTCTCCATGCCCGAAGGACATGGAGCCACACATCATCATGCCATAGACAGCCCTGAAACCGAACTCCATGATGGGAACTCCTTTCCTCCGTCATTTGGGGCAGCGCGCCCAATCTCCGCTTTTTTGCATCATATCACAGCCCTTTTCCCCTGTCAACTATAAATCGGGATCAAGCCTGCTCTTTCGCAGGCTCCGGCTCTCCCTTATACTTCCGGTAAGTGGCCATGCCGCCCCGGATATGCCGCTCCGCCTTATTCAGCTGTAGAATTTCGTCCACGATGCGGGCCCGCTCCGGATCCAGCTCCTGCAGCCTGTCTTTCATATCCTTATGCACCGTGCTCTTGCTGACCTTGAAGGCTTTCGCCGCCGCCCGCACCGTCGCCTGATGGTCGATAATATAATCCGCCACCGCCAGGACCCGCTCCTCTATATAAGCATACATTCAAAAATACCCCCAACATCCTTTGTACAGCCTATGCGGCCCGGCCATTTCATATGCCTTTGCAGCCCACTCCCCGCCCGGCTCTTTTTTGTTAAAAGGGGATGCCCTTTTTCCTTCTGCCCGCTCCGGCGGCTGGTGGGAAAAGCTGTACACCTTTTCAAAAAGCCTGTATACTAAAAGAATATTCTAAAGAGGAGCTTAGCAGCTTAATGCGGTTGGATGTGGACGCAGCCCTTTTTTATATGGGGGCCCAGGCAGGGGCGCCGGCTTCCCTGCGCAGGGAAGCCGCCAGCATTGCCCAAAAGATGGAGGAAAGCCTATCTCCCCGGTATGTATACCGGGTCTTTCCCCTGCAGTGGCAGCAGGGTGGAGCCTATCTTCCGGAGGCGGGCCTTATCCTTCCTGGCAGTCTGGCCCGAACCATGCTGGGGGAATGCAGCAAGGCCGCCCTATTGGCCTGCACCCTGGGGGCGGAATTCGACCGCCGCCTTCTTTCCCTCTCCGCCCGGGATATGGCCCGGGCCGTAATATGGGATGCCTGCGGCAGCGCTTATGTGGAGGCTGGCTGCGACAAAGCCCAAGGGGAGCTGGCCGCCCATTTTCCCGGCCAATACCTGACGGACCGCTTTAGCCCCGGCTATGGGGACCTGCCCTTATCCATCCAGCCCCAGCTCTGCGCGGCGCTGGACGCCCAGCGGCGCATCGGCCTCCATGTATTGGACAGCCTGCTGCTCAACCCTACAAAATCCGTCACCGCCATTATCGGCATTGCTGGCCGCCCCCAGATGGGCCGCATCCGGGGCTGCGCCCATTGCGCTTTCAAAGAAACCTGTGCGCTTCGCAAGGAGGGAAAAACCTGTGCGCCCTGATCTTTTTCACGAATCCATTCTCCTTCTGGATGGCGCCATGGGCACCATGCTCCAGCAGCAGGGCCTCGCCCCCGGCGGCCGGCCGGAGCTCTGGTGCCTGGAAAACCCGGAAGCCATCCGGAATATCCACCGGGCCTATATAGAGGCTGGCAGCCGCATCGTTTACGCCAATACCTTCGGCGCTTACCGCACCAAACTGCAGGGAACCGGCCATTCCATAGAAGAAGTGGTAAGCGCCGCTATTGCCCTGGCCCGGGAGGCCTGCGCCGGCACGGGCGCCAAGGTGGCCCTGGATATGGGCCCCCTGGGGGAGCTGCTGGAACCCCTGGGCACCCTTACCTTTGAAGAAGCTTACGCTATTTTTTATGAAACGGCCTCGGCCGGCGCCAGAGCGGGGGCGGATCTGATCGTCATCGAAACCATTGCCGATCTATACGAAGCCAAAGCCGCCCTTTTGGCCGCCAAAGAGGCGGCGGATCTTCCTGTATGCCTCACCATGACCTTCGAGGCCTCGGGCCGTACCTTTACGGGCTGTACCATCCCCGCTATGGCCCATACCCTGGAGGGCCTGGGGGCGGATGCCATCGGCCTGAACTGCTCCCTGGGGCCAGACCTTCTCGCCCCCCTTGTGCAGGAGCTTTGCAGGCATACCCGCCTCCCCGTCATTGTAAAGCCCAATGCCGGCCTGCCGGATCCGGTGACCGGGGCCTACACCATGGGCCCCCAGGCCTTTGCCCGGGCCCTGCTGCCCTGCCTGGAAGCCGGGGCCAGCATATTCGGCGGCTGCTGCGGCACTTCCCCTGCTTATATCCAGGCTGTCCGGGAAGCCCTCCTGGGCCGGCAGCCCGGGGCGCGGCCCTATGTGGGCGGCGGCTTCCTTACCTCTTCCCTGGAAGCCCTGCCCCTTTCGGGGGTGCGGGTCATCGGCGAGCGCATCAACCCTACGGGAAAGAAGCGCTTCCAGCAGGCCCTATTGGAGGAAGATCTGGACTATATCCTGCAGGTGGGGCTGGCCCAGGCCGATGCCGGAGCGGATATTCTGGACGTAAACGTGGGCTATCCCGGGGTGGATGAGGCCAAAATGCTTCCGAAAGTTGTTAAAAAATTACAAAGCGCTCTTCCCCTCCCCCTGCAGCTGGATTCCTCCGACCCGGCTGCTTTAGAGGCAGGGCTCCGGGTCTACAATGGGAAACCCGCGGTCAATTCCGTAAACGGGGATAAAGAGGCCCTGGCCCGCATTCTGCCGCTGGTTAAAAAATATGGGGCGGCGGTAGTGGGCCTGACCCTGGATAAGGGGGGAATTCCCGCCACAGCCCAGGACCGGCTGGCCATCGCCCGGCGGATCTTAGAGGCGGCCTTGGCCCAGGGCATTCCCAGGGAGGATCTGTTTATCGACTGCCTGACCCTCACCGTTTCCGCCCAGCAGGAGCAGGCCGCCGAGACGCTAAAGGCCCTCCGGCTGGTCAAAACGGAACTGGGGCTCAAAACCACCCTGGGGGTTTCCAATATTTCCTTTGGGTTGCCCAACCGGGGCCTCATCACCAGGACCTTCCTGGTGCAGGCCCTGGAATGCGGCCTAGACCTGCCCATTATCAACCCCAATCAGGGGGAGCTGATGGACGCCATCGCCGCCCACCGGGTCCTTTCCGGGGAGGATGGGGGCTGCCAGGCCTATATCCGCCGCTTTGCCCAGGCCCCCCAGCAGGAAAAGCCCCCTGAAACAGGCCTTACCCTGGAAGAGGCCATTATGCTGGGCTTTGCAGAAGAGGCGGGCCGCCTGGCTAAAGAAGCCCTGGAAAGGGAGGATAGCCTTTCCCTGGTGGAAAACCGCCTCATCCCCGCCCTGGACCAGGTGGGAGAGGATTATGAAAAGGGCATCGCCTTCCTGCCCCAGCTCATGCGCGCCGCCCAGGCTGCCCAGGCCGTATTTGAACAGGTGCGCCAGGCCCTGGCCGCCAAAGGGGGCGCGCCCATCAAAAAAGGCCCCATCGTCATCGCTACGGTGCAGGGGGATATTCACGATATCGGCAAAAACATCGTAAAGACCGTGCTGGAAAATTACGGCTATAGCATAATCGATCTGGGGCGGGACGTAGCCCCGGAGCGAGTGGTGGAGGCCGTTCTGGAAAAAGAGGCGCGGCTGGTAGGCCTTTCCGCCCTTATGACCACCACCCTCCCCGCCATGGAGCGGACCATCCAGGCCCTCAAGGCCCTGCCGCAGCCGCCAAAGACCTTTGTAGGCGGGGCGGTGGTAACGCCGGAATATGCAGAAAGCATGGGGGCGGATTATTATGCCAAGGATGCCCGCCAGTCTGTGGAAATCGCCCGGAAGGTATTGGGCTAGGAGGAAGGATATGGAAGACATTCGCACCTACCTTGCATCCGGCCGGCCCCTGCTTTTCGATGGAGCCATGGGCACCTACTATGCTTCCCTGCCCGGACCCCGGGCGGCCAGCTGCGAGCTGGCCAGCCTGGAAGCCCCCGGGGAGATTTTGGAGATTCACCGTGCCTATTTGTCCGCAGGTTGCCAGGCAATTAAAACCAACACCTTTTCCGCCGGCGCCCTAAAAGGGGGAGCGGCGCTTACCAAGCGAATCATAAAGGAGAGTTGCAAGCTGGCTCTGGAAGCAGCCGAGCCCTATGGGGCCTATGTTTTTGCGGATATGGGCCCCCTGCCCGAGGATAAGATAGAGGCTTATCTCCCCCAGGTGGATGCTTTTCTGGAGATGGGAATTACCCACTTTTTGGCGGAAACCCTGCCCTCGAACCAGGGCCTGGAAACCCTGGCCCGGCACCTGAAGGCCTGCTGCCCAGAGGCCTTCCTGCTGGTTTCCTTTGCCGTCCAGCCCGAAGGGGTTACCCTGGAGGGCTATGGGGGCGGGGAGCTGCTGCGCTGGGCCGATGCCCTCCCTGAGATCGACAGCATGGGCTTCAACTGCATGGCCGGCCCCCGACATATGGCCAGCCTGCTGCAAAAGCGCCCGCCCCTTGCCAAGCCCCTCTCCGCCCTTCCCAATGGCGGCTACCCTACGGTGCTGGGTAGGCGGGTGGTTTACCGGGGGAAGCCGGATTATTTTGGCAGCCAGGCTGCCGCCCTGGCGGAAGCCGGGGCCCAGATCATCGGCGGCTGCTGCGGCACCACGCCGGCCCATATGGCGGCTGTAGCCAAAGCCCTCGATGCCCCTTCCCGGCCCCGGCCCGCCGCTCCGGCAGCCCCGCAAGCTGCCCGGCCCCAGGCCCCGGTCCCCAACCCCTTATGGGAAAAGCTGGAGGCGGGCCGGCCCGTTATCGCCGTGGAGCTGGATCCGCCGGCCAAGGGCAGCGCTGCCCCTTTTTTAGAGGGGGCGAAGCGGCTCTGGAAGGCAGGGGCGGACGCCATTACCATTGCGGACTGCCCCGTTGGCCGCCCCCGGGCGGACAGCAGCCTGCTGGCCTGCAAGCTCAAGCGGGAGCTGGGCATCGAACCCCTGCCCCACCTCACCTGCCGGGACCGGAACCTGAGCGCAACCCGGGCCCTTTTGCTGGGCCTTGCCATGGAGGATGTATCCAACGTCCTGCTGGTCACCGGGGACCCCATACCTTCCGCCCAGCGGGACGAGGTAAAGAGCGTTTTCCAGTTTAACGCCCGGAAGCTGGCCAAGTATGTATCCGCCATGAACGAGGAGGTCTTTCCCCGGCCCCTGCGCCTGTATGGGGCCCTGAACCTGAACGCCCGCAATTTTCAAATGCAGCTGCGCCTGGCCCAGGAAAAGGAAGAAAACGGCGTATCCGCCTTCCTGACCCAGCCGGTATTATCCCCGGAAGCCCTGGCGAACCTAAAGCTGGCCCGGTCCATCCTCAAGGGGAAGATATTGGGAGGCATCTATCCGGTGGTAAGCTACCGGAACGCCTGCTTCCTCAATAATGAAATCGTCGGGGTACAGGTTTGCGACGAGATCGTCTCCCGCTACGAAGGCAAGGACCGGGCAGAGGCCGAGGCACTGGCCCTTGGGATCTCCTGCGCAATTGCCCGGGAAATGCTTCCCTATGTGGATGGGTTCTATCTCATGACCCCCTTCAACCGCATCGAGTTGATGGAAAAAATCATAAATAATTTACAGAATCATCTATTTTAAAATTTGAAACAGGAGTACGATAAACCCCTATGGATGTAAAACAGGCCCTATTAAAGGAATTTCCCGCCCTGGAAGGCTGGCAGGTGGAAAACGTTATGGCCCTCATAGACGAAGGCAATACCATCCCCTTCATTGCCCGCTACCGGAAGGAAAAGCACGGCGGGCTGGATGACCAGCTCCTTCGCACCCTGTCGGAGCGAATCCAGTATCTCAGAGGCTTTGAAGCCCGGCGGCAGGAAATAGAGGACGCCCTCAGCAAGCAGGGCGTTTTGACGCCGGAGCTGACGGCAGCCCTGGAAGGCTGCACCATATTGGCAGAGCTGGAAGATATTTATAGGCCCTATAAGCCCAAGCGCCGTACCCGGGCCATGATCGCCCGGGAAAGGGGGCTGGAGCCTTTGGCCCAGCGGCTGTTGGCCCAGGACATGGGGGATCCGGGTCCTCTCAGCCTGGCGGAAGCTTATGTAGACGGGGAAAAGGGCGTTGAAACGCCGGAGGATGCCCTGGCCGGGGCCAGCGATATCCTGGCAGAGGGCTTTAGCGATGACGCGGAGGTCCGGGCCCGGCTCCGCCGCCTCATCCAAAAGGAGGGGCAGATCCAAACCCGGGCCGCCAAGGAGGAGGATTCCGTCTACCGGATGTATTATGACTACAGCGAGCCCGTCCGCACCATGGCCGGCCACCGGGTGCTGGCCATGGACCGGGGGGAGCGGGAGGGCTTTTTGAAGGTATCCCTTCTGTTGCCCCAAGAGGAGGCCCTGGGGGCCGTAACCCAGGGGTGTATCCGGGCGGGGGCCCCGGCTGCTGCCCTCGTAGAGGCAGCAGCCAAGGACGCCTATAGCCGCCTCATCCTCCCGGCTATGGAGCGGGAAACCCGGGCTCAGCTTACGGAGGCAGCCCAGGAGGCAGCCATCGGCGTATTCGCCGTGAATCTAAACGACCTGCTTATGCAGCCCCCCATCCGGGGGCAGATCGTTCTGGGCATGGACCCGGGAATCCGCACAGGCTGCAAGCTGGCCGTTGTGGACGCCCTGGGGAACCTGCTGGATACAGGGGTCATCTATCCCCTGCCGGCCCAGGGAAAGGTTCCCTCTGCCCGGAAGGCCCTTTTGCAGCTTATCAAAAAGCACGGCGTAACCCTGGCGGCCATTGGCAATGGCACAGCCTCCCGGGAAACAGAGCGGTTTTTCGTGGAAACCATGGAGGAAAGCGGGGGGTCTATCCCCTATGTAATCGTCAATGAGGCGGGGGCTTCCGTCTATTCCGCTTCCAAGCTGGCGGCGGAGGAATTTCCGGAGCTGGACGTATCCCTCCGCAGCGCCGTCAGCCTGGCCCGCCGGCTCCAGGACCCCCTTTCCGAGCTGGTGAAGATCGACCCCAAAGCCATTGGCGTAGGCCAGTATCAGCACGACATGAAGCAGGCCCGCCTTTCTGAAGCCCTGGGGGGCGTGGTGGAACGCTGCGTGAACCAGGTAGGGGTGGAGCTGAATACGGCCAGCATACCCCTGCTATGTTATGTATCCGGCATCAGCCGGCAGGTGGCGGAGAATATCGCCGCCTATCGGGAGGAGAAAGGGCCTTTCACTTCCCGGGCGGAACTTATTAAGGTGCCCAAGCTGGGGCCCAAAGCCTTTGAACAGTGCGCCGGCTTTCTGCGCATCGCAGAGGGAACGAACCCGCTGGATAATACCGGCGTTCACCCGGAAAGCTATGCTATCGCAAAAAAGCTCCTGACCCGGTTTGGCTTCACCGCCCAGGATATCCGGGAGGGCCGCCTTTCCCAGCTGGGGGAAAAGGTAGCGGAGGTAGGCTCCCGTACCCTTTCCCGAGAGCTGGATGTGGGGATTTTAACCCTTCGAGATATGATTCGGGAGCTGCAAAAGCCCGGCCGGGATCCCCGGGATGATCTGCCCAAGCCCCTGCTGCGCACCGACGTGCTGGAAATGCAGGATCTCAAGCCCGGCATGGAGCTCAAGGGTACCATCCGCAACGTTACAGACTTCGGGGCTTTTGTGGATATTGGCGTCCACCGGGACGGGCTTGTGCATATCTCCCAGCTGGGAGCGCGCCGGGTCAGCCACCCTACCCAGGCCGTCAAGGTGGGGGATGTAGTAACGGTATGGGTTCTGGAGGTGGATACGGAGAAGAAGCGCATCTCCCTTACCATGCGTAAGCCCGCGGCAGCCCGGGACTAGGGCGGCTGCCGGGCATCCCATTTGAATTGAAAAAAAATAACTTGAAAAGAGGGGTTGACATTTTTCCCCGGGCTGCGTATACTACATACCAAGTTGAATTTTTCAGCGAAACCGTTGAGGGAGAGTAAGTACTTCCGGATGCGTCCTTCCTAGAGAGCCGCCGTTGGTGGGAGTGCGGCAGGGATGGCCGGCAGGAATGGGCTCCTGAGGGCAAACCGAATTTTAGTAGGTGCGCCGGAGGTGGTTCTCCGTTAGCAAAAACCTGCATATGTCTGTATGCGTTGAGTGGGCGCATTTGCGCCAAGCCGGGTGGCACCGCAGGAGTTTTAGAGCTCTTGTCCCTGCAAAGAAGTTGTCAGGGACAGGGGCTTTTTATTTTCCCTCCGTCCCTGCGGAAAAAATTTGTATCCCAGGAAAGGAGAACGAACCATGTACGAAAAGAACATTCCTTACAAGATCTACCTGCAGGAAGACGAGCTCCCCAAGGCCTGGTATAACCTGCGGGCCGATATGAAAAATAAGCCCGCCCCCCTTCTCAACCCCGGCACCCATCAGCCCATGAAGGCAGAGGAGCTCATGCCCGTATTCTGCGAGGAGCTGGTAAAGCAGGAGCTGGACGATACTACCCCCTATATCCCCATCCCAGAAGAAGTTCTCAATTTCTACAAGATGTACCGCCCCGCCCCCCTGGTACGGGCCTATTGCCTGGAGGAGAAACTCCAGACGCCTGCGAAAATTTATTACAAATTTGAAGGGAATAATACCAGCGGCAGCCATAAGCTTAATTCCGCCATTGCCCAGGCATATTACGCCAAAAAACAGGGCCTCAAGGGCGTAACCACCGAAACCGGCGCCGGCCAGTGGGGCACGGCCCTCTCCATGGCCTGCTCCTACTTCGGCCTGGACTGCAAGGTTTTCATGGTCAAGGTATCCTATGAGCAGAAGCCCTTCCGCCGTGAGGTCATGCGTACCTATGGCGCAGATGTAACCCCCTCTCCCTCCAATACTACCCAGGTAGGCCGTAAGATTCTGCAGGAGCACCCCGGCACCAGCGGCAGTCTGGGCTGTGCCATCTCCGAGGCTGTGGAAGCCGCCACTACCCGGGAGGGCTACCGTTACGTCCTGGGCAGTGTCCTTTCCCAGGTGGTGCTCCACCAGTCCATCATCGGCCTGGAAACCAAGACCGCCATGGATAAATACGGTATCAAGCCGGATATCATCATCGGCTGCGCCGGCGGCGGTTCCAACCTAGGCGGCCTCATCGCCCCCTTCATGGGCGAAAAGCTCCGGGGTGAGGCAGATTACCGCTTCATCGCCGTAGAGCCCGCCTCCTGCCCCAGCCTGACCCGGGGCAAATATGTATACGATTTCTGCGACACGGGCATGGTCTGCCCGCTGGCCAAAATGTATACCCTGGGCTCCGGCTTCATCCCCTCTGCCAACCATGCGGGCGGCCTAAGGTACCATGGCATGAGTTCCATCCTCTCCCAGCTCTATGATGATAAGCTCATGGAAGCCACCTCTGTGGAGCAAACGGAGGTATTCAAAGCGGCGGAAGACTTTGCCCGGGTAGAAGGCATCCTGCCCGCCCCGGAAAGCAGCCATGCTATCTATGTAGCCATGCAGGAAGCCCTGCGCTGCAAAGAAACCGGCGAGGAAAAGACCATCCTCTTCGGCCTTACGGGCACCGGCTATTTCGACCTGACGGCCTACCAGCGCTTCAACGATGGTGAGATGACGGATTACGTCCCCGCGGATGAAGACCTGAAGAAGGGGTTCGCCGGCATCCCCCAGTTCCCGGGAAATGAATTCCAGTTCTAAAGAAAAAGCCCTGCGCTAGCAGGGCTTTTTCTAGTTGTGGCGACTTATCCAGCTATGTGCGCAAAGAATATGGCAGCCCTAAAAAAGTCGTTTTCCAGTAAAAAAACTGTTGACATCCGCCCGGCTTGTTGCTAAAGTATATGGCAACGGAAACGCGAAGAAGAAACCAAGTAGGCGTTCATCCCCTTTCTCCAGAGAGCTGCCGGCTGGTGCAAGGCAGTAGATTGGCGAATGCTGAATACCTTTCGGAGCGGCTTGCTGAACCAATAGTAGGCATTGACGGGTGTGCCCGTTACAGCACCAGGATATGTTAGTATCCGTTGAGGCCGCCCTCGGGCGGTAAATTGAGGTGGTACCACGGGAATTCTCGTCCTCTGCAGTTTTGCAGAGGACGTTTTTTTATCCCTGCTCCATCCAACCAATCATGAAACGAGGAGAGAACGATGGTCATCACAGAATTACTGGAAAAGAATGCGCGGCTCTATGGCAGCGAGGTCAGCCTGGTGGAGATTAACCCTTCCGAGGAACGGGACAGAGCCGTTACCTGGCGGGATTATAGCCTCATCGAAATGAGCCGGCCGGATGCTCCCTACCGCCGGGAGATGACCTGGTCCCAGTTTGATAAAAAAGCAAACCGAGTGGCAAACCTGCTGCTCAGCCGCCGGGTTAAAAAGGGAGCCAAGGTAGGGATTCTGCTCATGAACTGCCTAGAATGGCTGCCCATCTACTTTGGAATCCTGAAGGCGGGCTGCCTAGCTGTGCCTATGAATTTCCGCTATACCAGCGAAGAGATCCAGTATTGCCTGGATCTGGCAGATGTGGAGGTGCTGGTGCTGGGGCCGGAATTCATTAGCCGCATGGAACCCATCCTGGATAAGATCCCCGGAGTTCACACCATGTTTTTTGTAGGGAAGGAGGTGCCTTCCTTTGCGGAAAACCTCTGGGAGCTGCTGGGCTACTGCTCCAAAGAGGCCCCGGCCATAAACCTTTCGGAGGATGACCTGGCGGCCATCTACTTCTCCTCCGGCACCACCGGCTTCCCCAAGGCCATTTTGCACAGCCACCGGGCTCTTATGGGAGCCTGCCTGACGGAGCAGAAGCATCACGGCCAGACCCGGGAGGATGTATTCCTCTGCATACCGCCTCTGTATCACACGGGAGCCAAGATGCATTGGTTCGGAAGCCTGCTTTCCGGCAGCCGGGCCGTGCTGCTGCGGGGCGTAAAGCCCGAGTGGATTCTGCGGGCCATTACCGAAGAGAAGTGCACCATCGTATGGCTGCTGGTTCCCTGGGCGCAGGATATCCTGGATGCCATCGATGCGGGAAAGGTGGATCTATCCCATTACTATCTGGATCAGTGGCGGCTGATGCATATCGGCGCGCAGCCCGTGCCCCCCAGCCTGATTCACCGCTGGCAGAAGGTATTCCCCCATCACCAGTACGATACCAACTACGGCCTGAGCGAATCCATAGGCCCCGGCTGTGTCCACTTAGGGGTAGAAAATATCCAAAAGGTAGGGGCCATCGGCAAGCCCGGTTATCTATGGAAGGCGCGGGTCGTGAACGATAAGGGCCAGGATGTGGCCACCGATGAAGTGGGCGAGCTGATCGTTCAGGGGCCCGGCGTCATGCTTTGCTATTATAAAAACCCGGAAGCCAGCGCGGAAGTGCTGAAGGATGGCTGGCTATATACGGGGGATATGGCCCGGGTTGATGAAGATGGCTTCATCTATCTCGTAGATCGGAAGAAGGACGTAATCATCTCGGGCGGGGAAAACCTATATCCTGTTCAGATCGAAGATTTTCTCCGCAAGCACAATAAGATCAAGGATGTGGCGGTGATCGGCCTGCCGGATAAGCGGCTAGGAGAGATCGCGGCCGCCATCATTGAAATTAAGGAAGGATTTACCTGTTCGGAAAAGGAGATTCAGGATTTCTGCCAGGAGCTGCCCCGCTATAAGCGGCCCCGCCGGATTATATTTTCCCGGGTGCCCCGAAACGCTACGGGGAAGATCGAAAAGCCCCTGCTGCGCCAAACCTATGGCCGTACCCGCCTGGTAGAAGCACAAACTACAAACTGATCACTCCGGCTTCCAAACCCGCCTTCCTGGCCTCTTTGGAAGCCGAAAATTTTTTCTCAGGAGGTTCTATTACTATGGACATGATAATCAAGCTGGCCATGATGGTTATTTTTTTCGGCCTGATGGTTGGAATCGGCTTATACTGCCAGCGCCATTCAAACAGCGTAGATGGCTTCGTCCTGGGCGGCCGCTCCGTAGGCGCCTGGTTCACGGCCTTCGCCTATGGCACGTCCTATTTTTCCGCAGTGATCCTGGTGGGGTACTCCGGGCAGTTTGGCTGGAGGTTTGGAATCTCCTCCACCTGGATCGGCCTGGGGAATGCCATCATTGGCTCCTATCTGGCCTGGGCAATCCTGGGCCGGCGTACCCGGGTCATGACCCAGCACCTTAAAAGCAAAACCATGCCGGATTTCTTTGAAAAGCGGTATAACAGCCGGGCCCTTGGGGTGGGAGCGGCCCTGATCGTATTCGTCTTTCTCATTCCCTATGCAGCTTCCCTGTATAACGGCCTTTCCCGGCTCTTTGCCATGGCCTTTAATATAGACTACTCCCTCTGCATCCTCCTCATGGCCATTCTCACGGCGATCTATGTGGTAGCCGGGGGCTACATGGCTACCGTTATTAACGACTTTATCCAGGGTATCATCATGCTGGGGGGCATCGTGATTATCATTGTCGCTGCCCTTTCGCAGTTCGGCGGCGTGAGCCAGGCGTTAGAAGCCCTGGCAGAGGTCAGCGACCCCACCGTATCCACCGCGCCGGGCATATTCACCTCTTTCTTCGGCCCGGATCCCTTTAACCTGGCGGCCGTGGTCATCCTCACCTCCCTGGGCACCTGGAGCCTGCCCCAGATGACCCAGAAGTTCTATGCCATCAAAAACGAAGCCGCCATCGTAAAGGGCACGGTTATTTCCACCCTCTTTGCCGTAATCGTAGCAGGGGGCTGCTATTTCCTGGGGGGCTTCGGCCGGCTGCTTTCCGGCCAGGTGGATGTGGCCAGCCAGGGCTACGACGTAATCATCCCCACCATGTTCCAGCATTTCTCCCCGGTGCTCATGGGCCTGGTAGTGGTGTTGGTGCTGGCAGCTTCCATGAGCACCCTTTCCTCCCTGGTGTTGACCGCCAGCTCTACCCTCATATTGGATTTGATCGAGAAGCGAAAATGTGCTAAAATAAGCGAGAATCGGCAAATTTTGATGATGCGCGGCCTGATCGTCGTATTCATCCTCATTTCCGCCGTCATCGCCATCGTCCAGTATAAATACAATTTCGCCTTTATTGCCCAGCTGATGGGCCTGTCCTGGGGCGCCATGGCAGGCGCTTTCCTGGGGCCCTACCTCTACGGCCTCTATGATAAGCGCACCAGCGCCGCTGCCGTATGGTTCAGCTATATCTTCGGCGTTGGCGTCATGCTGCTGAACATGTTCCTGCAGTCCAGCTTCCCCGCCTGGCTCCAGTCCCCCATCAATTGCGGCGCCTTCGTAATGCTGGTAAGCCTCATAGCTACCCCGCTCATCAGCCGGCTATCCAAAGCGCCGGATCGGGATTATGTGGAGGGAATTTTCTCCTGCTATGGCCGGCAGGTTACCGTTACCGTAACGGACTCCATCGGCAACCAGGGAGAAGTTGCCCATTGATATTGTGAGAAGAGATAAATATAATTATTAATTATGTAACAATAAACGAACGAGGCGCCAGCCTTTGCTGGCTGCCTCTTTCCCAGTTTATTTTTTAAGGAGGAAACGCCATGAAGACACTGATGCTCGGTAACGAAGCAATGGCACGGGGCTTATATGAGGCTGGCTGCACCGTCGTCTCCAGCTACCCCGGCACGCCCAGCACGGAGATTACCGAGTTCGCCGCCAAGTATCCTGAGATCTATGCAGAATGGGCCCCCAATGAGAAGGTTGCCATGGAGACCGCCTTTGGCGCTTCCCTGGCGGGCCGCAGGAGCTTTTGCGGCATGAAACACGTTGGTCTCAATGTTGCCGCAGACCCGCTTTTTACCATTTCCTATACCGGTGTGAACGCCGGCATGATCATCGGCGTAGCCGATGACGCGGGCATGCACAGCTCGCAGAACGAGCAGGATTCCCGCCATTATGCCCGGGCCGCCAAGGTTCCCATGCTGGAACCTGCGGATTCTGCCGAAGCTCTGCAGTTTACCAAGCTGGCTTATGAGATCTCCGAAAAGTTCGATACGCCCGTCATCATAAAAATGTGCACCCGCGTAGCCCATTCCCAGAGCCTGGTGGAGCCGGCGGAGAGGCAGGAGCCCGCTCCCGTTCCCTATGAAAAGCGGCCCCAGAAATATATCATGATGCCCGGCAATGCCAAGCTGCGCCACCCTGTGGTAGAGGAGCGGCTGGAGGCCCTTCGTGCATATGCGGAAACCACCCCCTGCAACCGCTGGGAAAAGGGAGAGAGCAGCGACATCGGCATCATCACCCACAGCACCAGCTATCAATATGTAAAGGAAGTATGCGGCGATAAATATCCCGTTTTGAAGCTGGGCATGGCCTATCCCATGCCGGATAAACTGCTGAAGGATTTCGCTGCTACCGTACGGCTGCTGGTGGTGGTGGAAGAGCTGGATGGCTTCATCGAGGAGCATTGCCGCAGCCTGGGCCTGGCCCTTTGCGGCAAGGACTATTTCTCTCCCATCGGTGAGCTTTCCCAGAACATCGTGGCGGAAAAGCTGGGTCTGCCCACAAAGCCGGGGGTTAAGCTGGATACCCCCATCCCCGCCCGGCCGCCGGTCATGTGCGCCGGCTGCCCCCACAGGGGCCTGTTCTATACCCTGGCCAAGCAGAAGCTTACGGTCATCGGGGATATCGGCTGCTATACCCTGGGCGCGGTGCCGCCCCTGGGCGCCATTGACGCCGTGGTCTGCATGGGTGCCTCCATTTCCGGCCTCCATGGCTTCAATAAGGCGGAAGGCGCGCCGGATGGAAAGGCTGTAGCGGTAATTGGCGATTCTACCTTTATGCATTCCGGCATGACGGGCCTTGTGAACATCGCCTACAATGCTTCCAACAGCACCGTCATCATTCTGGATAATTCCATCACCGGCATGACAGGGCACCAGCAAAACCCCACCACTGGCTATAACCTCAAGGGCGACCCTGCCTCTAAGGTGGATCTGGAAGCCCTCTGCAAGGCGATCGGCATCCGGCGGGTCCGGGTAGTGGACCCCTATGATCTCAAGCAGTGCGACCAAGTTATCAAAGAAGAAGTGGCGGCGGAAGAGGCCTCCGTCATCATCTCCCGCCGGCCTTGCGCCCTGCTCAAATACGTCAAGCACCAGCCCCCCCTCCATGTGGATGCGGATGCCTGCAGGAGCTGTAAGGCCTGCATGAAAATCGGCTGCCCCGCCATCAGCATGAAGGATGGAAAGGCCGCCATCGACAATACCCTGTGTACCGGCTGCGGCGTATGCGAACAGCTTTGTGCCTTTGGCGCCCTGCAAGCTTCCAAGGAGGGATAAGGATGGAAACTAAAAATATCATGATCGTTGGCGTTGGCGGCCAGGGTTCCCTGCTGGCCAGCAAGCTTCTGGGCCGGCTGTTTTTGAGCCGGGGCTATGACATCAAAGTTTCCGAGGTGCACGGCATGAGCCAGCGGGGCGGTTCCGTGGTGACCTATGTGCGTTTCGGCGACAAGGTCTATTCCCCTATCATCGATAAAGGGGAGGCGGACTTCATCCTTTCCTTTGAGCTGCTGGAAGCGGCCCGCTGGACGGAATACTTAAAGCCCGGCGGCAAGATCGTCACCAACACCCAGCAGATCAACCCCATGCCCGTCATCACCGGCGCTGCCCAGTATCCGGAAGGGCTGGTGGAGGAAATGCAGGCTGCAGGCATCGATGTGGATGCTTTTGACGCCCTTTCTTTGGCGGAGCAGGCTGGCTCTGCCAAGGCGGTGAATATCGTCCTCCTAGGGCGCCTTTCCAAGGGCTTCGATTTCAGCCCGGAAGATTGGGATCGGGCCATCGAGCTTAGCGTACCCCCCAAATTCCTGGAACTGAACCGCCGGGCCTTTGCCCTGGGCCGGGAATCCTGATTGTTTCGCCGGGGGAGGGAGGCTCCCTCCCCCTTCATCATTTTTCAATATAGAAAGGAACAACGACCCCCATGGAACGCTATTATCAGCAGGAAATCGAATGCGCCAGCCGGGAGCAGATCCTGGCCTGGCAAAACGAGCGCCTTGTGCGGCAGGTACAGAACGTATGGGATAACGTCCCCTACTACCGCAAGAAAATGGAGGAAAAAGGCCTCACACCTAAGGATGTCCGGGGTGTAGAGGACCTATATAAGCTTCCCTTTCTTACCAAGGACGACCTGCGGGAGGCCTATCCTTATGGCCTGATGGCCCGGCCGCTGAAGGACTGCGTACGCATTCAATCCACCTCCGGCACCACCGGCAAGCGGGTAGTGGCCTTTTATACCCAGCATGATATTGACCTCTGGGATGATTGCTGTGCCCGGGCCATCGTAGCTGCCGGCGGCACCAATGAGGATGTCTGCCATGTCTGCTATGGTTATGGCCTTTTCACCGGCGGCCCTGGCCTCAACGGCGGCAGCCATAAGGTGGGCTGCCTGACCCTGCCCATGTCCTCTGGCAATACGGACCGGCAGCTCCAGTTCATGGTGGATCTGGAATCCACCATTCTCTGCTGCACCCCCTCTTACGCGGCCTATCTGGCAGAATCCGCAATTGAGCGGGGCCTTCGGGATAAGATCAAGCTCAAAGCCGGCATCTTCGGGGCGGAAGCCTGGAGCGAGGAGATGCGCCAGGATATCCAAAATAAGCTGGGCATCAAGGCCTACGATATCTATGGTCTTACGGAGCTCAGCGGCCCTGGCGTCAGCTTCGAATGTTCCGAGCAGACCGGCATGCATATTAATGAAGATCACTTCATCGCCGAGATTATCGATCCCAATACCGGCGAGGTGCTCCCGGAGGGCAGCAAGGGCGAGCTGGTATTTACCTCCATCACCAAGGAAGCATTTCCTCTGCTGCGGTACCGCACGCGGGATATCTGCGTTCTTTCCAGGAAGCCCTGCTCCTGCGGCCGTACCCATGTAAAGATGTCCAAGCCCATGGGCCGGAGCGACGACATGCTCATCATCAAGGGCGTAAACGTATTCCCCTCCCAGATCGAAACCGTATTGCTGGCACAGGGCTATGCTGCCAACTACCAGATCTTGGTAGACCGGGTGAACAATTCCGATACTCTGGAAGTCCAGGTGGAGATGACCCCGGAGATGTTCTCCGACCAGCTCAGCCAGGTAGCCGAGCGGGAGAAGCAGCTGGTCAACGCCCTCAAGGCCATGCTGGGAATTTACGCCAAGGTGCGCCTGGTGGCGCCCAAGTCCATCCAGCGCAGCGAGGGCAAGGCTGTGCGGGTGATCGATAAGCGCAAAATCTAAGAAAGGAACAGGAAAGCCATGACCATTCATCAGATTTCCGTATTTCTGGAAAACCGCGCCGGCCAGCTTGCGCAGATCACTACCGCGCTTGCAGAGGAGAATATCGATCTTCGGGCCATCAATATTGCGGAGACCAGCGATTATGGCGTGCTGCGCCTCATTGCCGACCAGCCCCAGAAGGCCGCTTCTACCCTGCTGGAGAAGGGTTTCATCCTCTCCATGACTCCGGTGATCGCCGTAAGCGTGCCGGATGCCCCCGGCGGCCTGGCCAGGGTGCTGGAGGTGCTGGCTGCGGCGGCGGTAGACGTGGAGTATATGTATTCCGCCTTTGGCCAGGGGGATGGCAAAGCCTATATGATCTTCCGGGTAACGGATATCGACAAGCTGGTGCAGGCCCTGCAAGGGGGCGGCATCCAGCCTGTTACCGGGGAGGAAATGGGCATCCACTAATCTTTCATTGTTTGCACAGGTTCGCGCCCCACTTCGGCTGGGGCGCGTTTTTTTCTCCCCCGCTTTTTTTGCTGAAAAGACAGAAGAGCAAAGCGCGCCTGCCCATGTCCTTTCCGGCGCAGCAGACGCTTTGTTTATTTTACTATGAAAGATTAAGAAAAGGCCGGGCTCTGGTTGCCCGGCCGGCTCCAATGGTTTCTAACGAACGCAACCTTTATTCGAGCGGAAGCGGCGGATCACAGGCAGGCTTTCAGAATGGATACAACCTCATCCCGGTTCAGGGCCTTATAGCCTCTGTCCACCAGAACGGTAGCATCCGCGATCCCCTCGATCATATCCTCGGTAGCGCCCAGTTCCCGGATATTCATGGTAAGGCCCAGCTCCTGCATCCAGCCTTCCATGGCCGCAAGGCCCTCCTCCGCTACCTGCAGGTCCGTTTTTCCTTCCGGCCGCACGCCCCAAACTTCCATAGCAAAACGCTTGAACTTCTGGAGGCCGTAGGGCAGGATATAGCGGTAGTAAGGAAGGGAAACAGCCGCCAGGGTCATGCCATGGGTAGCATCCGTATAGGCGCCCACTGCCTGGCCCAGCATATGGACCATCCAGTCCGTGCTTTTGCCCTTTGCGATAAGGGTATTCAGGGCCCAGGTCGCCGCCCACATAATATTGGAACGAGCTTCATAATCTTCCGGGTTCTGCAGGGCGATCCGGGAGCTGTGCACCACGGATTTCATCAGGCCCTCGGAAAGGTAGTCGCTGGTATTATCATCCTCTCCGGAAAAATACTGCTCACAGATATGGTTGAAAATATCATAAATGCCGGCCACCATCTGCCGCTTGGGTAGGGAGAAGGTAAACTTGGGATTCAGGATGGAAAACTTGGGCATGACTTCTTCGCCGAAGATATGGCCGATTTTCAGCTTGGCTTCATGATTGGTGATGACGGCGCCGCCGTTCATTTCCGAACCCGTTCCCGCCATGGTCAGCACGCAGCCTACGGGGACAATCTGGCAGGTAGGCTCCTCAAAACGGATATAGTATTTCTCCCATGGATCCTCATCACAATGCACGGAAACGGAAACCGCCTTTGCATAATCGCAGCAGGAGCCGCCCCCTACCGCCAGCAGCAAGTCCACCTTATTTTCCCGGGCGATCTTTACGCCCTCCCGCAGCTTATCCACCGTGGGGTTGGGCATAACGCCCCCATCTTCCACGATCTTTTTCCTGTTGGCATGCAGGATCTCCACAACGGCATCATAGATGCCGTTTTTCTTGATAGATCCTCCGCCATAAATAAGCTGGACGGTCTCTCCATACTTTGGCAGCTCGTCATTTAGAAACTTTAAAGAATCCTCGCCGAAATACAGCTTGGTAGCGTTTACATAGCTGAAATTTCCCAACATGATCAAATTCCTCCTTATGCTTATTTCTTAATCCTCTTTTTTACAGGAAAGCGCCATTGCAAACCTGCAACACCTGTCCCTTTACATGCTGCCCCATATCCGAGGCCAGGAACAGGCAGGCGTTGGCCTGATCTATCGGCTCGCATTCCGGGCCGGGGAAATATACGAAGTGCCCGCTATATTCCAGCATCTTTGCCCTGCCCGGCTGTTCCCCCGCCTTATTGGCCAGATGGGCCGGCGTGACCGTAGCCCCTGGCGCACCGCGTTGATGCGGATGTTTGTATCAATCAGGCGCATGGCCACGTTCTTCGTCAGGGTGTTGATGGCGCCCTTGGAAGAAGTATAGGAAGCGCCGCAGAAGGGCCGGGTGCCGTTGACGGAAGAGAGATTGATAATGCAGCCCTCGTTTTTGGGGAGGAAGATCTTCAGCGCCTCCCGGATATACCGGAAGGGGCCGAAAACGTTAGTCTGGTATACATGTTCCAGCCACTCATCATCCGTTTCATCGATCATCTTCTGCTCGCCAATGGCCGCGTTATTGATGAGAATATCTACCCTTAAGGTCCAAGGGGATATACGCCTGAGCAGGCTTGCTTTGGCCCATTTCTTTGTTGCAGTCGCTCGAATTAGCGCTGCTAGTCCATCGCTCCTGCGCCTC